>JAHDFX010000005.1 GCA_020627965.1 Saprospiraceae bacterium | reverse complement strand
ATTGCACTTCTGAGCAGCAACATTGCTCTTCTGACCAGCAACATTGCACTTCCGGGCAGCAACGTTGCACTTCTGAGCAGCAACATTGCACTTCTGGGCAGCAACATTGCACTTCTGGGCAGCAATGTTGCACTTCTGAGCAGCAACGTTGCACTTCTGAGTAGCAACATTAAAAAAGGGACAAGCCCGAAAGCTTGCCCCTTTGTATATAAACACACTTTACTATATACGCGAATCAAGGGTTAAATGAGGTTTACTCTTGAAAGTCAGATTTTAAGTAGTGTTCGACTATACCCTACATTAGTCGAACACTTCCAGGTGTTTAGAGCAGACCTTTACTAAACTTACGTAAGTCTAGTAAACGTAATTATTCAGAAAGAGTCTATTAATAGACGGTGAATCTGGCGGCTTTTGTCTGGTAATCGGAGCCACTTAGCCGGATGAAATACATGCCTTTTGCCAGGCCGGATACATCTATTGATTGTAATGAGGTGCCGGGTATTATATTTATCGTTTGTAATTGTTGTCCTAATGTATTGTGTATAGATAACTGATTAAAACTGCCTTGTTGTAAACTGGTACTTTCAGGTATTTGGACATATAGTATATTTGTAGTAGGATTAGGATATATACTCAGTGGAGTTTCTTGTGCTGGTAGGCGATTGCTGGAGCAGGGTACTTCCATAACATAAGGCTTCTTCGTCCAGTAGCTGGTAATTTCCCATTGTCCGCTTACCCAATAATCCAGTAGTCCATACTTCTTTAAGCCACTGATGTAAGGTTGTCCGGGTTTCCATTTTGTGTATGTTATGGTTTCTCCTGTGACCCATTCCAGACCAGAGTTACCATAACTAATCCCCATCAGTACTGCTTTATTGATATTGTTGAAAATAAAATTCTGTTCGCTTTGTGAAGTAATGGTAAGCAGGTGTCCGCCTTTATTTTCACAATCATTTTTAGCATCTATCCATTTTTTATCTGAAGTTGATATATAGTAGTCGCTGCCATTATGTTCACCAATATAATTGAATCCGCTGATACTTGAGCCATCACAACCTCCGCCTCCGTCTTCTACGGTAATAACAAACTGACAAGTTTTCTGATTGCCACAATTATCCGTTGCCTGATAACTGATAAAATAAGTACCTATGGAGAAATAGCTTCCACTAGAAGCGCCGCCAGTTTGAGTGATACTGGCATTTCCATTACAAGTAGTAGTAGCCGAGGGAGTAGACCAATTTACAATTCTTCCATTTGCGCCTGCTGGAGCTGTAAGCGTAAGATTGCCTGGACAATTCAATGATAAATTAGTTTGCTGACTAGGATTTACAGTGACTGTGAAGCTACAATTAGCTGTATTGCCACAATTATCTGTAGCCGTGTATGCAATGGTGTTGGTGCCTATGCCGAAGTATGAACCGCTGGATTGTCCCTGAGTTTGAGTAATAGTAGGGGAGCTACTTCCGCCTCCACCACTGCAAGGTACTTCCATAATGAAAGGTTTTGCAGTCCAGAAATTAGCAATCTCCCATTGTCCGGGGGTTGCCGCCCAATAATCCATTAAACCATAACGATTTGAGCCATTTAAGTTAGGCTGACCAGGTTCCCAATTTGTATACGATACCGATTCTCCTGTTACCCATTCCAGGCTGCTGTTATTATCACTATCATGTATGCCTATCAATACGGCTTGATTGATATTGCTTAAAATAAAATTCTGTTCTGCCTGTGAATTGATAGCGGCCAGATGCCCTCCATTATTTTCACAAGTTATTTTGGCGTCAGACCAATTATCTATCGACTGAGATATGTAATAGTCGCTACCATTATGTTCGCCCAGATAGTTGAAACCACTGATATTTGTTCCTGAGCATCCTCCTCCCGTAGTACAGGAAGTTTCTGCGCTGGGGCTTGTCCATGATACTGTTCTGCCATTGGCTCCCTGTGCTGCGGTAACTGTAACATTATTTGGGCAAAAAGTAAAAGAAAGATTATTGCCTGAAGCTGCTTCCAATTTGATATAAGAAGGCATTCTTCTTGTTTTCAATATGGTTGTGGAGCCTGCTCCTGTACCACTGACTGCATTGGAAAAAGAAGAAGCTGTAAAGGCATTAAAAGGCTCACTAGTCTCATTTCCAGTTGTAGAGAAGGGTGTTGCGGAAGTTGTGGCTACTTTATAACCAGCAGGAAGGTTGACGGCTTTATTAACATTAATTGTGTTGAAAACATTATTATCCGTTGTAGCCGTGGGGCTCCAGAAAACAAGATAAGGATTACTGCCATTGGCATCAGCAATAATATAGGCATGGAGATTATTGTCTTCTGCGACGGCTTCCCGAAAGACTTTATTGCCTAATTTGTCAAGAAAATCCCTGAAGGTAAAGAAAGCTGGTTTGGGTTTGGCACCGCAGGAAGGGCGAGCAGAACGATAAGTGCATATAGACTGATCGCTTAGTCGCCAGAAACCGGAGCTACCATAACGCCCTCCATACCATTCCTGATCGAAACCTGTATTATCAAATCCCATATAAAAATCCACTCTTTCCAAATGATAACGGCTTGTCAGCATAAATGCTCTCAGTAACATAGCAGCCTGACTCAGTTCGCCCACACCTACTGCCGGGCCACTCCCGTCAGGAAGTTGACCTATATTATGTGAATCATAGCCAGTTTCAGTAAGCCATACACCTTTCCCATTTAGAATAGGATTGGCATCACGGAAAGCAACAGCCGCTTTAAAATTGAGAAATTCATTATTCGGTTTTTCAGGATGGACATAATCAAGTGTTCCCTCGCCAAAGGGGTAGGCATGAGTATTAATGGCATACATGTTTTGCAAAATATTGCAATTGGAGACATCCAGATAATCTCCTATTTGATTGAATAATTGGCTGGGAGAACCGCCACAGTTCGAATTGTTTCGTTGTTGAGTCGGACAGGTATTATCAATTTCGGCAGCCTGAAAAGAGCCTGGCATGAATTTCATTTTCCAATTGGCTGGATTAGATCCATATTTATTCACAAAAGCACTGTAAGCACCTTCCAGCATGGCATGATAGTCTTCCTCGTAAGGGTAATCCCAAAGTTCGTTCCCAACCTGATAAATGTCTATATATTGGGTGCCATTTTGTGGCGCTAATACATCAATAAAGCGTTCTGTATAGCGTTTGTAGGATTCACGGATACCAGCAGTAATAGATAGCCCTGATGAAGCTGGCCACCAGTCGGATTCCTGCCATATTTTTTCTTTCCAGCTTAATTCATGACCAGGGGTTGTACTTAGTTTTCTGTTTAGAATTTCTGTAGCTGCACTAATATTGGTCATGCCTTCGTTGGCAAAATTACCATAACTGCCAATATCGAGATATGGAGGAATACCATTTACATCTTTTGGTTTGGTGATATTGGGATATAACGAGACGTTGAAAACAAGATTATTATTAAAATCATAATCCATAGCATGAAAAGCCCGCATATTATTGGTCAGGTGGCGAATTGGATTGGGTTCGCCCTGAAGACTTTGAAATTGCCCGGCATCATTGACACTCATCATACTACTGTAAGTGTATGGACTGGGATTGTTATAAGCTGCATCAAGCGCATCAATATCTGCCTGATTGCTGCCTGCTGTTTTGTCGGTCAGGCATTGTGCCACTGAAAGGCATGGTATTAGGCCTGTAAGGAGTATCAGGCATAAAATATGAGCATAGTTTAATTTGTTTGTAAGGTGCTTTTTGTATAACATAATCATTGTTTTAAGATAATGAGAAATTCTAAAATTTTATCACATAGTATTATCATCAACATAGAATGGTGGTGTTCCACAAGTAGGCAAATTAGAATAATGGAACTGAACAGAATAATTACCGGATTGCGGCACTGTATAAGTGTAAAAACCAGGATCGCAGTTATTACTCCAATTGGCACAAACCAAATTAACGACTGCCCAGCCTGCATCTACATCATTGATCGTAATGTGGCTTAAATTATTACCAGATACATTAACTCTTATTTTGTCACCACAAATCTCTACTCCAACACCAGAGCAATTCTCATTAACAGGCACAAAATTATTGCAGGTAACAGACTGTCCCTGACAAGTACAGCCATCTGCCTGAATGACATCATTAGTCGTGCTGGCAAGACCGTCATCACAAGCTGTGCCTGGTGTTTGTTGTGCACCTACATTTGGATCATTATCATCACAATCTACATCGCTGCATACGCCATCGCTGTCATTATCGTTAGCACCACCACCTCCGGTTCCAGTAACATTGATCGTAAAGATGCATCCTCCTCCATCTTGAACATCGACTACATAAGTTCCCGGAGCGGGTACAGTCACTGATTTCCCTGATGTACAATAATCACCTGTCCAGTCATTGCACAATATTTCAGAAAAAGTCCAGTTAGATGTTCTGATTTTCACAATACCATTGTCATCAAAATTTTGAGAGGTCAAGGTAATATTGAGTCCGGAAATACTTATTGATATATCACAGCCAGAAGCGGTTGTACCTCCACCGCCACCACAGCCATTACATCCATTGTACATAGCTTCTAATGTAGCAATATCTCCATCACTTAAGCCATCTCTTTGTCCAATAGGAATCCCTAGAGGTATTGTTGTAATCGTTGCTTGTCCATTAGAAGAAAAATAGTTGGTACCATAATGCATAATAGAGCCATAATCGTAAGCACCATAATCAGATGCGGTAGCGGTAGGAGCTATATTAAAATTATGCTCATAACCAGGTCGAATATTTGGATAATGAATATTTACATAATTATCACGATCTTCACGTGCCTGTTCATGATAAATACCTGATGCATGAAGTATTTCGTGTACTGTAGTACCAAAACTACAACCGGATGACAGTAAAATAGATTGTTTGTTGCCTCTCATACCAATATATGAAGCACAACGGTCAGAAGGTTTAAATTCTACATAGCCAACCTCATTTGTTCGGGGAACAACACATAAAGGAGAGTTTTCATTTACATGGTCAATGGCGTTGAGGATACGATTTAATTGATTAGCACTAAAGCCAGTGGCAATGACATAAGGGATAGTAGAATTGGGCCATCTGTCACTATCTTTACCTACGCCACGATTAATAATGTCATCTTCTGTACCCAGAATAATATCTCCCTGATAAAAGACAAGCCCATCTGCAACATCTACAGTTACAGATATTGCCTTATTTGTAAAGGGTAACTTTATGTTGACTTCCTTTGTATAATCCGGCTCAACATAACATTCGTAAGAACAGGTTCCGTCATGTAAATGAGTACCTGTTAGTTCTTGTTGTTCGTTGATAGTAATAGTATCCTGAAGTGTTTGTTGTTCACATGCCGACAGGATTAGCATCATTCCTGTAAGGAAAAGAAAATAACGTTTCATAATAATAGTATTGGTTAGGTGTAGTTTGATCCGGGCGTAATTTTACTATAGGATCATAAAGATTAATAGAATTTCTACCAGTGGCATCTGTTTGATGCCACTGGTAGATGAAGGGGATAGGGATAGAACAAGTTTTATATTATTGAACAAAGAATGCTCCTGTTCCACAAGTAGGTGAACTATAGTAGTTAAACTGAACAGAATAATTCCCTGATTGTGGTACAGTATAGGTGTATGAACCTGGGTTACAGCTATTGCTCCAGCTGGCACAAACCAATTCTACAACAGCCCAGCCTGCATCTACATCATTAATAGTGATGTGACGAATGCTGTTATTGGATACGTCGATGGTAATTTCTCCGTCGCAAACTTCTACGCTGGCACCAGAACAGTTTTCGTTAATAGTAGTTGGATTAGAACAACCGCCGATGGGCTGCCCCTGACAAGTACAGCCGTCTGCCTGGATAACATCGTTTATGGTGTTTGGATTACCATCATTACAAGATGTACCAGGTGTTTGTTGTGCACCAACATTAGGATCATTGTCATCGCAATCCACATCACTGCATACACCATCGCCATCCATGTCAACACTACCACCGCCTGAGCCATCTACAGTAATCGTAAAAGTACAAACACCGCCGAATTGAGTATCGACAACATAAGTTCCCGGGCCAGGTACGGTCACTGTTTTACCAGATGTACAGCTATTACCTGTCCAGTCATTACACATAGTTTGTGACCAACTCCAGCTAGGCGTGCGGACTTTTATAATACCGCTATTGCTGTTGTTATTAGCTGTTAAAGTAACATTCAGGCCTGAAATACTTACAGTGACACCACAACCTGAGGCAGTTGTACCACCACCTCCGCCACAGCTACTTTCACAGCCTTCATACATAGCATCCAGTGTAGCAATATCACCTGCACTCAGTCCATTTCTTTGTCCGATAGGAATACCTGGAGGAATAGTGGTAATTGTTGGTAACCCATTGGAGGAGAAACCAAAATTACCGTAATGCATGATAGAGCCATAATCATATGGGCCATAGTCAGTAGATGTAGATGTCGGCGCAATATTAAAATTGTTTACAGCAAAGGACGATATGTTTTGATAGTTAACAGTAATGTAATTATCACGGTCTTCTCTGGACTGTTCATGATAAATACCTGAGGCATGCAGAACCTCATGTACTGTGCTACCAAAGCTACAGGAAGACAGCCAGATAGTCTGTTTTCCGCCTCTTCTACCAATATATGATGCACAGCCACCAGTTGGAATAAACTCTACATAGTCAGCTTCATTGGTTCTTGGAACAACGCATAAAACCGTGTTTTCATTGATGTGCTCAACAGCATCCATAATACGATTTAATTGTGTTGAGTTAAAACCAGCAGCTATCGTGTACGGGATAGTAGAGTTTGGCCATCTACGTCCATCAGTAGCCACACCCCGATTGACAACTTCGTCTTCAGTACCTAAAATAATATCTCCCTGGTAAAGAGCATATCCTTTATAAATACCAACAGTAACGGGTACTGCTTTATCGGTGAATGGTAATTTAATGGTGACTTCTTTCGTATACTCCGGCACAATATAACATTCTGAAGGACACGTATCATCATGCAGATGCGCATCTTCTTGATGAGTCAATTCTTGCTCAGTAATAGAAATAGTGTCTTGAAGTGTTTGTTGTTCGCATGCTGACAATATCAGCATCATTCCCATAAGGAAAACTAAATAACGTTTCATAATCATTGTTTTAGTCTGAACTTGCGTTCGTAGTTTAATAATTGATGTACAGTTTAATAATTAGTCTAATAGTTTAATAAATCATTGTTTTCGTCACCATGATAATCCAGCCTTTTTAGGAATGAGGGATGAATAAAATTAGAATGGAAAAGGACGAGTATAAGTGTACATTTTATTCTTGCGTCATTCCTTTGTTTATATTAATGTATAATGTTCATTTTATGTGTACCTGTATAATTACCAGCCTGTAAAGAGAAATAATAGATACCTGAAGGATATTTTTGCCCATTGAATAGAAACTGATAATGTCCTTTGTCCATAGGTTTTTGATTAATCAGCGTTTGAATAACTTCTCCCTGTATATTCATTACCCGTAAGGTCACCGGCACGTCCTCCTCTAGCTCAAAAGCAATAGCGGTATTAGAAGAGAAAGGATTAGGATAATTGGATAATGTGGATAAATTGACTGGTGGATTTGTGTCTGTTCTGAACATAGAAAGACTACCTAAGGATGATCCCCACGATTGCCCTTGTCCGCAATGGATCTCGGTACCATCTCGCCTGTACAGAACAACTTTGACATAATAAGTTTCATTAGGGTCATACTCTATCCATGCTCCTGTATGAATAGGATCTGGACTATCATTGGTATACCAGGATATATTTGCCATAGTGCCAGACCACGCGAGGTATGACATATTGCCATCATCATCTAATACTCCTACTGTTAAGTGTGTAATGCTGCCTGGTGATACCTCGCCAGCCTGACAAGGAGACAAGTAACCGCAGTTAGGTACAATGACAAGGTTTGCACATTCATTCGGAGCTTCTTCTGCGATTCGAGGCCAAATAGTTACGATACAACCATCAATTAGAGCGTTGTTTCCTAAATTAACTTCACATTCTATCCATTCCTCTCTTGCCTGATATAGAGGCCTGTCGTAGCAGATAGTGGCAGGACAACCTAATGTCATTGCGCAAGAACTGCTTTGTTCATTTCCTGTGATAATAATAGAATTAGCGACCTGGCTTGAATTGATGTGTACATAAAAACATTGTTGTGTATCTGTGGATGGTGCATTAAGTACTTGCATACTTAGTGATTGCGCCTGGCTTGAATTTGCCCAGAAGAGCAACATAATAATCCCACAACATTTTGTTATGATTTTCATAGTAAATAATAGTTTTCGGGCATGATACAATAAGTATCTGTCCCATGTTAGTAAAGTGTGTGTAGTTTTTGTCGCTTTGATACAACTTAATGTAAGTTATCAAAGACTTTATGTTTTAAAGCGGTATGTTTTTCTACTGAGGCGCTTATATGGGGCAGAAATCAGATAACATTTAATATTACCTGTTTTGTACTACAAATATAGAAGGGAATGTAGTATTGTAAAACGTAAAAAAAGTGTAATTTGTCTTTGTGAAAATGTCGGGTACAAGACAAGTTGCAAATAGCATGATGTTTTAAACATATTGATATTCAGGTGTTTATTTGCTTTAATTTTAACTTATTAATTAAAAAATAATCCAAGATGCTGGATAATTCTCAACTTCGTGATTCAAAATTATTTACCATTTTACGAGCACTAAGTAAGAAGGAACTTCGGGAATTAGAATTATGGTTAGACTCACCGATTCATAATAGTTCTCAAGAAGTCAGTGACTTATATAGAGGGATAAGGAAAAACCATCGCAATTTGAATAAGTCTACAGATAAGCTCAGCCTTTTAAAGTACGCAGGAATAAAAAGGTTATCTGATGATAAAAAACAACTTCACCCAAAGGAAGAAAAAGCATTACGGAGTGTTATGTCTAAATTGACTAGTCAGGTTCAGGAATATATGCTTTGGACTGACTTAAAGCACTACCCGTTTATGTTGAAACGCCATACGATGAATGCTTTTGTCGACCATAAATTATACAAGTACTTACCCCATATGGTAGATAAAATGCGTAATGAGCTAAATACAAGTTCGCATAGGAACGATTTATACCATGACGCTACATTTCAATTGGCTGAGATAGACCTTTATCTGGGTATATTATTGCATAATAGGAGTAATGCAGAGAACAAAATGCAATCAGTTATTGACGCTTTGCGCCAATCTTTTTTAAGTAAATTACTCAAATATTATTGTGCAGCAGTATCTCGACAGAAAGTATTACAGGTAGAATATAGTTTTCCGTTTATGGACTATGTGAAGCAGCATTTGAATGATAGTGAAGATAGTGAGCTACCAGCAATTAAGATACATTGCACATTATTATTATTATTGGAAAGTTATCAGCGAGAACATTATGATACTTTGAAAAACTATCTTTTTGCTCATTTAGATAAGTTTAATAAAACGGAAATAAGGCAGTTCTTTAATCACATGACTAATTATTGCAATTGGATGATTAGGCAAGGAGAAGAGGACTTTGTATTGGAGCAACACAAAGTGTTTGAAAAAGGACTGGAGCTTGGTTGTTGGTCTGAGGTTGTCTATTTTTCACAGCATCAATTTATTCATATTGTGAAAAATGCCTTAAAGCTGAATGAGAGTATTTGGGCAGCTCATTTTATTCAGGAGTATAAAAAAGAACTTTCACCAGATGTAAAAGAGAATATTTCTAGCTATGCTTTTGCCTTAATGTGTTTTCATAACCATAAATTTGAAGAAGCACAGGATTTTATAGCAAAGATCAGCTCAACAGAAGACTTTGTTTATCATCTCGAATTGAGAATTTTGTTAATAAAAATATATTATGAATCTACACTAACCGTGGATAATATACATGAGCATCCTCTGAATTATGAGTTAGAAGCTTTGCGGCAGAATGTATCTGTTCGTAATAAAAAAATGTCGGAATCATGGAGGCAAGCTTATAATAACTTTGCCAATGTTTTCAAGCGAATTTTGGAAAGGAGGAAGAAGGTGGTTAATGGACAATCACTTCATGAAGGGCGTACTGAAAAATTGCAAAGTGAAATACAGAATTTATCTCCTTTGGTAGAAAGGGGATGGCTGGAACAAAAAGTGCAGGAGTTATTAAGATGAAGATGAGTCATCCCGAATTTTAAAAGTGGTAAAAAATGTCGATAGTCGATGGTCGATAGTCCATAGTTGGAGTAAAAAAACACTCCAGTTTACCAAATTATACATGCATTTTGCAAAGCAAAATATGAGCTAAAATAATGATTCGGGGAATCATTCTTTTAGTGAACCGCTTGCGGACGGGCTGCCAATTTACTATAAGCCTAAAAGGCATATATCGACCATGGACTATCGACCTCTTATAATTTCTATTTTGATAAAAAGCCGGAATGACTCATATCTATTCTTATCTTCTTCTGAACAAACTGCTCAGAATATTTAAACCTTTACGCTTAATATTTTCATCAATTTTACCATCGCCATCACGATCAAGCAGGCTCATGACAAGGCCTCTTTTTTTAGGCTCGCTTTCTATATTTTGTCTGTTCTGGTTGAGGAGGTCTGCTAATCCGTTAGCATCCAGATTATTCTGACGCTTTTCGCGACCTAGCTGACTAAGAATAAGCGGTGCTAATGACTCTAGTAGTCCTCCTGTAGCCGCTTTATCTGCACCGACATTCTGACTAATAGCTTGTTCTACATTATCTCTTTTGTCACCAAGCAGGTGTTTTAAAATACCTGCACCATCTGCTGAGCGTTCTCCTTGGTGCTTGCCCTCAAAAAAGCCGCTTAAGTCTTCCAAAAGACTTCCGTCATGGTCTTTTTCCAGTGCGCTGTTTAATGCTTGAGCCCCTTCTTTTTTTGAAGAGTTTCGAGCTAAGGCACCGATCAGTACTGGCAATGCAGCGCTGATCGCCATTTGAGCCATTTTGCTGTTGCCACCAAAATATTTTGCTGCGATTTGGCCTATAATTGCGCTACCCATTTGGGAGCTTAAAATGCCCATTAAATCCATAATTATTTTATTTGTTTAAATTTGCGTGAATAAATTGATGAATACCTGTGTATAGGCTATTTATCAGTTATATGACGTAAAAACGGTTTTTTTGTTCGTTTTTCAAAAGAATACGTTTATTTTTTTCACTGAAATTTGTTTGAAAGTTTTCATATCTCACTGAAAGTGTATTGAGAAAACATAGAACAAATTCATCAAAAACAAAAAATATGGCAGTTATAAAAGTTGTCGAGATCATGTCCGATTCCACAAAAAGCTGGGAAGATGCAACAGCTAGTGCGATTAAAAAAGCAGGAAAATCTATTAAAGGTATTCGTTCTGCTTATGTACAAAGTCAGAGTGTTGTTGTGAAGAACAATAAAGTCTCTGCTTATCGTGTTAATTTAAAAGTCTCGTTTGAGGTACAATAACTTAAAAATGGATATACTTAATTTAGTTGTAATGGTTCTGGTAGGAGCTGTGTCTGGTACACTAGCTGCCCGAATTATGAAAGGAGACACCTATGGCTTTGCTATAAATGCTCTTTTGGGTATTGCTGGCGCAGTAGTTGGCGGTATGATTTTTAATGTTTTGGGTATTACTCCCGGAAGCAACATTACCAAAGTATTATCAGATACTTTTGGTGTTCAATTACCTACTAATATCGTAGGTATGATCGTTTCTGCTACAGTTGGTGCCATTATTATTTTATGGTTTTCCAGCATTTTCAGAGGTCGAAAAACCCGAAGCAGGAAGCGATAGTTTATCCATAAAAAAATAGCCGATAACATCAATGCGTTATCGGCTATTTTTTAGTGGATATTCCTTTTACTTTTTCCATTTGATATTACATCCTGCACTAGGGTAATGTGGTTCGGGAACCGCTTTACCTTCCAATATATGGTCGAGTGCTTTGCGCATATCTTCACCTGTCAGGGCTATATTATTTCCAGGACGAGAACCATCTAGTCTGCCTCTGTAAGCCAGTTTATTATTTGCATCGAATACATAAATATCTGGTGTGCAGGCTGCATCATAAGCCTTGGCAACTTCCTGACTTTCATCATAGAGATAAGGAAAGTCATAACCTGCTTCTTTTGCCAGCAGCGTCATTTTGTCAGGAGCATCTGCCGGATAGTTCTCTACATCATTAGAGCTAATTCCTACAAAAGAAATACCTTTTGGCTGATAATCTTTTGACAAGCGAACTAATTCATCATTGACATGAATAACAAAAGGGCAATGATTGCATATGAACATAAGAACAGTGCCTTTATCGCCGGTCAGTTCATTTAGATTCATTGTTTTTCCCGATACGGTGTCGGGCAAAGTAAAGTCAGGGGCAACAGTGCCCAAAGGCAACATATTTGATTCAGTTAATGCCATTTGTTTATTTATTTACAGTCTTTATTAATACCTAAAACATACTTTTCTACTATACCTATTTCTTTGGCTACTTCAGCGCCTTTGAAGCCACTGATATGCTCATCCTTGATACGGGCTTTGTACTGTTCTGTAAAACTAAGCGCAACCGGAAGGTAAGTCCAGTGCCATTTTTCTTCTTCATAGCCATATGGGCGCTCACTGCCTTTTGGTGTATAGGTCTGACAATATCCATATGCCAGTGCATTTTCTTTCAACCACTCATATATCTTTAGTCCCTCCCCATTTGCAAACCATGAATTTTCCAGATTGTTCAGATCAATATCGGTTCCCCAGTGGTGCCGGGAAGTGCCAGGCATAGAGCTATATTGCAATATTTCCAATGCACGAGCTTTTTTATCTGGCATTTCTCTAGATAGATTTTTACCCCCAACCAGACGGGTACCAGTCCATTTAGCTTCCCAAATGCTGACCTGATGATTGAATGGACGAGTAGCAGAAACGATCTTCAGGCGAATACCATCTTCTAAAGCTGCTTTATACATATTCTGGAAAGCTTCATAGGCTTCTTTGCGTAAGTATATATTGTTCTTCGTAGCATGTTCCGATTTGATCTTAACGAAGTCAGGATGCTTTGAAGGCACAAATTTACCCATCAATTCATCGTCGCTGACCTTGGTTTGACTTACAGGAACTTTAGGTTTGCTAGTTTCCTTCATTTTATTTTCTGTTGAAGGCTTTTTTTCAACATTGTCTTTTGATGGTAAATTATCACAGTTTGTGAAGCTGAGCATAATCATTATCAGCAAGACAGTGAGATAGCCAGGGATAGTAAAATTAATTTTCATGGATAACTTGTATTTGTGTTTCAATGTTGGGTGGTGTGTATATTTTATCTGATCTCTACAGATTCAATGATGTCGCCTATTTCCAGCTTATGTACGATGTCCATACCTCTGCTAACTTTGGCAAAAATAGTATAACGTCCATCAAGATGATGAGTAGGGGAGTGGGTAATAAACCACTGCGTACATTCAGTATCTTTGCCAGCTGAAGCCATTCCTATATAACCTTCATCATTATAATATTGCGGACCGAGCTCAGAGCGAATAGAATAATCCAGACTACCCCAACCATCACCGCGCGGACAACCACCCTGTGCTACAAAATTAGGTACAATACGGTGGAAATTTTTATTTTTAAAAAAACCATCTTGGGCCAATTTGACAAAATTAGCTACAGAACCTGGAGATTCACTGGCTAATAAGTCGATTTCAATATTGCCTTTCTTTGTACTGATAATGGCTGTTGGTGCTTTAGGCAAATTGTTAATCAGTTCCCAATCTATAGGCTGTTTGGCTTCTGGAGTAATAGTGCCTCTTTCTATATCAAAACCTCTGAAATAATTGATCGTTCGTTTTAATTCATTATAAGCCTCCACATCACGTGGTAATTGGAGTTTTTTCAAGGTATTATCCATAAAACCGGCTCCGCCTGGATAAGCACGACGCATTTTAAGTTCTTCCTGGCGTAATATGCCCGATGTGGTGGCTATCATTGCTACATCGCCACTTTCTATTGCACGTTTGAAAATTTGTGCTAAACGGGCTTTTGTAGTATAGGCTTTTGAGCCAGCCAATTGGTCGAGTTCGGGATTGATCCGCATTTCTGCCAGTGCCTGAATACCATAACTTTTAATAACCGGAGTTGCCATGGAGTCAAAAACAACCTGCTCAATATATTCGAGATTAACTGGGTTTTCAGCCATTGCAATTAGTAAAGCGCCTTTTTCATATGGATTTTTAGATCCTTCAAAATCTCGTATTAAGGCTCTGCTGTAATAGTATCGGGTTTTGGTAAAAGCTGGATTAGTACGAGCAAGAGCGGCAGCAAAAAGTTCGCTTTTTACCCGCCAGTTTTGAGTTGCTTCTGCTAGTTTATAAATAATTTTACTATCGTAATAAGCGGCATTTTTGCGTAAATATGCTGCTGCTGTATAGGCTACATTAGGATTGTTGTCCTCGGCAGCTTTTAAAGCCAGGTCGCGAGCTTTTTTATAAGGATAATCTCTCAATGCCCGGATCATATTCACTTTTACACGATAATCTTTTTCTGTATCAAAGGCATTGGACAGTACTACTAATGCTGAGTCTTGTTTGGTTTTTCCTAATGCCGATGCCAGAAACATACGAACATTAGCTGTTGCTTCTTTCTCAAATACCTCGATCAACTCTTTTTCATACTGAGCAATTTTAATATCTTTTGCCCGACGAAGATAATCTGCTGCTACCTGTTTGACTGAAGATGGTGTATTTTGCTGCAATAACTCTATCATGCGTGTTGTGCCTTCCGGCAAAGTAATATCACGAGTCATAAAACGATAAATACCTTTCGATTGTCCTTCAAGTAAGAGCGTATCCGTTTCCCGATAATTTCTTACAGTACTGATCTGTCGGAGGTTTTCTTTGTCACCGGTTTTGCCTATAGCTTCTAGTAAAGCACCTTGTACTTTTCTGGATTTTTCTTCCCCAAAAGATTTGAGAATAGGTTTTGTAGCATCGGCAGACTTAGTTTGTCCTAGTGCATAAGCAGCTACATAACGTACTCTTTCATCTTCATCTTTCAGGAATGTAACTAATGCAGAAACCGACTTCTCATCTTGTACTGATGCCAATGCATTGGCCACAGCATAACGATAAGTAATATTGGGATGCTCAGTATAGCCCAACAGTTCATCTGTATTCCGTTCATCTTGAAAACGAATGATCTCCTGTATTTTTTCATCCTTAATAGAGAAATTATAAGAATTGTCCGGCTCTTCAGGAAGGCAACCTATGGAAAGCAGGCAGAGTATTGTAACTAAGTAATTATATACAGTCTTCATATCGATGAGAGGATTGAATTAATTGAGAGTATGTAGGTTAATTAAGAGTATTGAGTGTATTGAGTAATCACTTAATTAACTCAATACACTCAATAACCAATTACTCAATTAACCCAATAGCCAATCACGCTTTAGCCTTACGGGCATCAATAAAACTTTTAATAAATACAGCCAATGCTGTCAAACAACTCAGGAGCATTACGCCTACACGCATTTTTGCGAGTCCTTCACGAGCCATAAATGGCATAAAGAGCGCAATAAATAATAGTAAAGTCAATACAACTGCAATGTGTGCAATGACCTTATTGTCTTTACGAATACCAGGAGTCATCAGTAGTAAAATAAGCCCTGAAACAGGTGCAATAAGTGCTGTTGGTGAACCTGTTTCGCTGGCTAAATAGCCCCATATACCCAATCCGATAAGTATTGCAGCGTTGATTAAGTTAGCCGTATGTGGTTTCATATCTAATAATTTTTTAAATGAATAGCAATGTTATAATTAGAAACAAATGTAGTTCAAAATTATGTAAAAGCGGTATAAATTTGCGTACTTGCATCCTGATCTATGACAATTATAACACTGACATCTGATTTGGGAAGGCACGACTACTACACAGGCGTGATTAAAGGTGCTTTACTAAGTACCGGAGTGCCTTTGCAGATTGTAGATATTACACATGATATTAAAGCCTATAATATAGTGGAGGCTTCTTTTGTGGTTAGGAATGTGTATAAAAGTTTTCCGCGGGGGAGTATCCATATTGTTAGCGTTAATAATTTTGATGGGGACAAAAAGCGTTTCATAGCCATCGAGCATGAAGGGCATTATTTCATCGGCCCTGATAATGGTATATTTTCATTGATTTTTGAAGAAATGCCTAAGAAAATATACGCCATTCCCTATAAGAATAAAAGTACTTTTCCGCTGACAGATATTTTTGCTTATGGAGTAGCACATATTACTTCAGAAAAACCTTTCAAAGAAATAGGCAAACAAGTGCGTAAGCCTGAACAACGAATCACACTTCAGCCTGTTATTAGTAAATCACAGATTCGAGGCTCCGTTATTCATGTTGATAATTACGATAATGTCATTTTGAATATTAAAAAAGACTTGTTTCGGCGTGTACAGGCCGGACGTTCGTTTTCTTTATTTTTTAAACGTTATGACCCGATCAAAAGTCTAAGCGATCATTATAGTGATGTACCAGTAGGAGAAACTTTATGTCTGTTCAATTCTGCCAATTATATGGAAATAGCCATCAATATGGGGAAGGCTGCCAGTCTTCTTGGTTTGGCGATAGATGATACAGTTCAAATCGATTTTCACGATTAGTAGAGATCGTACCTTCCGTACTGCGAGAAACGAGAACACTGCGTTGCGAGATCGTATCGCAAACGAACTCGAGGGGTAAATTACCTCAACACAACGCACGATAACACAATAACACAATAACACAATAACACAACGCACGATAACACAATAAAAAAAATGCTAAAAAGAATCGTTAAACTCACTTTTCAGGAAGATAAAACGGAAGCCTTTCAGGAAATTTTTCGTGAAAAACAGGAGTTAATAGAATCGCATAAGGGCTGTCGCAGTGTACAATTATTGCGAGATATTGAGAACCCTAATGTATTCTTTACCATAAGTTTGTGGGATAATGAGGATTATTTGAACGCTTATCGCCATTCAACACTCTTCCAATCTACCTGGGCAGTTGTAAAAACCTATTTTGATGATAAGCCGGAAGCCTGGAGCTTGAGGTCTGTTCATTAAGTATGATCGCTGAAGTTGATATTAGGATATGAATATCATAGAATTACAAGATTACAAGATATTATTAGGAGAAGACATCTGGACAGAGCTTGCTTATTTGCTGGAACAGCGACAATATTCCCGTGTCCTGCTCTTGGTTGATGAAAATACGGGGCGTGATTGTTTGCCACTGTTCAGAGCAAACATCAACCTGACAGCCCATGTTATAGAAATACCTGCCGGAGAGCAACATAAGAACATTAAAACTTGCCAGGGGATATGGCAGGCTATGATGGATTATGAGACAGATCGTCGCTCTTTACTGATAAATCTGGGAGGAGGAGTGGTAGGAGATATGGGCGGGTTTTGTGCAGCAACCTTCAAGCGTGGTATAGATTTTATTCAGTTTCCAACTACTTTACTAGCTCAGGTAGACGCTTCTATTGGTGGCAAATTGGGCATTGATTTTAATGGCATTAAAAATTCTGTAGGCTTATTTAGCAACCCGGAAGCTGTTTTTATTTATCCGCCTTTTCTGGATACTTTGCCTTATCGGGAATTGCGTAGTGGATTTGCTGAAATTATTAAACATGCACTGATACTCGATGAGAAATATTGGCAAACTATTCAAAAAGCAGACCGACTTTCACCTCATGGACTGACCCATTTGATACAGTCTTCATTACACATCAAACAGCATGTTGTGGAAGAAGACCCCTTTGAAAAAAATCTTCGTAAAGTCCTGAATTTTGGCCATACTATAGGGCATGCTGTGGAAAGTTATGCTTTGCAAACTGATACACCTTTGCTACATGGAGAAGCGATTGCTGTAGGTATGATCTGCGAAGCTTGGTTGTCTCACAAAACCTTTGTGTTGAAACAAAGTGAACTCAAAGCTATCACTGATTTTATCTTAAAAATCTATGGTAAACCACAGCTAAATCCGAAGAGTTTTGAGCAACTGATAGCCCTCATGCGTCAGGATAAGAAAAATGAGGATGCTAAGATCAATTTTACACTATTGAAATCTATCGGTAATGCTATAGTAAATCAGACATGCGGGGCGGATAGTATTTTGGATAGCTTGGCTTATTATCAGGGATTGGAAGGGTAAATTTATTCAATAAAAATATGCCCCCGTAGATACAGCCTGCCTTCTCCACTAATCTCTACCCGCTCTCCCAAAAGCTTGCATTGTAAATGACCTTTTCGTTCTGAAAGTTGTATGGCTGATAGTTCAGTTTTACCCAGTTCTTTTGCCCAATAAGGCGTCAGCGTAGTATGTGCGGAACCGGTTACGGGATCTTCATTGACACTGCATTGAGGAGCGAAAAACCTGGAAACAAAATCTACTTTATCACCTTTGGCAGTAACAATAACTCCTCTGGCTTCAAGTCGGGCTATTTTAGCAAAATCAGGCTGAATATTTTTAATGTCATTTTCCGTCTCAAAGATGAGCATATAATCTGTTTTGCCTTTGAGCACTTTTTGAGGCTTTATGTTGAAACAATCCCTAAGTTCAGCAGACAGTTCTACTTTCTGATATTGATCTGCCGGGAAATTTAAAGTCAGCAAATCTCCGGTTTTGGTAACGCTCAATTTTCCGCTTCTTGGAGAGATAAATTGAATAGTTTTGTCCTGATAATTCTTTTCATTAAACAACACATAGGCTGTAGCTAAAGTGGCATGCCCGCAAAGGTCTACTTCTACATTTGGTGTAAACCATCTCAATTCAAAATGGTCGCCTTTTTTTACATAAAAAGCCGTTTCAGACAGGTTATTCTCTAAGGCTATGTTTTGAAGGATGTCATCATTTAACCAGGTTTCTAATGGGCAAATTGCGGCAGGATTGCCACCAAAAATTTTGCTGGTGAATGCGTCTACTTGGTATATTTTTTGGTTCATATGGTGTTTCTATTTTAAGTTTTCTATTCTTCTGCTTCCAGTAATTTTTCTACTTCTACTTTTAGACCGCTCAGCTTATTTTCAATAGCATTCCATATAATGATCGTATTGATCTTATAATAATCATGAACCAATATATGCCTGAAAGCAATAATTTTGCGCCACTCGATTTTTTCTTCATTCGCCATTCTAAATTCCTTTGGGATTTGGTAAGCGGCTTCTCCTATGATCTCAAAGTTTTTGATAACTGCATATTGCGCCATTTCATGAACATCAAATTCCTCATGATCCATATCTTCTACGAATCGAAAAATACGATCAATCGCCTCAATAATATGCTCTAGTCTATCTTTTCTAGATAGTTTTTCTCTCATAGATCAACTGTTTTTCTTCAAAAATAGACGGTTTTGCTTTTTCTAATTCGTATCCTTCTTCCACTAAATCTATTGGTCGCCCAGTTAAATCTTCAAGATCTTGTCTGATTCCAATATATTCAAATAGATCCATTTTACTCGAATTTGTAAAGCGTACTAATATATCTATATCACTGTCATCATTTTCTTCATTTCTTGCAAATGAACCAAATAACCAGACTTTTTCTACAGGCTGTTTTTCAAGATACCGGGTTATTTTAGTGATCATACTCTTGCGTCGAAATTCAGCTGAATTTCCCGAATGCTCTTTTTCCAGTTGTTTTATTGCAATCTGCATAGCTTCCAATGTAAATTCCACTTCTTTATACTCACGATATATGCGCTCACTCAAATATTTAATTTGCAATTCTTTAAAATCTAGTTTCAAGCATTTTGAAAGTGGCATAATGATCTTTTGAGGCGCCACTATTTTATTTCTTTCTACTTTGCTAAGTAGAGACTGATCAAAGTTTATAGCACCTGCCACTTCTCTCAGTGCTAGTTTTTGCTCCAATCTTCTTTCTTTTATCAATTCTCCAAATGTTATTGAGTTCATTTTTGAAAAATTATTCTAGAATTTTATTTCCAAAAATAATAGAAGTAATATCAATAATCAACTTTAAGCCTGATTTTCTTATATTTAAGCCATGACCTATCAGCTCTTACATCCGGTCATGTTGATCGCCTTAGCAGGTCTGCTCTTGCCTCTGCTGATCCATATCTGGAATCGACAGAAGGGCAGGATTATTCCATTTGGTAGCATAAAATGGCTGGAAGCCACGCAGCGTAAAAAACTGAGCAGTATCAGTTTTACTCAGCCTTTTTTATTTTTCTTACGATCAATAATGGTCGGACTTTGTGTATTGTTATTGATAGAACCGGTACGGGTACAAATGGTGGAATTACTACCACAGAAAAATCAAAATTGGGTACTGGTGACGCCTGATTTATTGGAGCGTGATGACTGGCAGGCTGGTTTTGATACGGCGCAGTATCGTGGCTGTGAATGGCGGGCCTTAGCGGGTGGTTTTCCAGAGTTGGTCAATAGTCCTCCCCCTTATTCCCCCTCTAGAGGGGGAGAAAACCAGTCGGTTGATATTTGGTCTTTGTTGGCAGATGTTCAGGAGCGAGCGGATGCACCGGATAGTGTTTTTCTGTTTTTTACGCCTAAAATACAGCAATTTCAAAGTGAACCTCCTACATTGAGCATGCATATTAACTGGTTGGAAGTGCCAGCTAAAGATGATCACTATCAACTAATACGAGCATGGCGACCTGCTAGAAAAAAGTTGACTTTCCTTTATGGTAAAAGTAATGCCGAGCAAACTGTTTTTGAGCAAATTGTTTTCGACATAAAAGATAGTAAAAATACACAGTCAATCAGTTTTAAAACCTATGATCTGCCAGATGTTATAGTAGATTTAAATGATAATAAAGCCTGGTTTCAGCAACAAAAAGACAGTATCTTTATTGAAGAAAGTATAGTTTTAAATGTAGCTGTAAAAGCAGATAGAAAATACAAAAAAGACAGGGAATATATCAGGGCAGCTTTGAAAGCAGTTAGCCAATATACAGGTATAGAATTACGTTGGAAAAAGGTAGAAGATAAGGATGTTGATGCTGTTTTCTGGCTGTCAGAAGAAGTTGTGCCAAATGAGATAAGTGCATCAGCAAGTCGCTTGTTTTTGTTTGAGGAAAATCGGGTTTATGGAGACAATATATTAGATCGAGATTTAGTCAGTGGACGTGAAGTTTTTGTATTTAATCAAAGGTTAAGTACTGCAAAATCAACGACTCAACTACCTACTCAATTATTGATGACAATACTGACGCCAGACGATTTTGAGCAACAATTAGCAAGATTTGACCAAAGAAAAATAGAAGCCAATCAATACGCAGTTAAGCAAATTAAACCTACCGATAGTTATCAGGATAGGGAGAAGGAAACAATTATTGAGGAGAAGCGAGTAGCAGGTTTTCATCATTGGTTCTGGGTTTTACTGGCAATCATTTTTTTACTGGAACGCTGGGTACAGGCTTCAGTGATGAGGAAAAATACCATAGCCCGCTCTCAGGATGATTATAAATAAAACGCAGGTATTTCTGTCCAAATGCTTAGTGTGTGTAACAAATTGCACAAAGCCTTTAAGCGTTCCTCCCCCTTCGCCCCCTCCAAAGCAGGGCTGTTAAGTTCTGTTTATGCAAGCATATTGGTAATTTTTTATAAAAAAAATTAAAAAGGGATTCAAAATCCCTATAAGTTCATTGATATTGCGGAAAAATAAAGTCAGATGAATTTAATGACAATACTGAAAGAGGAAGTACAAGACCCTCGTCGCAGCCAGGGGATGCGTTATACGCTGTCTCAATTATTTACAATGACAATCATGGCTAACCTTTGTGGTTACCTCGGTGGTCGTCCGGTAGCCAAGTTTTCAAAGAATCATGAATCTACCTTAGAAGATTTACTGAGTCTCAAACATGGAATTCCATCTCATGTAGTTTTTTCAGACATCATGAATCGTGTAGATGAAGATGAGTTGATAATTGCCTTCAATAAATGGACATCCGGTTATGTTCCTCTGGAAATAGATGACATGGTCAGCGGTGACGGTAAAGCGCTTGGCTCTACGGTAAGAGGAACAGGCAGCAGACAAAAATTTCAGGCAGTCGTCAGTATATTCTGCCAACAAAGCGGCTTAGTATATGCTATTGAGCAGTACCAAAACGCAAAAGAAAGCGAAATTCATGTTGTTCAGTTTCTGCTTGAAAAACTACAAGCGATGGGAATTACCTTATTTCTGGATGCTCTACATGCCCAAAAAAACGGTAGAGCAAATTGTTGATAGTGGTAATCACTATGTCATCCAGGTAAAAAGGAATCAACCATCACTCTTTAGTGCTATTGAGTGTGCGATACTCACACAAACACCTTTAGATTCTTATGATGAACAAGAAAAAGGACATGGAAGACATTCACGCTGGACAGTCAATGTATACAATGCTGCCCAGGATCAAAAAGCTAATGAATGGAAAAACCTCAGGCGCTTTATCCATGTTCACAAACACACCATTAAAAAAAACGAAGAATCACATGCTGACAGATTCTATATTTCAGACCAGTTCACAACAGATGCAAAATTCTTTCATCAAGGTATACGTGGGCACTGGAAAATTGAAAATTCTCTTCATTGGGTCAAAGATGTTGTTCACGGAGAAGATCAAAACGGTATAAGAACCGCTAATGGACCTCTTAATACCGCTGTATTCAGTGCTATAGCTATCAATATCCATAGAAAGAATGGACATTACTCCATTACAGATGGACAACTTTATTTTTCCGACAAAATCAAAGAACTTTTTGAAATCATCATGAAGTAACTCGTTTACTTCACTTATTCGATAAATTTTGGCAATAAAATGAAAAAATATATCAAATTATTTGCACAAATAGAACTTAACAGCCCTGCCCTCCAAAGGGGGACAATAAGCTAAAAAGCAGATCAATGTCTCCCTTTGGAGGGAGAAAAAGAGGGAGGACAACTGGAAAACTGTGCAATTTGTTACACACACAATGCTTATCTGTGTAAATCTGTGATGAATAGTTCATTATCTTTACAATATTGACATGAATGCAGAAAAAAACATTCTAAACCAACTCCTCAACCGCTGGCGAATGTTCAGAGGAGTAGAGGCTATATTGTGGGCTGTGTTCTGGACTTTATTAGTCGGAGCTTTTATCTATTTATTTCAAGTTGAAACCACTTTACTAACAAAAATTACCGGACTGACCTTTGCAACCAGCCTACTGGCATATTTACAACAATTTCGTCTATTTTCCACCAGTAAAACTGACCTGGTTACTTATCTCAATCGACAATATCCAGAACTGGAAGATAGTGCCGACCTCCTGCTGGACAATAATGGAAATTTACCCGCTTTAGCGATTTTACAAAAAGAAAAGATTAACAACAAGCTGGTAGAAATACAGAAAAATATCCGCCTGCCTCATTATGCGGGAAGAGCTTTTTTATCCATGTGTTTTGGAGCTTTGGTCGCCTTCGGCGCAATATATTTAAAGCCTTATTTCTACCAGATTTCAACAGAGAAGTTGACTGGTGTCCTTGTTGAAAAAGAAAATAAAAAACCGGATAATACGTCGATTAGCCCGACAAAAAATCCTGATGTTTCCATTAAAACGATCAAATTAAAATATACGCCACCAGCCTATACCAATTTGTCAGGAAGAACGGCTGAATCTCCTGGTTTGAAAGCTCCGCAATTCTCCCGTCTCAACTGGACAATTCGTTTTACAGGCAGTATTCAGTCTGGCTTTATTGTATTTCAAAATGCTGATAAAATCTCATTGCAAAAGAAAAGTAGAAATACTTATACGGCTGAAATGACGTTGGAAAAAACAGGCTTATACAGCATAGAATATACGGATAAAAGAGGCAATAAAAAGACCAGCGATTACTACAAACTGGAAGCAATTCCTGATGTGGCTCCAGATATTTCTATTAAAGATTTAGAACCTTATGCTGCTTATTTCTATGATACCCTGAAAACGATCTCGTTTAAAGCCCATCTGACAGATGATTATGGGATTCAGGATGCTCGTATGGTTGCCACACTTAGTCGGGGAGAAGGTGAAGCGGTCAAGTTCAGAGATGATACTTTATATTTCAAGGAGAAAATTAGCGGTCAGCGAAATTATAATCTCACACACAAGCTGAACCTGCATAAACTAGGCATGGAACCTGGTGATGAATTATATCTGCATGTAGAAGCTACGGATAATCGTCGGCCCGATCCACAAACATCTCGTACTTACAAATACATCATAGCCTTTGAAGATACAACTTCTGTCGATTGGGATATGGAAGGTAAAATGGCTTTAGATAGAATGCCTGCCTATTTTCGTAGTCAGCGACAGATCATTATAGATACAGAAAAACTGATTGCTCAAAAAGGTAAAATAAGCACCACAGAATTTAATGAAACGAGTAATAACATAGCAGCCGATCAGAAAATTCTGCGTCTCCGGTATGGACGTTTCCTCGGAGAAGAGTTTGAAACAGTTATTGGAGAAGTGAGCAGCGAAAAACCAGAAGCAATAGAGAAGGATAATAATGACAGTATCAGTATTAATATAACAAGAAGCAATGCAGATGAAGAACATGGACATCATCATCACGATCATCATCACGATCACGGTGAGCATTGTGAGCATGGTTCAGAAGCGGAAGAAGAACACCAATCACATCAACACAATGATGACCATGAACACGGTGAACATTGCGACCATGACCATGATGAAAACCATGACCACGAAGAACATCAACACCACAACACCTCAACACATCAACACGATCATTCCCACGGGCACGATCATGGCGGCGGAGACGAAACCCAGGAAGAAAACCCGCTAGAAGGCTACATGCATATGCACGATAACATGGAAGAGTCCACTTTTTTCGATCAGTCAACGGCTGCTAAACTGCGGGCTTCGCTAAGTAAAATGTGGGATGCTGAATTACAATTGCGTTTGTATCAGCCTGAAAAAGCTTTGCAGTATGAATATGCCGCTTTGAAATTATTGAAAGAAGTGCAGCAGGCGTCGAGGGTGTATGTAGAACGCATTGGTTTTGAGGCGCCAGTCATCAATGTCGCTGAAAAACGGCTAACAGGAGAATTGGAGGAGATTAAAAATACCGAATCAGCCAAAAAACAGGACAATGAAAAGCCTTATCCGGCAATATTAGAATCGGTAGATATATTGGAAATATTAAAACAAGAAAACAGATTACCTAACCGTGCAGAGCGAAGTCTGCTGACCGATGCAGGACAGGAATTGGCAGGGCTGGCACTGGTTCGTCCAGGGAATTATTTTGCGACATTGAAACAGATAAAAATGCTGACTGAAGGGGAGGTGTCGAAGGCTGTTCTACCCACTTTGCTGACAGATATTCAAGGGGCATTCATGCGTGTGTTGCCTGATACCCGTTATGAACCAGCTTCAAGAAAATACAGCAAAAATCGCCTTGAAAAACTATATTTGAGATCATTGAAATGATAAGGCTGCAAGACATAGAGTTTCTGACGCCCTCACCCTATGCAGAGTGGATGATGGCCGGAGCAGTAGTACTCGCTCTTATTGTATTAATAATTGCTATTCGCAGACCAGATAAAAGTCGGCTTTGGTTGCGTATTCCTTTGGTCTTATTATCGGTCTTTTTTCTGCTTTTATTAGGGCTTCGACCTTTTACTTATATCCATGAAAAAGCCATTACAGCCATATTGTTGACGGATGAGTTTGACCAAAATCAGGCAGATAGTTTACTAACGAAATTGCCTGATGCCCAGCTATTTTCTACTCTACCTGTTCTGGGTTTCGATCAGGCTGTACAGCAAATTCCTGATGCGTCTTACCTACCTCGAAATTTTCCCCGACTGGAATTGGTATACATATTGGGCAATGGCTTACAAAATCATGAATTACCTGATTTTAAAGGCTTACAAACCCATTTTTTATTAAATGATTTGCCGGAAGGCATTATAGAAACAGGCTATAAAAAACACTGGATAGTAGATGAGATTTTCTTTGTACAAGGACGTTATCAACATAATAATAATGAGCCTTATACCTTGGTTTTGGAAGGGCAAAGCGGAGCGACAGATTCTATTCAGGTTACTGAACCAAAGGTTTATTTTTTTGATTTAAAACAGCCTTTAAAAAAAGAAGGAAAATACCTGTTTCAATTGGTCTCCAAAGACCAAAATGGTAAAGTATTCAATCGTGAGCGATTCCCCGTTTTCATTGCTCCAAAAGAAAAGCTAAACATGCTTATCGTCAATGATGCGCCTTCCTTCGAGTCCAAATATTTCAAAAATCACTGGTCGGACAAAGGGCATGGAATAGCAGTACGTTCGGCGGTTTCCCGCAATAAGTTTAAAACAGAATTTATCAATTTTGAAAAGACCAATCTGGATAAAATCACCCCCAGTTTACTAGCCGATATAGATGTATTTCTGACGAGTAGCAAAGCCTTACATAATTTTAGCAATGAAGAACTTCAAGCCTTGAAAACTTCCATCAACAAAGGCATGGGCATGGTCATATGGGGAGATGAAAAAGCCATTAATCCGGCTTTAGGGGCTGGTTTTAATAAGACCTTTCTCGATTTTGCAGCCACCAAATCCACAGAAAAAAAGCAAATTATCAAAGGTGAACAATTTGAGCAAAAAGAAGATTTTGAACTGCCTTTGAATGGGATTTCTTTTGGTAATAAATCTGTCCCCATAAAAGGGGAAATAGCTGCTTATCGCTCTAAAGGCTATGGCAGAATAGCCCTTCTTCGTAGCAATCAAACTTATAAAATACGCTTAGACGGAAAAAAGCCTTTATACAATGCCCTATGGAATGAAATTCTAACAACCATCAATAAAGCCAGTCCTGAAAACCGCCAATGGTCTGTCAAAGACGATGCCCTGGTTTTTAGCGGTCAGCCCGCCGGATTACAGTTATACAGCACAAGTAAAAAAAACATAGGGCAGCTTACTGCTAATAAAGAGAACACTAGCTTCCATCTTGCCCAGCATCCCTATAATCCTGAACAATGGCAAGGCACTGTTCGCCCGAAAACAGCAGGCTGGAATACCTTATCTACTAAAGATTCAAAAGTCAGTCAGTGGCTCTATGTTCATGATAATACAGATTGGAAAGCTTTACAAAAAGCTCAGCGCATCTGGTCAAATAAAGATTGGCAAAGTCGGCAAAAAACCACTAGTATTCAGCCGCCGAAATTGAGGAAAAACATTCAGAAGCCTTTCCCGCTTTGGTGGTTTTATATTGGTCTGTTAGCCTGCTGGGGGCTGATGTGGCTGGAGGAGAAATTATGAAACAAAAAAGCTGAAATAAAATGCTTTAAAACACCATATTTCAGCTTGAAAAATCTTGGCATCCCTTCAGAGAATTAAAGGGCGAACGAGGGCTAGCTAGCCTTCTTCTTCACTTTAATAGAACAGCCAATAGCCTTAGTAAAATCAGGACTAGGAGGAAGACCTGCATCTAGTGCAGTGATAGCATTTTCAACATACTTTACATTTACAGCTTCCGGCTTTTTACCATTATCATCAATAGCTCCTGTGTAAGCAACGGTCATGTTTCCTTCACCATCGTTTTTCAAGAGATAAACCTCGGGCGTCTTAGTCGCACCAAATCTTGGATAGATTTCCTGTTTTTCATCAAAAACATAGGCAAATTTAAAGTCTTTTTCTTTAGCTCTTTTTTGCATACTAGGCATATCATCATCTGGTTTGATCTCAATATCGTTAGAATTGATTGCCAATACAGGATAACCTTTTTCTGCATAAGTATTGTGTAGGTCATTCATGCGATCTTCGTAAGCCACTACCCAAGGGCAGGAATTGCAACTGAAGATAACAATAACCCCTTTGTCATCTTTGTAATCAGAAAGGGCAACCATTTTGCCATCTACGTTTTGTAAGCTAAAATCAGCTACTTTATCGCCGACCTGATAGCCTTTTTTGGCTGGCTTTTTTTCTTCTTTTTCAGGAGCAATATTGGTCTTATTTTCCTCCTTTGCTGTAGTGCTTGTGTCTGTGCTGTTTTTGCAGGCAGTGAAAGCAAAAGCCAGACATAAAGCCATTAAAAATTGAAATTTGATTTTCATGTGTGATAGTTTATTTTGATTGATATGATTTACTACTAAGTTTACAGAGAACACAAAACTAATAAGACTATGCAATTGTTCAATTACTTCACTTCAAAACTCTTCTTTTCCTTGCCAATTCCAGTAATTTTCAAAGATTTCCAGCCTTTCGGCAACTGAGTTTCCAACTGAATAATACCATCATCAGTAATATCCAAGCCACCAAAACCGGATAATACTGCTTGCAACATACCACCAGCTCCCGTTGCAAAATACGGATTTGTTCCACCCGCTGTCTCAGAGATCACGCCAAATGGTGGCACTTTATTCGGCTCATAACTTTTAGCAAATAATTCCCTCGCTTTTTCAGCTTTGCCCATACGGGAATACAGAACGCATAAAATAGCTGGTCCCATAGCTGGCCCAGTAGAGGACATACGTGGTTCATAATATTCCAGGTCTTTACGAATATTAGCTTCATCTGTAACAACTTTCAGAGGATAAGCCAATAGATTGACATCAGCCTGTTTGATCTCTACGCCGTCATAAGTCGCATTTTCGCGAGTTGTACCATCAGGGAATTTCAGGATAGGGATATTATTGGCAACGTGCATCCAATCAGGATTAGGGGTATAACCCAGTTCTTCGGCTGCCTGAGTAGCATATTGCAAAGTAGTGATCGCCATTCCATTGGTGAAGGCATTATTATCAATATTTTCTTCCCATTCATTGGCACCGATAACATTGTCGATATTATATTTTCCAGGCGCAACACGATCTACACGACTGGCCCAGAAATCGGCTGCTTCCCGAAGTAAAGGATAGCCCTTTTCTCCCAGCCATTCTTTATCTTTGGTGACTTGATAATATTTCCAGTTCGACCAGCCTATACAGCCTGTGATATGGTGTTGGAATGGACCGGTTAATGCCCAAACAGGTGTGTCTTCTGAGCCATCTCCTGCTGATTCCCAGGGAAACATCACGCCATCAAAACCATGAGCGAAGGCATTTTGGCGAGCAGCTTCCATACGCTCAAAACGATAATTCAATAAGGACGCTGCAATATCAGGTTGTAGCAAAAGCAGGGGAGGGTACATCCATAATTCTGTATCCCAGAATACATGTCCATTATAGCCCAAACCAGACAAACCCATTGGCGATAAACTATAAGCCGTTCCTGCACGAGCAAAGGAGTACAAGTGATAAATGGCAAAACGAATATCACGTTGTGCATCGTCATCTCCATCTACAATAATATCGCTTTCCCAAAGCTTTGCCCAGGCTTGTTCGTGGCGTTTTAGCAGCCGTTCTCTGCCTTCGAGCATGGCGAATATACTTAGGCGTTCTGCTTCATTGTGTGGGTCTTCGTAATGCTCTGTAGAGCAGGCAGAAGCAACCACGCTAAAAGAATAGGACTGTCCGGCACGTAGTTTTTTTCTAAATTTTGCTAAATGCATATTGTAATCCCAGTCTTCATGAATAATATCTGGTTCGCTGCCATGTGCTTCTTCAAAAATAAAGCTATTGGAAGCCGCTACAATATGCTTACCTGAAGGACTTTTAGCTACGGAAGTCATCAAAGGAATTTTGACATGGGGGCGGTCTATTTCGGCATAATAATTTCGTACATCAACTAAGTGATTTGGAGCTTCAATGACGCTCATCGGAGTAATTTCTACCTCCTTTTTGGCAGTAATTTCAAAGGTGGTTAGAGCCGTATAAGGCAGATGTCGGAGTGCCATCATGGTATATTTTACACTGACTTTGTCGTCCACATCAAAAGTGGTGGTCAGTGCAGCTTTCTTCATGTCCAGCGTTTGCTTATAATTGGAAATATTACGAGAACCGACTCGGTGTCCGTCTACATCGAGGTTCATATTGACATGATTGAAAGTCTTCAGAATATTAGATACACGACCTCTTTGGTAATAATCATAAACGCCATTAAGTACGACGTCTTTTACACGCATAGGTTCTGGAGAAGAAACTATACCAACCATGCCATTGGCAACAGTTATTCCGTAGTAATTATTAGGATCAATATCGGTAGCAGTGATATGCCAGGTGCTATTTTTTTGTGCGTAAGTAAAAACGTATAGAATGACTAGCAGAGCAGAGAATATTAGCTTTTTCATATTTTGATAGTTTAGTAGTGTTCGACTAATCTAGGGCACATGTAAACACGAAGTCGCAAGGCGAATTTCTCCTTTCAAAGGGTAGATTTTGGACATTAAATCCCTGTGTTATATAAAAAATATTCGCCTTCCGACTATACCCTGCATTAGTCGAACACCTCTGATAATTTATGAAAAGCTAATATACAAAAATCATTTTCTTAAAGCAGCAATATCTGGTCGGGCTTCCAGAAACTCTTTATATCGTCTTCTGCTAATCATAAAAGGAATACGTTTGCCAAAATGACCGGCTTCTTTTAGGTAGATGTTGCCTATTTTGGAAAGAAAATAACGATGTTCTGTGATCTTTTCGATATTGTGGTAAGGATAGCGTCGGGTTCGGAAATAATTATTGACATAAATAAAATCGGTGTCAGCATCTATACGTTGGAGGCGGATAAAAAACAAGTAAAGCATGGCAAAGCCTAAGAGCATAAAAATGATAGAGCCAATACGTAATTTATCGGGTGAAAATAGACCACCGGCAATAATATAAGCACCATCTTCAGAAAAAAGAATATAGGCGGTAATAGTACCAAAAAATGCCAACCAGGCTGTAGGGAACACTAGCTTGAAAGGTAGTGTAAGGTTAGAAGAAAGTTGATGTGTGGGAGGTAGATTACTCATGTTATATTCAATAAAAAAGCGTGCCACAAAGGTAGCACGCTTTTTTTATCTTTTATTAATAAAGTCTATTTAAACACGTTCTTAAAGTCCTTTAGGAGTATCACCTTCAAAAGCTCCAAAATCAAATAATAAGGAGAAACGAAGTGTATTGTCTAATGGATTACGCTGATTCGTAGTTGGAATCAGGTAAGAGAAATTTAATCCGAAAATATTGTATTTCAAACCTAAACCGACGGTAAAGAACTTACGATTACCTTTTGTTTTATGCTCATTGAAATGACCAAGACGAACAGCAAACTGCTTGTCGTACCAGTATTCTGCTCCAACAGAGTAAGTAAACTCGTTCATTTCTTCTGCAAAACCTCCAGGAGCATCACCGAAAGAACCTAAAGCGGCGGCAACAATTGATTTTTCTTTATAATCAGGAATGGCATTACCATCTGTATCATTTTCTGGACTTAAAGGGTCTCCACTTGGTGGAGTTGGTGTAAGTAACCTGTTCAGGTCCAATGCAAAATTGATCGTATTGAATTCGTCTATCTGGTATTCCAGACCTGCGCCTAGTCCCCAGTTAGTTGGAATAAAATCTCTGTTAGCAGATTTAGTGTAAGATATTTTCGTACCGATATTCGTAATAGAAGTACCGATAGTCAACATCGACTCTCCGCCTCCAATATCTAGCGGCGCACGATAAGTGAAAGACAGATCGCCAGCTACCGAATTACCTGGGGTAATGGTTTCATCTTCTACTGTTTGCCCATTGGCTAATCGTGAATAGATATACTTCAAGGCCAAGCCAGCAGAGAAAGTCTCACTTAACTTACGATTATAAGATAGTGCTAATTCAAACTCATTTGGTCGATCACTACCTAGTGGCTGACCATTCTCGTCTGTAAACTGAATTGTACCCAGGGAGAAATAACGTAGTCCCATACCTACAGTTTGCAGGTCGTCGATACGCTTATAGCCTGTGAGGTAAGCGAGGTATACATCTTGTAAGCCCAAGGCACGCAACCAGGGTGTGTAAGTAGCAGAAACACCTAAGTCTTTATCTGCAAAAGCTAATTTTGATGTATTGAAGTGCATGGCATTGGCATCAGGCGATATTGCGATCCCTACATCACCCATAGCACCAGAACGTGCATCCGGAATAATTCTAAGGAAAGGAACTGCTGTTACAATGGTATTTACACAACGTTGCCCTGTGATTGGATCAAAACCATCTTCCGTACAGTTTGCTGTGATTTGAGCCTGTACATTGGCAGGGGAGAGGAGTAGAGCGAAGAGAGCTACAAAAACGCTCAGCTTCAGAGCAATATTTTTCATAAATTTTGATTTGTCTGTTTAATGGGCTGCAAATATAGTCAATGAATGAATAAATTATCTATAATATTGAATATGAAATCAAGTTAACTAACGAACACATACATTTTATGTTGCAAGTTTGACGTTTATTTTACATTTTTGATACAGCCAGAATTAAAGTTTAAAACAGTTCATTTAAAATGTTGATATAAAAAAACACTGTGAAAGCAGACTTATTTTGATATAATGGTTTAGGAAAATCAAGCTAAAGTTACTTGTTCTTCACTGGTTAAGGGTCTATCATTTGGTCTGGTTATACAGTGTCATTTTTATAAACGGTCTTGTTTTCTTTTTATTTTGTAAATGTTAAGAAAATTGAAAAATTAAATTTTAATACAAATACCCCATCATATCCAGATCGCCCTCTGTCCAGATGGCATTTGCTTTTAAGGGTTTGTACATCAAGCAATCTCCCATCCTTTTCTCAATAATTCCTACAATTTTTCCTTCATCAATACCGAGCCATTTAACTTTATTATTGGCCAATTGGAAATCGTTTCTGAAATAAACCTGATGGTTATCTGCAAAAAGTAGTATGAAATCGGCTTTACAAGAATAATAATTCTCTACTGATCTTAGCAATGTTGATCCTATACCTTTACCTCTAAATATTTCTTCAACACACAAGTCTATAATCCCAATTACTTTGATCAGTTGTCCATCAAGATTCATTACTCTGTAGTCAATACCAACCTGTCCAATGATCTGGTCATTTTCTTTTGCCAGAAAACGTAAGTGCGGAGCTTGCTTAAAGAAAATACGTTCACCAAATATATTGTCGAAACATGTATTCAGTAAGCTCAGAATTTTTTCATGCTCACTATCCGAAATATCAATATCAGATTTAACTTCAATTTGAACCATACTAAATTAACTCAATAACCAAATTTATCTAAGAATAACTAATTTCTCAAAGTCACTCTTGGTCGTCAATTGTTGCTCACCTACCGCAGTATTTACGCTCACTTTATATACATAAACTCCACGTCCTATACGATCTCCGTAATCATCCGTACCATCCCAGGCTACATTGCTTACCCGATAACCATCGGTAATGATTTGTTCCTGAATGGTTTTGACCAATTTACCAGAAACAGTAAATATTTGTACCTGTATATTCAACTCCTGACCAGGGAAATTATGCTCAAATTGGAAATTTGTGGAAGTGGTAAAAGGATTCGGATAATTCAATACATGATCGAGCGCCACCTCAGCATTATCAGCCACAACAAACTCGGTATAGCCTTCTGCTGAATTATTGGAAACGTCCCAGGCTTTAACTTTAATAGCATGCCTGCCTTCGGCAAGGTTTGTCAGTGGATAGCGAACTTCGCCTTTACGTGGATTATCCAATTCCGATTCGTAAAAATCATTTAGAATATAAGTGTTCTGCGTATCCTCATCCAGTGTACCCGTCAGGTCATGCCCAATACCAGTTCCAGCTGTATTGATTCCCAAATCATCAGATAGTTTGACCACTAAAATCGGATTTTCATCTGTAATACCGCCTAGTACAAATTCTTCATCATTCATATAAACTTCGACTTCTGGTGGCGTATTATCTGATACACCTGTAGCTGTTCCTCCTATAATTATACCATTATAAAAACCATTGGCATCACGCTCTATTCCGTCATCGGCATAATAGCTGATCTTACCAAAACCATATTCAAAATCAATATCACCCGGAACAACAAAACTAAATTTAAATTCTCCATTGCTTACGCTGGCACGACCACGAAAGAGTACATTTTTTTGTAACCTAAAGGTAGCCGGTGCGCTATCAGGATCATTGCCTAATGTCGTGATCGTTTGCGTTTTGTCGTAAACAGTAGGATATAGAATACCATTGAAATCAGACAACAAATTGCTATTGGCATCCTGAATGACACCTTCTATGGTTACTTCCTGTAAAGCCTTTATCGTATCTGCGCCACTAATGGTTTGATTATTGACCTTTGTGGTAATAACGTCGTATTGAGGGGCGACAAGATTCATAGACGGATCACCTAACAAAGTAAATTTTCTTGAGTTTTCAACAGCTGTTCCACTCATATTTTTGCCAACCCTTAAGGTCTCACCGATAGGTGGTATAGCATTGTCAATGGGGGTAAATAATCGATCAAAAACTGACTTTGATAAACGATAATTTGCGGAAGCATACACAGCCCTTACTGTCGTGTACAGAGCAATTCCTCCACCATCAGGTTTCAGGAATAAATACTCTCCGGCTGTCGTATGCCTAGGATCATCGTAAGGCGCAAAAGAACAGGTAGCCGTAACAATAAGTGGCAATTTATTTGCATTATCCCAGGAAGGCATCTCTGTTTCCTGAGTGACTACACGCTCCTGCGCCCAGCCATTACTACCGCCATGACCAGTATAATTCATGACCAGATTTCCCTGGAACATACCTGTATTAATAGCTTCAGTAGCATCAGGATAACGATTACCACCAGGAGTAGAAATCTGTCGGTAAGCATCAAAATAGATTTTATTGATATTGAAAGCAGGGAACTCATTGATAACACTACGTGTAATAGAATCCGCATCTCTGAAATGAATGTTACTGTCCTGATCGTCAGCTATATAAAGTAAACGATTGCGCCAGTCGCCAAAAGTTATAGGATTGGTTTCATAGCGGATTAATTTGTCCATAGCAATATCCGCTTCTGCTGGTGATTTTACAGGGAAGCGCCCAATTGCTATATCCATTAAACCACTTTCAATAGCACCCTCATTATCATCTAATAAGGCAAAATAATCGTCCGAAGGATAGGCAAATATCGGACTCATAGATTCTGTTGTCTCATATACTGGTACATAGTTGACATAATTTTCGTCTTCTCGAATATTTTTATAATCAAAAGTACCATCACCAAATAGTAATAAGTATTTAAATGAGTTGCTAGTGGTTGAACGATCATAAAGCATTTTGCAAAAATCACGTATAGCAGAAACATCAGGCGAACCTGAGCTAAATTCATTATAAATTTGTGAAAGTGGAACTGCCTGCACAGTAATGCCACTCTGACTGGTTCTGTGTGCTACAAAACTATTGGCCTGTGACTCCAATTCCATTGGATATATGACTATCATGTCAGGTGGCGTAAGGATACCGTGTAAATTTTGATTAGCCACTGTTTCTATAAATTCAGGAACTGGTAAACTACCATTTTCAAAGGCAACAAAAGTTTTTAAGACATCAGTATCTGTGCCAAATGTCAATTGACTACCATTCAAATTATAATCCTGATTAGCCGGATTAAGTGGGTTAGTAACATCCCAAACAATGACGTTATTATTGACACTGCTCAGTGTGAAATTGGCAGTGCTTTGTTCTAGTGAACGAATATCTCTGAAAATTAGTGGACTGCCTTTATAATTCAATTGACAACGGGCATGTAAATCTATCCAGTCGAGCCAACCTTCCGCAGCCGTCGGTTGTGTGTATTCAACCCTTAACTGAATATTATCATTAGTGGCATTAAACGTATTGGATAAGGTACGAAGTGCAGCATAAGTGGAAGTAGCACCGCCACCAACACTCCCCATACCAACACTGGCAACGATATTTCCGTCATAAAAAACATCAAATTTATGTGTACCTCCATTCTGGTTTCTGCCAGCAAACCGAGCCCTCAAATTGACAGGCTCTGTAGTAATTATATTACTTAATGAAAAGTCATAAGTCCTGTCTAATACGAATTTAAAATTATCTCCAAACCATTCTTTACCAGCCGGATGAGCGCTTTGATAATAATCGAGTAAATTGACCAGCTCATCTTCATGGCGCAAAATAGCATCATAGCTGGATGTATTATAACTGGCCCCGCCTATGGAGGCCTGACTAGCTACACGTTTACCATTGCCAGAACCAATAATGAGGAAATAATAACTTTTATCTGAATAATAGTTTTTCTGCCTGTCAAACGACTCATTTCCTTCATCATAAGTCCATTGATCGGGTCCTTCTGCATAGAATAGTATGTAATCACTGGCATCAAAACTACCATCATTTTCTCCTTCAACAAAAATCGCATTTTCTTCTAGGTCATCATAACGAGGCGTACTCAGCAGCTCAGGAAGAAGCCCGCCACCATTGCCATAAACCTTGATTTGGCGAGGGTCAATACCTGATGTATTAATACCCAACTCATTGTTGAGGAAATTTTGATCAATTTTGTAAACACCTGCCTCGCTTACAGCAATTTTATAAATATCACCCTGACTTAGAGCTGACACAGTACTTCCGCTGCCTCTGATACTAAGCAATTCTTCTGGAAAATGGCGAATAGTAATATCGGCTGAGATTAATTTTTCTAATTGACCTGTAGCCTGATTTTTCCGTAAGGGAATAAAAGAAATGGAGCCAAATGCCTGACGACGTTCAAGGTTAACAGCAGTTTTTATCTGTATGTTTTCTCCAATATATTGATCGTCTTTATGCATTTTTTTCTCAACAGGTACAAACTGTGCATTACTTAATTTTGCACTAATGCGCCCATAAGAACTAAGCCTGAACTGATGAACATAAGAAGGCAGGCTAGGATGTTTGGGATGATAATCTGCATCAGTAAAATACAGAATTTCATCAGTTTGTCCAGGAAAAAAATCATGTGTATAGGGTGATTCATGCCAATCCGGTGTCACTTTTATTGTAAATGGTGAAGTAGCTTGCAACGGCAGGCAAAAAAGCAGTGAAAGGAAAAAGATAATAAGACTTCTCATAAGATTAAAATGGTGTTTTCAGCAATACTGCTACAAAATATAATACACTCAACGGCAATTTATATTGTCAGAGGTGTACTAGTTACAGACAAATTTACGTCTAATTTTTTTGTGAAGTATTTTTCTACTTATAGAAAACATAAGTTTTGTCTTTATCGTTACTAAAACGATAACTGAGAAACGAACGTTATTTTTTTGTTAAAAATTGTCGTCGTTAAAGATTTTAACATGAAAAGCCAGTATTAGTAAATATGACATCTAAACAAATACTCTCGCTGCTCTTTCTGATACTCTCCATGGTTCCTGTCAAGGCACAGGATGTCGTGTTCAGCCAGTTTTTTGCAGCCCCGCTCGAATTGAACCCGGCATTAACCGGATTGACTCATGAGCCACGAATTATACTGAATTACAGAAATCAATGGCCAGCATTACCAAATGCTTATGTAACATATTCTGCGTCTTACGACCAATATTTTTACAAGGTGAATAGTGGTATAGGGGCAAATATTTTGTCTGATATAGAGGGAGACGGAATTTACCAGACGAATCGGATTGATTTATCCTATGCCTATGACCTCCGAATGAACGAGAATCTGTACTTGAGAGGTGGATTGGAAGGAGGTGTTGTTCAGAGAAGACTGGACTGGGATAAATTACTTTTCCTCGATCAGCTTGATCCGATTAATGGTCCAACTGACCCGGCAGGCAATCCATATCCGACGGAAGAAGAGCGTCCGGATAATTTGACAAGAAGTTATTTTGATTTTTCGGCAGGTTTATTGGCTTATTCGCCTCATTTCTATGCCGGACTGACATTGAAACACATAAATGCGCCAGATGAAAGCATTCTGGATGTAGAAACTGATTTTGCACAAAGACCTATTTTGTACTCATTTCATGCAGGTGCTGAATTGGTTTTAGTGGAAAACAATAAAAGACAGACAAAAACGTTTATATCACCTAACGTGATTCTTGCAAAGCAAACTGATTTTTATCAGGTTAATGTAGGTGCGTACTTCAGAACCTGGTACTTGTTTGGCGGAGCCTGGTATCGACATACTTTCACAAATCCTGATGCAGCTATATTGCTGGTAGGTTTCCAGAAAGATGTACTTAAAGTAGGTTACAGCTACGATCTCACACTGTCGGATCTGAGTTCGTACACTGCCGGAGGGCATGAAATATCAGTTGTTCTTAATTTCGATGAAACGGAATGGGCGAAGCGCAAAAGGAATCAGCGAAAGTATACAGATTGTCTGAGAATGTTTAGGTAACTTTACAGATCAAACACGAACATCACAAAAAATTGACATAACAAACTATTGAAAATAGTTAAACAGCTACCTAATAATTAGAATTAGTTAGTAAATTTGTACGCCATTTTTTAAATAAAAACATATTTCAAGATTATGAAACAACTTCTGAAGGTGAGCGCATTTGCGATTATTGCGCTGTTTCTTTTCGATTCCTGTAAGAAGAAAGAGTCCTCTGCTACAACGGGTTGGAAATACAACGATACAGAGTGGGGTGGCTTTGAAAAACTAGAATATCAGGGACAAGCTACAGGTCCAAACCTCGTTTTGATCGAGGGTGGAACTTTCACAATGGGTGTAGTTGACCAAGACGTCATGTACACGTATAACAACATTCCTAGACGTGTAACAGTTTCTTCATTTTACATGGACGAAACAGAGGTTGCTAACATTGATTACCGCGAATACTTATGGTGGGTAGACAGAGTTTTCTCTGAGTCTTACCCTGAAGTTTGGCTGAACGCATTACCTGATACATTGGTATGGCGTGAAGAATTAGCTTTCAATGAACCATTTGTGGAAACATACTTCCGTCACCCCGCTTATGATGATTATCCAGTAGTTGGTGTAAATTGGCTACAGGCTAACGATTATTGTAAGTGGCGTACAGATCGTGTGAACGAAATGATTCTTATAGAGAAGAAAATTCTCAATGCCAATGCTGAACAAAAAGATGAAGATAACTTCAATACAGAATCATATCTTGTAGGTCAGTACGAAGGTAGTATGAATAAAGGGGTACCCGATTGGCGTACTGGTGGTGAGCGTTCCGTTCGCTTTGAGGATGGTATCGTATTGCCTGCTTACCGTCTGCCTACTGAAGCAGAATGGGAGTATGCAGCGGTTGCATTGAAAGGTAATAATGTTTCTAAAGATGAGCGAGTTACAGATCGCCGTTTATATCCATGGGATGGAACAACTATGCGCTATGCAAGACGTGGTAAATTTCAGGGTATGATGATGGCTAACTTCAAACGTGGTCGTGGTGACTATATGGGGATGGCTGGGAAGTTGAATGATAATGCACATATTACAGCTCCGGTTCGTTCTAATATGCCCAATGATTACGGTCTGTTTAATATGGCTGGTAATGTTAGTGAGTGGGTGCTTGATATTTATCGCCCTTTAACTAGTGTTGCTCTAGAAGATGTCGATAATCATGAATTGAATCCTTATCGTGGTAATATTTTTGAACACAAAGTTCTTGATGAAGAAGGTCGACCAGTTGAGAAAGATAGTTTAGGACGTATTCGCTATGAGCAGGTCAAAGATGAAGATGTTGCAGAACGTCTTAATTATAAGCGTGGAAATGTAGTTGATTACTTAGATGGTGATAAAGAATCTGAAGTATTCTACAACTATGGTGTATCTACGCTGGTTAGCGATAAAGCAAGAGTGTATAAAGGTGGTTCTTGGGCTGATAGAGCTTACTACCTGTCTCCAGGAGCAAGACGCTTTCTAGATGAAGATCGCTCCGATCGCACTATCGGCTTCCGCTGTTCTATGACACGTGTAGGTGGTCCACAAGGGAACCAGAAGAAAGGAGGGAATCACTTCCCAAAACGTTATAAGAAGAAAGTTAAGAGAAAGTACAAATAATCAGTACTTCAAAGATATTTATGCAAAGCCTTTCCATTTGGAAAGGCTTTGTTATTTTTGGGACATGGAGATACAAAAACTATATCAGGTATTCAGGAAATGTGGGATGGTCAGCACAGATAGCCGCAATTTACCCGACGGTTGTTTATTTGTAGCTTTAAAAGGAGAAAAATTTGATGGCAATGCCTATGCTTTGGATGCCTTGGGAAAAGGGGCAGGATATGCCTTGGTTAGCGATAAAGGTTTACCAGATGATGATCGATTAATTTGTGTAGACGATACCTTAAAAACCTTACAAGACTTGGCTCAACACCATCGAAGACAATTCGATATTCCTGTGGTAGCGATTACAGGAAGCAATGGAAAAACAACCACAAAAGAACTTGTCAGTGCTGTATTGAGTACCACATTTAAAACACATTTCACAAAAGGAAACTTTAACAACCATATTGGCGTGCCCTTAACTTTATTAGCCATGTCAGATGATACAGAAATAGCTGTTATTGAAATGGGGGCTAATCATTTGGGGGAGATAGATTTTTTATGTCGAATTGCAGAGCCAAATTATGGTATGATTACCAATGTAGGCAAGGCACATTTAGAAGGCTTTGGTAGTTTCGAAGGAGTCAGACAGACCAAATCTGAGATGTACAGATACCTTCATGAAAGTAATGGAACTGTATTTGTCAATCAGGATGAATCTTTTCTGGAAGACCTAATACCTGATGTCACAAAGACTATTCCTTATCGACAGGGAGAAAATGGTCGGTTTCATCTTATGCCTGTAGGAAACAGTCCCTTTGTACAAGTCGAATTGAGTCAATATGATAAGCTATTAAAAATTAGTACGCAGCTTATAGGTAGTTATAATTTCAATAATATACTAACAGCGGTAACTGTAGGTGCGCATTTCAATGTAAGATTATCCGCAATAAAAACAGCATTGGAAAATTATGTGCCTTCCAATAATCGTTCTCAATTTATACAAAAGGATGCCAATCAATACGTGTTAGATGCTTACAATGCGAATCCGACCAGTATGCGTATTGCTATTGAAAATTTTGCGACTTTGCCTTCGGATTTGAAAAAGATTGTTATTCTTGGAGATATGTTGGAACTGGGCGAAGAAAGTAAGATTGAGCATACTGCCATTATAGAATTAGCTCAAACCTACGATTTTAGTAGAATTATTTTAGTGGGCGATGTCTTTGGTGAAGTAACCAGAGAAAAAGTATTACATTTTGCAGATGTAATTAAATTGAAGAGCTGGTTTGATGAGCAAAATTTCCAGAAGCATTTTTTCCTTATTAAAGGATCCAGAGGGATTAGATTAGAGAAATTACTTTTATCTTAAAGTTTATACAAAACGCTTGGAAGCATTCAATAAACGATTGGGTATTTCCCCCTGGCAAGCCAAGTTATAATCATTAAGAGAACAGGGAATAACTTGATGTCTTTTCTGTTTTCGATTGCTGATAGTCGGCATCTGTACCCACCAGCGCTCACTTTTTTTGCTTTTCCAGAAAATCAACTCGTATTTAGTCCCTTTTACATTAACGGCATAACGGGTAAATTTATTTGCATTAATAGGAAGATCGTTCAGTCGATGGCAAAAGCCATCTGAAAAATACCAGATCATTTGAGCAATGAGTTGTGCGGTTTGATCCTGCCTGTCATGCTCAGGATAATACCCATATAAGCCGAAAGAAGTCATTTTGTCACTCATGCCAGCATAATAAGCAATTTGACAAGCTTCTTCAGCAAAAATGCCACTAGGGGAGGGGAGTTGGTGCCCTGGAGCTTCTGATTGTTTTAAAACAGAAATATCAAAACTCAGCATATCTGCATCTCTAATGAATGGCTCTATTTCTGCCAAATTATCTTTCATTTTCCCTAAACGAGTACACTCAAAACCTTTTTTATCAAAAGCATCTAATGTTTTAGTATCTACAAAATGCGTCTGATGACCAATATGACTCAGGTTGAACAGAAAGTGTTTTTTGTCTTGTAAGATTTTATTTAAATAAAAATAGTCTTTATCCTTCTTACGTCTGTCTGAAGTGTAGGCAATTCGTTCATTGGCTACAACAGCATTGATAAGGTAGTTTTGAAAACTGAAGGCTTTGTACTGTGCATAAGTAAAGGCATGATGACCGCCTATTATAATAGGTATAATTCCATTTTCTTGCAATTCCGCTAAAACCGGGATAATGAATTCAGGGTGTATTTTACGAAAATTACCCAGATCAGCTACAGGTAAACTATTGATAGGCGCTGTCATCGTATACAAATGTCTACGCACAGCATTAGCATTACCCTCTTCAATTCCTACGATAGCAAGCTTTACGTCCTTTAAATTCGGAATACTCTTCTTGTATATTTTGGCAACTCTTCCCCATTGATGGATTGAAAGCTCTTTAATAGAAAGAATATTTTTTAATTGGACAGGTTGTAACCAGTTATTTAGCATGTAGGATTTTATTTAATTGGAGGCAAATTTACAAAGCACTTTTGCCATAATCAAAATTTGACATTTTTATAATCAGTTTGAATAGATATGGTTTAAGGTATTTGCTACATTTGCATGACAATAGTTGCTATGGCAATTGTTTTTTGTTTCCAAATAATATCTAATTAGTTAAGAGATGGAAGAATTACTGAAAAAATATAAAAATACTCCTCCCGAAATTGTTTTTGAATGGCATGATGCCGAAACAGATGCAGTAGGCTGGGTTGTAATCAATTCGCTTAGAGGCGGCGCAGCAGGAGGAGGAACCAGAATGCGTAAAGGACTTAATAAAGAAGAAGTCATCTCTCTTGCGAAAGTAATGGAAGTGAAATTTTCAGTATGCGGTCCTGATATTGGGGGAGCTAAGTCAGGAATCAATTTTGATCCAAGAGACCCTAGGCATGAAGGTGTACTCCAGCGTTGGTACAAGGCGGTATTTCCTTTATTAAAAAATTACTATGGTACCGGAGGCGACCTAGATGTAGACATAAAAGAAGTAATTGAAATTACAGAAGATTTGGGACTCTGGCATCCGCAGGAAGGTATTGTTAATGGGCATTATAAGCCAAATGGGGGAGAGAAGATAAGAATTTTAGGAGGTTTAAGAACTGGTGTATCAAAGGTGATAGAAGACCCAAATTATACACCTGAAGGGTCTAAAAAGTACACCGTTGCGGATATGATTACGGGTTATGGAGTATCAGAGTCTGTTAAACACTACTATGATATTTTTCATAAAAGTAGTGTAAAAGGTAAGAAAGTCATTGTACAGGGCTGGGGAAATGTAGCTTCTTCTGCTGGAATATCTTTAGCACATGCAGGAGCAAAAATTGTAGGTATTATAGATCGAAGTGGCGGAGTTATTAGTGAAAATGGTATGGGGCTTGACGAAATAAAAGAGTTGTTTTGGAATAAAGATGGAAACAAACTTCGAGCAGATAACATGATTCCTTTTGAAGAAATGAATCAACGCATATGGAATTTAAAAGCAGATGTATTTATTCCAGGAGCAGCATCAAAACTAATCACAAGAGAACAAGTTGATGCTTTAATAGATAATGAACTTGAAGTTATAGCTTGCGGGGCTAATGTCCCTTTTGTTGATGATCAGGTATTTTTTGGACCTACTGCAAAATATGTAGATTCAAAAATTAGTATTATTCCTGATTTTATAGCCAATTGCGGTATGGCTAGAGGATTTGCTTATTTTATGCAGTCTGAGGCAGAACGTACTGATGATGCTGTTTTTAGTGATGTTTCCAATACAATAAAGACAGCATTGAGTAATGTATATGAAAATAATCCAAAACTTACAGGGCTATCAACAATGGCTATGGAAATTGCTTTAGACAAACTTTTAAGTAAATAGAAAGGCTATTTGGCAATAAATTACTATATATTTGTAACAATTGTCAATGTAAGTCGTAATACTTATTTGTATTATTATGAAGATAGATGGTCAATCTTATCGTTCAATTTGGTTGGATAAAGAAAATAATAGCTTAGTTAATATCATTGACCAACGTTTTTTGCCACATGAACTTAAGTTTGTGCAGCTTAAAACGGTTGACGATGCAGCTAGAGCGATAAAGGAGATGTGGGTACGAGGTGCACCACTCATTGGCATAACTGCTGCTTTTGGAATGTATTTTGCCACTTTAGAAGCTAAAAAAGATACTGATGCAGATACATATATCCGAAAAGCAGCACAAAAATTGCTTAATACTCGCCCTACAGCAGTCAATTTACAATGGGCAGTAAAAAAACAGCTTTGTAAGATTTTTGAAATTAATGACCCGTCTGAACGAATAAAAAATGCATTTAATCTTGCCTGTCAACTAAAAATGGAAGATATTGAGGTCTGCCGGAAAATTGGTAAATTTGGCATTGAATTGATTGAAGAAATAAGTGAAAAAAAAGCCGGCAAAACAGTCAATATACTTACACATTGTAATGCTGGCTGGCTGGCATGTGTAGATTGGGGGACAGCAACATCTCCTATGTATCAGGCGCATGATAAAGGTATTGATATTCATGTATGGGTAGATGAAACACGCCCAAGAAATCAAGGGGCACGTTTGACCGCCTGGGAATTAGGTGAACACGGGATACCACATACGATCATTACAGATAATGCAGGTGGGCACCTGATGCAGCATGGAATGGTGGATATGTGCATTGTAGGGACTGATCGGACAACAATCACAGGTGATGTGGCTAATAAAGTAGGTACTTATCTCAAAGCATTAGCAGCTAAAGACAATAATGTACCATTTTATGTTGCCTTACCCTCTTCTACGATAGATTGGAAAATTAAAGATGGAATAAAAGATATTCCAATAGAAGAACGAGATCAAGATGAAGTTCTATCTATAATTGGTCTGCATGAAGATGAAATCAAAAAAGTAACACTCGCCCCAAAGAAAAGTCAGGCTAAAAACTATGGTTTTGATGTTACACCTGCACGATTGGTTACAGCTCTTATCACCGAAAGAGGAATTTGTGAAGCGAATGAAACCAGTATAAAGCAGTTGTTTGATAAAAAGTGAGAGAGATGGTAGATGAGGGCTATATAAAATATAAATGTGTATGGGAGAAAGCTCCCCCGCCCGAACTAGAAAGTATTCAAGAATTAAACTTTTGGAGAAAAAAACTTTATCAGTTAAATCTTATAGGTGTTTATCCGGATGATATTGGTTTTGGCAATATAAGTATCCGTCACCCAGACAATAAAAATTATTTTATTATATCAGGAACACAGACAGGAGTATTAAAAGAGTTGAACCAAGAACATTATTCAATTGTAACTTCCTGTTCTTTGGAAAAAAACCTTGTTTGTTGTTCTGGTTTAATAAAGGCATCATCAGAATCGTTAACACATGGAACAGTTTATAAGTTAAACGAAAAGATTAATGCTGTTATTCATGTCCATAGCAAAGAAATGTGGAATAAATTTATGTATAAAATACCTACAACATCAGCAGAAATAAGTTACGGAACGGTGGAAATGGGGAAGGAAGTTGAAAGGTTGTATTTGGACAAAGAATTAGCTGAATTTAGAATCTTTGTAATGGCAGGGCATGAGGACGGAATAGTGGCTTTAGGAAATACCTTGTCAGAATGTGGTGACGTATTACTGGATTATCTGTCAAAAGTGCATACTTAAAGATAATAAATCAGAGAATACTGCAAAAAAAGTCTAAAATCGTTTGCTTCAACAGAAAAAAAAACTACTTTTGTAGTTAGTAAGGTCTTATTATTAAGTACTCAAAATATTTATAACAATTTTTTTTAATTAACTAAAAAAGACAACCCTATGACAAGGAGACTCAACTTTTTATCTGCATTGGCCCTCACATTCCTTTTCGGGACGATGGCCTTTGCCCAACCTAACATCTATGACGATGAGGTTGTAAAAGATCCAGATGGCCAACATAAAGAATGGAAGGCTGGTAAAACAAAATATCCTTCAAAGCCAAGAGACATGTGGGAACTTGGTATTCACGGAGGTATGTTTATGATTACAGGTGACGTTAATCCATGGCCAGGACTACCTGGTTATGCTTTCGGAGCCTCTGTACGTAAATCTATGGGATATTTATTCTCTGTTAGATTGACGGGACATTATGGTATTACTAAAGGACTTAACTTCCAACCTAATATGTCAGGTGCTTACGCTAACCGTGAACTTCGTTCTGTAGGTGATCGTGGCTATGGCTCTTTCATTGTATTTGCTCCTGATGCAGGTACTAATGAAGTTCGTAGAGTTGGTTCTGGTATTCCTTGGTTTGCTAATTATGAAAATAAGTACATTGAGGCAGCAGTTCAGGGTATTGTTACACTTAATAATCTTAAATTTCACAAAGAAAGAAATAAATGGGATTTATTCCTGATTGGTGGAATTGGAGGTAATTTATATAGTGTAAATTATGATGCTTTGAATGGAGGCAGTGTCTATGAAGATGAATTCAATAATCTTCGAGTGAGAATTAATCCAGGTGGAGATTTGGATAGAGATACTCGTGAAGGAAGAAAGGAAATTCGTCAAATTCTTAAAGATGATATTCTAGACGGTGACTTCGAAACTCCTGGTGAGGTTTGGGGTAATTTGTGGAATTTCCCAGGAACTACAGATTTAGGAGATAAGGCAACTAGAGTAGGAAAAGCCATCGCAAACGTAGGTGTAGGTGTAGGCTATCGCTTAAGCAAGCGTATTACTTTATCTGTTGAGCATCAGTCTACTTTTACTGATGATGATCTTCTAGATGGTTATCGTTGGCATGATTCAGGTACTACTCCTAATTCTGATGTAGATTTCACTCGTGATGTAGATGTTCCTCACTACACAAACTTACGTCTAAACTTCCATTTAGGAAGCTTCAAGAAGAGAGTTGAGCCATTATGGTGGTTGAATCCTCTTGATGCACCTTATCAGCAGATTGCTGTGAATACTCAAAAGCAAGAAGGTGATAAATTAGATGATGATGACGGAGATGGTGTACCTAACAAATTGGATAGAGAACCAAACACTCCTGCTGATTGTCCTGTAGATACTCGCGGTGTTACTCTTGATAGTGACAGCGATGGTGTACCTGATTGTCAAGATAAGGAGCCTTATTCTCCTCCTGGTTATCCAGTAGATCCTGATGGAGTTGCTCAAATTCCTGATGAAGGTTTAACTGAAGCTGATGTTATTGCTATCGGTGATAGATTAGGATGGAAAGAGGAAATCATTATGCCACCTGCACCAGAGATATGTTCTAATGAGTGGTTCTTACCAATGGTACACTATGATTTAGACAAATATTACTTGAAGCCTGAATTTTATCCACAACTGCACCATGTTGCGAATACAATGTTGCGTTGTCCAGGTCTACAAGTAGTTGTTACTGGTCACACAGATGCACGTAAGCCAAATCCTTATAATGATGTTTTATCTTACAAGCGTGCTGAGAAAGCTATCAGCTACTTAGTTAATAACTATGGTATTGACAGAAGTAGAATGGTTCTTCAGTATAGCGGTGAAGCTAATCCAATCGTTGCAGGCTTAAGAGATGACCATGTTGGAACTAGTCGTCAAAAAGAGCAAGCTCAATACATGAATCGTCGTGTAGAATTTAGAGTTGCTAGAGGCGAAGCTGAAATGGGACGTCCTGCGTACAGTGGAAACTGGGATACTGTTGGAAAAGACACTCCTGGTTCTTCTAGAGGTAGTACAATTTATTCTGGTAATCCAGGTGCTGGATACTAAGATTAAAAATATACCGAATAAAAAAGGCAATCTGAATTTCAGATTGCCTTTTTTATTTTGAAGCAAATACGAATTATGCAAGAATTATTTTCTTTTAAGTATTTTCTTGACAGCTTCTATAACATTGTCATCAGTTAATCTATATTTCTTCATTAATTCGTTTGTTGTTCCACTTTCTCCAAAAGTGTCTCTCGCTGCTACAAACTCTATGGGGCTGGGTAGTTTTTCCGCTAGAAGCTGAGCAATACTGCCTCCTAAACCACCTAATAATTGATGCTCTTCTGCAACTACTACACAGCTTGTTTTACTGACAGAGTCTAGAATGGCGTCTTCATCAAGGGGCTTTATAGTGTGGATGTTGATTAATTCTACACTGATTCCCATTTGGGCTAGTTTTTTGCCAGCTTCGATAGCAGGCCATACTAGGTGACCTGTTGCAAAAATACTTACATCTGTTCCTTCACTAAGTTGAAGTGCTTTTCCTATTTTAAACTCATGGTCTTCTGTTGTAAACATAGGCCAACCTGGGCGTCCAAACCTCAAATATACTGGCCCATAATATTCAGCTATAGCCATGGTAGCCCGTTTTGTCTGTAGATAATCACATGGATTAATGACAACCATACCTGGAAGCATTTTCATCAAACCTATGTCTTCCATGATCTGGTGGGTTGCACCATCTTCTCCTAGTGATATGCCAGCATGGGAAGCACATATCTTAACATTTTTGTGTGAATAGGCTATTGATTGACGAATTTGGTCATATACGCGTCCTGTTGAAAAATTGGCAAACGTGCCCGTATAAGGTATTTTTCCACTAGTTGCTAGCCCTGCTGCTATTCCCATCATATTAGCCTCTGCAACTCCAACCTGATAAAATCTTTCTGGAAAATCATTGATAAAAGACTGCATTTTTAAGGAGCCGACTAAATCGGCACATAGGGCTACTATATCTGGATTCGACTTTCCTATTTCATGTAAACCATCTCCAAAACCATTTCGGGTGGCTTTTTTTCCGTAGCTTTCTATATTAATCATAAACTTTAATTAGTTGTTAACAGGGTAATCACCAAGTGTTTCTTGTAATTGGGTCAGTGCAACTGCTGTTTGCTCATCATTGGGAGCTTTTCCGTGCCAGGCATGTGTGCCCATCATATAGTCAACGCCAAATCCCATTTCTGTTTTCATTAATATTACAATAGGTTTGCCTTGTCCTGTTTTTGTCTTAGCTAGGCTGAGTACTTTAAGAACTTCTTCCATACTGTTGCCATCCATATGCAAAACTTCCCATCCGAATGTAGACCATTTGCCAGGTAAATCCCCAAGACTCATTACATCATCGTTATCACCATCAATTTGGCGACCATTCCAATCAACTGTAACTATGAGATTGTCGACTTTATGATGTGCTGCAAACATTAGGGCTTCCCATATTTGTCCTTCTTGAAGTTCTCCGTCTCCTGTAAGGCAATAAACTAATTTATTATCATTGTCAAGACGTTTTGCCAATGCTGCGCCTATTGCTACAGAGACTCCTTGTCCTAGAGAACCGGAGGCTATTCTTATTCCTGGTAATTTTTCATGTGTGGCTGGGTGTCCTTGTAACCGAGAGTTAAGTTTACGGAAAGTAGCTAATTCTTCTATAGGAAAATAGCCACTACGAGCTAATACACTATACCAAACTGGGGAAATATGTCCATTGGAAAGGAAAAATACATCCTCATTTTTTCCCTTCATATTGAAACTTTTATCATGTTCCATAACTTCAAAATAGAGTGCCGTAAAAAAGTCTGCACAACCTAGAGAAGCTCCTGGGTGTCCGCAGGTGGCTTGGTGCACCATGCGGATGATGTCTCGGCGAACCTGAGTTGCCGTATCTTTTAATAATTTGATGTCTGCCATATTAAATTACAAGTTTTTGAGGATAAAATCTGTCATTTTATCAAATAAGTGAAGGCGTGTAATACCACCATATATACCATGATTTCTGTTTGGGTAGAAATAGGAATCAAATTGTTTGTTAGCTCCAATTAATGCATTAACCATTTCATAGGAATTTTGGGCATGAACATTATCGTCGGCTGTACCATGTACCAGAAGATAAGTGCCTTTCATTTTTTCAACATGATTAATAGGGGAATTATCTTCATAGCCATTGCGATTTTCCTGTGGAGTTCGCATAAAGCGTTCTGTATAAATCGTATCATACCATTTCCAATTGGTTACTGGTGCGACAGCAATAGCTGTTTTAAATACGTCATTACCTTTGAATAAGCATAAAGAAGACATATAGCCACCATAACTCCAGCCCCAGATACCAATACGATCTTCGTCTATATAAGGTTTTTTAGCCAGCCATTTTGCAGCTTCTATCTGGTCAATAGTTTCATATTTGCCCAATTGCTGATATGTCATTTTCTTAAATTCTTCACCTCTGGCTCCTGTACCACGATTATCTACAGATACAATGATGTAGCCTTGTTGAGCTAAAGACTGATACCACAAATAATTGCCACCGCCCCAGCTATTTTTTACCGTCTGACTACCAGGTCCACCATATACATACATCAAAACCGGATATTTTTTTGATGTATCAAAATCTGTAGGTTTGATCATCCAGCCATTGAGTTTTACATTATCACTGGTTTTGAGTTCAAAAAACTCAGGCATACTGATGGCATATTCAGTGAGAGTTTCTTTTAAAGGTGTATTGTCTTCTATTGTTCTGACTAATTTTCCATCAGAATTATGAACAGTATATGTCCCGGGGATGTTGGCAGCAGTATGGGTGTTGACAAAATAGTCGAAAGTTTTACTGAATTGGGCACTATTGCTACCTTTTTCTGGAGATAGCTTACGTTTGTTTTTGCCTTTTAGATTGATAACATATATTTCTCTGTCCAATGGAGAATCTTCTGCAGCCTGATAGTAAAGGAGTCCGTTTTCTTCATCTATACCATAAAAATTAGTTATATCAAACTTGCCTTTTGTGATTTGCTTTTCTAATTTACCTTTCAGGTTATACAGGTAGATGTGATTATAGCCATCCTTTTCACTAGTCCACACGAAGCGTTTACCATCTTCAAGAAAAGTGAGGTTATCATGAATATCTATATAATACTTATTTTTTTCATTGAGTAACAATTTTGCTTTACCTCTTTTGGCATTGACCAGAAAAAGATCCAACTCATTTTGATGGCGATTCATTTGAAATACACAAAGTTGCTGGGCATCTTTTGTCCATTTCATACGAGGAATATACATGTCTGGCTTATCATTTAAGCTGATTTTCTTGGTTTTATTCTTTTTTAGATCATACATATGAAGCGTAACGATTGCATTATCTTCTCCTGCTTTAGGGTATTTGAATGTTACATATTCTGGGTATAACTCGCCTTTATACATTGGCATTGTGAATTCTTTAACTTTACTTTCATCTGAACGTAAGAAAGCAATTTTGCTGCCATCGGGAGACCATTCAAAAACCTTTACAATTCCAAATTCCTCTTCGTACACCCAATCTGTAACACCGTTAATGATTTCATTCATTTTACCATCTGTGGTAATTTGTGTTGTTTTTTTGCTAGATAAGTCTTTGTAATAGAGGTTGTTGTTTTGGACATAAGCGATTTTAGTTCCGTCTGGTGACAAGGTGGCATTGCGTTGTTTATCTACATCAGAGACAGGAGTGAGTGTGGCTCTATCTCTATCCCAGACATAATAATTAGCTAAACTGGAATAGCGATATATCTGTTCGGAGTCTGTTGTAAGAACAATCTTACGTTCATCATCACTAAAGGTATAGTTACTAAAATCACCGGCATCTTTCATGTTTTTGCCTTCGAAGATTACCCCTGCTTTTTCACCTGTTGTGATATCATATTTAATAATATTGCCCTTCTCTGTTCGGGAATAATGCTGCCCATCTTGTAGGAAATTGAAACCTGGTACATAATTAGCCCGAAATGTGGGACTATACCAAATATCCTGATTGCTGATAAGTTTCTTTTGTGCAAATACCTGAATAGTTATCAGGCTGATACTTAGAAAAAATAGTATTTTTTTCATGGAGAAGTATTTGTTATAGAACGGTTTTTTTAACCACCAATGTGACCAATGATGAAGTTGAGCAAAGTTAATGAAAACAAAAGTATATTTTACAATATGCCGAATTTCTTCAATGTAATCGTCATCAGATAATAAGAAGCTATAGTAATGAGGCAGGCGATACCCAATGACAGATAAAAATTAAACCCACGTTTTAGCAATAAGGGTAAAGCAATAAATAATGCCAAAGAAGGAATAACTAACCAGAATATATCAGTTGAAAGCTTACTGACTTCCTGAGTATCTTTAGTTTCCTCATACAAGAAAATAAAAGCAATGATAGAAATAAAAGGAAGTGAAGCGAGTACAGCTCCCCAAAAACTACTTCGTTTAGCAATTTCTGATATAAGCATGATCAAAGCAGCAGATAAGCTGATCTTAATGATGTAATAGTACATAGTAAGTTTTATTCGCAGCCCAAATCTATTCTTGACTGGGCGTCATTATTGGGGAAACAATATTCAGATGGAAGCGATTGAGGAACATAGCGGATTAAATCAGGGTCATGCAAAGCATCCTCTATGAAAGTAGTAATATCTTGAATCTCTTCCTCTGTAAGATTCAGTGGAACAAACTGCTCTGCCAACTGGGTAACTGGTACACTGGTTTTTTCAGGAATAGCGGCATTTTTATAAGCAATTACATCATAAACACTACTAAAAGTAGAACCGTGACCATAAAATGGAGAGTCTTTCAAATTATATAATTGGGGAACTTTAAATTTATAATCTTCAGCAGCATTACTAAGGAATCCACCTCTGCCTCGATTGGTGGGGCCATTGCCAGGTTCATGTCCGTATATACCTGGCCCACGTAAATCTTCCATACCAAGGGCATAAAAAGCCATTGAATTAAGGGCGGGGCCATTATGACAGTCATAACAACCTGCTTTACCAAAGAACAGAATTGCACCTCGTTTTTCTTGTTCATTCATTGCTTCATAATCACCTTTCAACCATTGCTGAAAAGTTGCTTTTTGAGAGAAAACGGTTCGTTCCCAGGCCGCTATGGCAAGTCCGGCTGTGGTATCATTCATCGCTTGATTTTCTGACCAATCAGGAAAAGCAGTTTCAAATAAATTTTGATAAGTTAGATTACTGCTGAAGAAATCCATATCCAAGCCCTGTAAATGTTCAATTTGACCACCTATAGCCTGTGATTCAATACCTTCATACCCCAACAAATTAGCTTGCTTTGGGGTGTTTAAGGTCCAGAAAGTCTCTGTACCCAGATTAACACCTGTAGCACCAAATTGTCCATTATAAAGCATGTTTTTTTGAAAAGCTACATTAATGATACTTGGGCTTTTTATGGGTTGAACATCCAAAAAGGCGGTCGAGTAAGAAGGGTCAAGCGTTCGCCCTTCTCCTTTTATACCAAAACCAAGCCCGCCTTCACCGAGTCCCTGTTCACGTCCGGCTTGAAATCCGGCGGCGGCATTATGACACGTAGCGCAAGAATAGGTATATGCACCTTGTGGTTTGCGGGAATATATTGCCATTGCTGGCTCGTGAAAGAGTAATTTGCCCAAAGCAACTTTAGCTTCATTCAGAGGATTGTTGGGGTCTTGAGGGATATTATCAAGATCGTCACTGTCGGGAAGTATATAGGAATTTATTCCTGCTCCATTGGAGGCATTATTGAGTGCTTCCACAAGAGCTGAATCCAATTCACTAAGTATAGGTTCCTCTGGTGTATCATCTTCTTTACAACTCTGAAGAAATAATACAATTATGATAATACATCCGGTGATAAGTAGCTTTTTCATGCTAATAAATTTCTTCAAAAATAACTATTTTTTATTGAAAAAAACGACCTGATGGGCTGATAAACTTGTTATAGGATAGACATAGTTTAACACTCGAATTAGTTATCTTTGATAATAGACTTCGTTTTGAAATATTTTAAACTTACTTTTTGACAATCATGAAAAAAATCTACTCACTTATTACTTTATCCATTTTTTTATCTCAACAACTAACCGGGCAGGGATTCACTGACGTTAGTTATGATGCAGGTATTGATTTTCTAGTTGACCACGAGCAGTTCATGGGTGGTGGTGCAGCTTTTTTCGATTACAATAATGATGGTTTGGAAGACCTGTATATTACGGGAGGACAAGACAGAGATCGCCTTTACGCTAATAATGGAGATGGCACTTTTTCTGAAATCGGCATAGATGCGGGTTTTGGAGCCACTGCTGAAGTCATGTCACATTGTGTGGCTACCGGAGATATTGATAATGACGGCTACCGGGAAGTTTTTATAGGTACAAGGGGCTTTAATTTTTCTAATGAAATTAATGCACATTGCTTATTATATTACAATAATGGAGACGGAACGTTTACAGATATTTCATTATCAGCCGGTATTATTGATAGTGCATGGACGGCTGCTGCCACCTTTGGAGATTTTGATCTTGATGGTTATCTGGATATTTATGCGACCAACTATGTAGAGCAAACTGGGTTTATTTCAGATAGCATTACCAATGAATTAAGTGGTTTTGCACATATTTGCTATCCTGATTTTTTGTATATGAATAATGGCAACAATACATTTAGAGAGGTCAGTGTTCAGCAAGGTTTACTAAAGGCGGGATGTGGTTTAGCGGTTGCTGCGACGGATTATGATAATGATTGTGATCCTGATATTTTAGTCGCCAATGACTTTGGTGAATGGGTGGAGCCTAATGTCTTATTAGAGAATGATTATCCTTCCGATAGTTTTACAGATGTTACAGCTAGTACGGGCATGGATATAGGCATATATGCTATGGGGATTGCCATTGGAGATTATGATGAAGACCTGGATCTTGATTATTATATCTCTAATTTAGGTAGAAATTCCTTACTGCGTAATAATGGTGATGGTACGTTTACAGATGAGGCAACTGCCGCAGGAGTGGAAAATACTTCAGTAGATACATTATTAGTAACTAGTTGGGGAAATGCCTTCTTTGACTATGATAATGATACTTATCTTGATTTGTATGTGTGTAATGGTTATGTTCCCGCAGCAGACTTTATTGCAACGACCATTGGTGACCCGAATAAATTGTATGTGAACAATCAGGACGGTACATTTACCGATCTGGCGGATTCATTAGGGGTAGATGATTCGCATGTAGGGAGAGGAATGGCTTTATGCGATTACGACAATGACGGTGATTTAGACATGATGGTGGTGATTATTAATCGTTTTTTCTTTGAGCCAGATTATTATGAGCATGTTATATTATATCGGAATGACACGGACAATGAACACAATTGGCTTAAGGTGAAATTGCAAGGTGTTGAAACCAATAGAGATGCCTATGGGGCGCAGATATACTTAAAGGCAGATGGGCGGACGTTTATGAGAGAAGTTGACGGAGGTTCAAGTCACTCATCACAACATTCGAGCATTGTACACTTTGGGCTAGCAGATATTCAGGAAGTGGATTCACTTATCATTCGTTGGCCTGGTTGTGGCACACAAATAATTACAGATGTCCCTATTAATGAACAAATTGAAATTATAGAAGACATTAATGTTGCTGTTTCAGAGACAAATAAAGATGACTTTATCTGGGATGTTGCGCCTAATCCTTTTTCTAATAGCACCAGAATTACTTATCAATTACCAAATCCTGCTCATATTGATATAAGGTTATTTGATGCACTTGGCAGACAAATTGCCAATATTGAAAATAGTTATAAAGAAGTTGGAACCCATCAGGTGGAAGTATCTGCAAAGGAGCTAAGATTGAGAGCAGGTGTGTATTATGTTGTTTTACAGGAAAATGAGAGGATAATAGGGCGTAAACGTTTGCTAGTCGCTAAATAGAGGAATAAAAAACAAAGAGTTCAGTGAACCTAAAAGGCTAAAAAAGGAACACTGAACTCCTATAAGAAACATCATCTTCATACAAGAAGAAACTCAGCAGAGAAAAACATTGTACACTGCAAAAGTGGCATGAAAATTTGTGAAATACAATTTAATTTTAAGTGTATTTTTTGCGGTTTTTTTGCATTGATTTCACTGCAAGTGATTGACTAACAATGGCTTTTTTGTACTTTTTTTACATTAAATTGATGTAGAATTGAGTTTTGGCGTGGTAGCAGAAATGGAGTGGGTTTAAAAAATGCAAAAAAAATAGAGTTCAGTGAACCTAAAAGGCTAAAAAAGGAACACTGAACCCTGGAGGAAACATCATCTTTATACAAGAAGAAACTCAGCAGAGAAAAACATTGTACACTGCAAATATGCAGGAGAAGATAATTATCTGCAAGTCAATTTTCAATACTCTTTTGGTTGGAAAAAGGAAGTCTTTTTATGTGTTTTTATCTGAAATAGAGTTTTTTAAACTACATTTTATCAAAATTGAATTGATACAGTTCTGTGAATTAGTGACATTCTGTAGGCTCTTGTGAATGGTAGAATATTAGAGGAGTTGATTGAGTGGTTTGTTTAGGATTTATTTAAATATTATTGTATAATTTATATTCTATTTTTGGATATACCTTGAATAAACTGCTTTTGTTGGTTCCTTGGGACTTAGGCACATTTATCATTTGCCGTGAGGTTTTTTTCCGTTTGTGCCTGTGTTGGTTTTGCTGTAGTTAGGAAGAGTTTTTGTTTAAAATATGCTATGCTTCAGTGTCGTCAAAAACCGAATTCCTGGTTACATTTTTAGAATAACCTTTTTGAGATAAGCCCAAAAGCGTTAATAAATCAATTATCCAAATCAACATAATGATACTAAGTTTATGGTTTAATAATTAGTTGTAGAGAAAAGGAGTATACTAATTGTAATGACAATACTCAAAAATGCCCCGAATATCTGGCATATGCAATTCATTTTCAAGCCTATTTTGTGTGATTTATTGACGCTTAATTATGTTTAATATATTGATTTATAGTTCAATAGGTGGCATTTCTATCGAATATAAATGATGTGTAAAATTGTGACATAGAAAAGCACTTTTAGCAATTAAATTGATTTTTTTTGTATAAATTTTAATTCAATTGCGTTTTAAGTCTTTGTATAAAAAACTTTCAATAAGTGAATTAGGAGTATTCTATTTTCTTGTCAACTAGGTAAGTGTCCTAAATATACTAATAAATATGTTTATATGGCAAAAAAACACATGGAAGAAATCGGTTATCTAAATTTTTTCTTTATTGATAGGGTATTAAATGGTTTCTAAACCTTATTATTGTATAAGAATATGAGCTTGGAGCTTGTCTGAAATTCTATCAATTTGCTCATTTTCTATCAACCATTTGAGCTTATTTATATATGACTTCATAAATGTAAAGACTATGAATTTTGCTGTTCTTTCTCAAAAATCTACGATTTATTCTACTAAACGTTTATTAGAAGCAGGCGTTCAAAGAGAACACAATATTATACGAATACCTCATTTGAAGTGCATCATTATGATGGAGAACAAAAAACCTCATTTGTACTATAATGGAAGAGAAGTCAAGGGAATAGATGCGATTATTCCAAGAATAGGGGCTTCAGCCAGTTTCTATGGTGCTGCTGTAATTAATCAATTTGAAATGATGAATGTCATAACGACTGTTACGGCAGAAGCTCTTTGGCGTTCTCGCGATAAGTTGACTAGCCTTCAATTATTATCAAGAGTAGGAGTAAGGACACCCAGAACGGTATTTACAAATTATTCAAGCAATGTAGATGAAGTAATAGATATGGTCGGAGGACCTCCGCTGATCATTAAGTTATTGGAAGGAACACAGGGCTATGGAGTTATTTTGGCAGAAAGCCATAGAGGGGCTAAATCTGTCATAGAAGCTTTCAACAAAACACGTACTCGTATTATTGTTCAGGAATTTATTAAAGAAAGTGCTGGATCTGATATCCGGGCTTTTGTGATTGGAAGAAGGGTGGTGGCATCTATGCGAAGAACAGCTACCCGAAAAGGAGAATTTCGTTCCAATTTACATCAGGGAGGAATAGCCGAACCCATCGAACTAACAGATTTGGAAAGAAAAACAGCACTGAAAGCTGCGGCTACTATGGGCTTAGATGTAGCTGGTGTTGATATGTTGCAATCCAATCGAGGTCCCTTAGTCCTTGAAGTAAATGCTTCGCCTGGGCTGGAGGGTATCGAGAAAACAACAGATGTAGATGTGGCGCGTAAAATAATTATGTATCTTGAGCGTAAAGTCAAAAAACAAAGAGGATGATCGATATTATGGAAATTGATGGACACAAAATTGTGCCCGGACAGAATGCAATAGTACACTTTGACATTGCAAAATTACCTTCTGGAACAGAGATACATCTACCTTTACATGTGTTTCGAAGTGCAGTACCAGGGCCTACCCTAGCCGTTACCGGAGGTGTACATGGTGATGAAGTCAATGGAGTAGAGATCGTTCGTCGTGCCATTACATCGGGACTATTCAAAAGTTTATTAAAGGGCAATGTGCTTGCTATTCCTCTGGTCAACATATACGGCTTTATTAATTTTTCTCGTGATTTGGCTGACGGAAAAGATGTTAATCGGAGTTTTCCAGGTAATGAAAATGGCTCATTAGCATCAAGGGTTGCACATACCTTAAGTACCCAGATCATTCCTTTAATGGATTATGGAGTCGATTACCATACAGGTGGAGCTAGTCGTTACAATTACCCGCAAGTTCGTTTTTCAATAGGCGATGAGGAAGCAGAGAAACTGGCAAAAGTATTTGCCTCACCTTATTTGATTAAAAATAAAGCAATCAATAAAAGTTTCCGTAAAACAGCTAAAGAAGCAGGAAAACCTATATTGGTATATGAAGGAGGCGAATCGCTGCGTTATGACCAACATTCTATTGATGAAGGGCTGGATGGACTAAAACGATTAATGGCACATTTAGGAATGATTGACGAAGTCAATATCCCGAAGCATGATTATACACTTTTCACGGATACAACCTGGATACGCTCTCCACGCTCAGGCTTGTTTCTATGGTATCGAAAATCAGGAGAAGAAGTAAAAGAAGGGGAGGTTTTGGGACATATCAATGACCCACAAGGCTTAGAGCAAGTACCAGTGTTGGCTAGTCGTGATGGCTATATCGTAGGACATAATAATGCACCTGTGGTAAGTCTGGGTGATGCCTTATTTCATCTTGGGTTTCCTGAATAAAAGTGAAATGATAAAGCCGGTTATAGAAACTCCTCGCTTATTATTGTTTTCCTATCAAGTAGATGTGTTGGATGATTTACATTCCATTTTATCTGATGCCACTACCATGCAATTTTGGCCACAGCCATATAGTTTACAGCAATCCAGAGAATGGCTGGAGTACAACATGACTACCTGGCGAGAAACTGGTTTAGGCAGGTTGGCTGTCCGACTTAAATCTACTGGTCAGCTTATCGGAGATGCAGGAATTAAGCAGACTATGGTCAATGAACAATTGGAAAATGACATGGGCTATATTATTCATCATACGTATTGGAAACAAGGCTATGGCTTTGAAGTAGCGCAAGGCATACTAGATTATGGTTTACATACACGTCAACTATCTCGCATAGTGGCTAATATGCCGCACGATCACTTTGCTTCTGCAAAAGTCGCTGAAAAACTAGGCATGAAAAAAGTCCTTGAATTTCACAATAGTCGTAATAGAAACATTTTGACTTATTTATATATCATTGAAAATTCATAAAAACATTTAATTCCTTATCTTTGTCAGCAATAAAAAATTAAGTCATGACAGCAACAACAGCATTGGCACCCTCTAAAACGGCTCATATTACAAAGATCATTGAAAAACAACGTTCTTACTTTGCCACAGGTGCCACGAGAGATGTAAAATTCAGAATTCAGCAACTGAAAAAGCTAAAAGAAGCAGTCGTAAAAAGAGAAAAAGCCTTACTGGAAGCTTTGTACAAAGACTTACGTAAATGCGAAACAGAGGGCTATCTGACAGAGATTGGTATTGTGATGAATGATATTAAAGAAGCCATTGATAATACTAGAAAATGGTCTAAAAATAAGCATGTACCTACTCCGCTGTTTCATGCCAAAGCACATAGTTATATCAAATCTGACCCATATGGAACGGTCTTGTTGATTGCCCCCTGGAACTATCCATTTCAATTGGCTGTTGCGCCACTTGTCGGAGCAATAGCTGCCGGAAATACTGTCATACTCAAACCTTCAGAATATGCTGTTCATACTTCAAAAGCATTAACAGAACTTATTACAGATATATTTGATGAAGAGTTTGTCGCTGTTGTAGAAGGAGGTATTCCTGAATCGCAAGCGCTACTTAATGAAAAATTTGACTATATTTTCTTTACAGGCAGTACAAATGTTGGACGCATTGTTTATCAGGCAGCAGCTAAACATCTGACACCAGTTACCTTGGAATTGGGCGGCAAAAGCCCATGCATTGTTGATGAAAAAACTCACATTGAATATACTGCTAAACGATTGGTTTCTGGTAAATTAATTAATGTCGGACAAACTTGTATAGCGCCTGACTATCTGTTGGTGCATACTAATGTTAAAGACAAATTGATCGGCGAAGTGAAAAAGCAGATCAAGTCGTTCTATGGTGAAAATCCACAGGAAAGTGCTGATTACGGACGCATTATAAATAAAAAACATTTCAATCGCCTGAAATCAATGATGGAAAACAGTGGTGAGATTATTTCGGGAGGTAGAACCGATGAAAAAGACCTATACATTGAACCTACATTATTGGATAATGTAATGAAGGATGATCCTGTCATGCAAGAAGAGATTTTTGGACCTTTATTACCTGTTCTGAGCTATACAAGACTGGAAGATGCTATTCAGTTTGTCAATGAGAATCCAAAACCATTGGCTTTATATATGTTTTCAAAAAGCCAGAAAAATATTGACAAAGTAATGGATGAAACCAGTTCGGGCGGGGTATGTATTAACGATACAGTTATGCATTTTGCCAACCCAAATTTACCTTTCGGTGGGGTAGGGGCTAGTGGAATTGGTGCCTATCATGGCAAAACCAGCTATGATACTTTTTCACACCAAAAAGGAATTCTTCATAAATCATTTCTTGTAGATGCAGCTATTCGTTATGCTCCATATGGAGGAAATAATTCTACTTTATTGAAAATGATGTTAAAGTATCTGAATAAGTAATATTTTCTCCTCATTCCTAAGCGTCCTCTGCGTTATATTGGCTCAGTGTCCTTAGTGCTATTTTTGCTAAAATCTCTTCACTCGCATCAAATCCAGGTTGAGGGAAGTAGCTTGCCCTTCTATCAATTCAGCAACGATCTTCCCACTAGCTGGCCCAAGGCTGAGTCCCATCATAGCATGTCCTGTAGCAATAACCAGATTATTATATTTTTCAGATTTACCCATATAGGGCAATCCATCGGGCGAGCAGGGGCGATAGCCATACCAAACCTCTTTCACATCGGGAATATTTGGTCGAATATTGGGATAATAACGAGGTACAGCCTCCACAATTCCTTGCAAACGAGCTGGGTGAATAGTAGAATTGTGCCCACTAATTTCCAAAGTGCCTGCTATTCTGGTCAGATTACCCATTGGGGTTAGTGTAGCTTTATCTTCTACAAAAATGGTAGGTATAGCCGTAGTTTCACTATTATTTTTTAAAGTAAAGGAATAACCTTTTCCATCCTGAATCAGTAGACGAATGTCTAGTAAAGCCGCTAGTTGAGCAGAGAAAGAACCACCTGCCAGTACGACCTGATTAACTGAAATTTTTTGATTTTTTATGTCCTTATTTCTTTGGATATATATGCTGTCTATTTTATTTTTTCCTGCTTCAAAACCAGTAACAACAGTGCGTCCGAGCAATTTAGCACCATTGTTTTTTACTGCTTGTCGCAATGCGTCCATCAAAGCATTAGGATGTAAATGAGCATCGCCAGGATACCAATATCCTCCCAATGCCGATATGCCCGTCCCTGTCAATTCCTCTAATTCTTGTGGATTCAAACGCTTAGCTTCTACACCAATATTATTGGCCCGACGGGCAATTTCAGCTTCTTCTTTCCCGCCTTTCTCTGTGCGATAGAGCATAAGCAAACCTTTCTTTTCAAAAAAGACATTCAAGTCCTCAGCCAGTTCTTCGTGTAAGGACAAACTCAGCGAATTATAATCCAATAAGAGCGGAATCGCCTCCTCTACTTTTTTCTTAGTACAAGAACGATAAAATGCCCACAGCCACTGCATCAATTCCAGATTCAGGCGAGGTTTGATATAGAAAGGACTTTTAGCATCGAACATCCAGCGAATACCCTTAGCAATAACACCGGGAGCTGCCAGCGGAATAAAATGACTCGGTACGATCATCCCTGCATTACCATGTGAACAGCCATCACTCAAATCACTCTTATCAATAATCGTTACCTGATACCCCGCTTTTTGCAAATAATAAGCAGAGCACAGCCCAATAATGCCACCACCAATAATATGTATCAGATCTTTCAATTGTATATTCTTATTTCCACGTATTCCTTAGAAAACCTTTGAATCTACTTCCCAATTCCCAACTTGCCCTCACCGCTTAAGCCCACGCATCACCTGTCGCACTTGTTCATTTGGATGTTTCTTAGCCATAAAATCGACCTCATCAAGAAGGCTATCTTGGTCTTTATCGCTCAATTTAACCAACAAAGGTTGAATAAAATCAGCAGATTCATTTGCAAACCAAACAATATCGGTTTCTTCAAATCTACCGTATTGTGTACGAATAATATTTAGTAAAGAAGCACAAACGCCAGCCAATTCTTCCTTAGCCTGTATGTATACTTTCGTAAGTTCGCTATTCGTCTGACCGGCTTTGCGCAAATTTTCCCGCAGTTCCTCCACTAAACCAAGCGTACGTTGTGATAATTGAATTTCCAATAAAATAGTTTCCAGCACTTCACGGCCAAAACGCTCCGTCTTCAGCTGGGGTTCAGCATAATAAGATCTAATTTTTTGTGGTATAAAAGAAAGGTTTTCCAGCAATACAAAGCGTTCCTGCAATTCAATAGCTGGATTGCTCAATGGCTTAAAATGTCTCAGATCGACCAGGTGTTCAAACAAATCACCAGAATATTCACTGTCCTTTCTGGGCAAAGCAAATTTATCCAGTCGATACACATAATCTAAACGTTTAAAAGCTTCCCGGAAATCATCTGCTGTCCAGGTCTGATTGATCTCTGGAACGCCCCATTTAATAAACTGCTCAGTCGCTGAGGAATTATCAGGATAAGGAATAGTCTGAGCATCAATAGATAATGTTATTAAAAAGCTGAATAGTATGTATGTCCCCCTTCGGAGGAGGCGTAGGGGGAGGACAACTGAGTAAAATTTAGCAAAACTGTGTAATATATTGTATATACTCTGCACCATATTAGCTTTATGTTCTTAATAACAGTCGCTAAAATTCAGGAAATTCATCGGTAAAATTTCTGAATTTGCGCCAGACCAGCTCATTAGGTGGATTTACTTTTATAAGAACGGGTTCTTTTTTTACAGGATGTTCAAAAGCCAGTGAATAAGCATGAAGGTGAATACAATTATCAGGATTCATCTTACCACTACCATACTTAATATCTCCACGAATAGGCGTATCCAGTTTTGCCAATTGAACACGAATTTGGTGGGGTCTGCCTGTATGTGGTCTTACTGCAATGAGGTGATGGTGGTCAATAGAACCAGTTAACAGATAGTCTAAAGTTGCTTTTTTGGCACAAGTTGTTGCTTTTTTTCGGGCATTGGTAAAATTTCGATCTTTATCCTTCGTCAGCCAATGTTCCAGCCTGCCCATCATTGGGTCGGGACGATCAGTAGTAACTGCCCAGTAGCTTTTCTGAATTTGATTATCTCGAAATAGCTTATTCATACGAGTCAAAGCTTTGCTGGTTCGGGCAAAAACAACCACACCACTCACTGGTCTGTCTAATCGGTGAATGACACCCAGAAAAACATCCCCTGGTTTATCGTAGCGAATCTTGATATACTGCTTGACAAAATCCACCAAAGGCGTGTCGCCCGTTACATCGCCCTGCACCAGATAACCGCCTGGTTTATTAACAGCAATCAAATGATTGTCTTCATAAACAACTTCCAATCCTTGTCCTTTTTTAGCCATATTTTGCTTTGCTTTTTAGCGAATTAAAATAGATTGATTTCAAATGCCCGCAATAGTGTTTCAGAATAAAGTCTATTACCTTCTGTTTTTCTTCTGCTGGCAAAGTTGCAAATAAACTCATACTTTCCTCAATAAAAGGGTGAGGAATTGCGCTCATATCACGATTAGGTAACTCACCATTCCTTAAAAAAGTTCCATCTAGTAAGGCTAAATCCACTTTTGCAATCTCTTCTTTTATATCTCTTTTCCCATTTATGCCCGCAACAAAACAAACCAATTAACGTATCTCATAAGTATGGATTAGTAAAATAAAAATTGTTTTAAAATGTTATTTATAGGCATGAATTTTGGTTTAATTGATTATTATTGGCATAATATTTTTCTATAGAAGTGAATGTAAGACTAGAAATAATTAAAAGAAAGAAAATGATGAAAAATATATTCATATCAGGTGTTTTGATGATGTTGGTTCTATTTCAAATGGGCTGTAAGGGAGATTGCTATGATTTGGTCGATACTTCCTCCGGCGTCATCGAACAGGACATCAACTTTGGAAGTTGTTTTTCTGATGTCGGTGCATTGGAAAGTCAGTACATTATCAATGACGAAGCCACTTACCAGTCATTAGGCATTTTACCGATTAATAGCCCGGATTGTGAAGGTTCCAGCCTACCCGAAATCGATTTCAATACCTATACTTTATTAGGCTTATATGCCGATGGCGCCTGCGATGTCAGCTTTGATCGTATCGTAGAAAAAGACGAAGCAGCCATGAAGTATATTTATACCATTAGTGTCACTTCCTGTGGCAATTGCGAATCCCTCCGTTTCGGCATGAATTGGGTCTTAGTTCCCAAATTACCAGAAAATTATACCGTTGATTTTGAAGTGATTTAAACCCGTTCATCCAGCAGCTAGAATAACCTTATACAGCAAAACAAAAACAGCGAAGCTCACCTCGTATCTTCTGGGTATTTTTTCGTTTATTTAAATTAAATTACAGCATCTTGTCCAGCATATACCAAACGAGTTGGATGAGTCCAAAAACCAATAAAATAAAAACAATACAGAAAATTCCAAAATGAAGTATACTGGCAGCAAATGCCAGGAGATAAGGCAATAAAGGAAAAACAATAACTGCCAAAAGTATCAGCGCAATAAAAACGCCAAGAACCTTTTTTCCGGTGCTAAGATTCATATAAAGTAGACTTTATTCTGAAATATTTTTATGACTTTGTCCTGAGGTTTAAATATATTCACTTTCTTACCATTGACCATTGACCATTGACCATTGACCATTGACCATTGACCATTGACCATT
>JAHDFX010000162.1:9874-14372 GCA_020627965.1 Saprospiraceae bacterium | reverse complement strand
TCAGTCTGCTGAGCTACGTAAGGCTTTTTGCAACGCAGAAAAAGAAAAAAAGAGCGAGTCATAGTGTAAATTTATTTCCTCGTCATTCCTTAGATTTAAAGAAATTCATTTTGCGAAGAAAAGAAGAGAATTTGGAGAATAACTTATCAGATGATTCTTTCTGCCCGAAGTTATTATCAAGACATCCTTTTGTTGTTCCTGGAAAGTTTTCTACCAGTGCTTCTCTGATTTCAGGGTAGTTTTTGAAAATGGTAACCCAGACAGAGAAGAATCCATTGCTTAAAGCAAGCTCTACTATATGTTCTACGGATAACTTTCTTGCCTTATACTCTTGCTCATATTTAGTTGCTAATTGCCATACAAAATCTCTCCGCAACCATCTTTTATCCAGGTTTGGCTATAGTTTCTGCATTTTTTTCTTCCCCGTTTTTAAGTAAATTATAGTACTGCTCAGCCACTTTAATCATTTCATTGAATTGTACACTGCGAGGAACACCTTCTACCTGCATAACATTTTCGGCAATATCTTCGATACTTAACTTATATGGGTCTGACTCAGTTCGAATGTCAGGCGTATCTAAATTAATCAACTCCTCGCTTTTAAGAGACTGAATGATGAAAGGAGAGTGGGTAGTAGCAATGAACTGAATTTTGGGAAATGCGTTTTTTAGATCATTAACAATCCGACGTTGCCAGTTAGGGTGCAGGTGCAGGTCTATTTCATCTATCAATACAATCCCTTCTGTTTCTTTAATGACATTTTCTTTCAGGTGTGGATTTAACTGAATACATCTGTAAGCAATATCAGCAACCATACCAATGACATTTCTATAGCCATCACTTAATTGATTGAAAGACAGCTCTTTTTTTTCACCATCTCCGTTTACATAGAAGCCAATGAGTTCGTCTCGCCTGAAACTGTAAGCAATATTATCCCATTGCTCTACAAAACATGTTATTGTGTCATTTAAAACTTGTAAAAACACTTTATCTTCTGGACGATCAAATTTTCTGACCTCGTCTTCATAGGTTTTGTACCAGGAAATGAATGCTTTACTATCAGATTTAGCAGATAGGCAATTTTTGTAACCTGAAAATACACCCTCTTTTTGTTTAGTATATTCTGAGGGTTGATGTTGAGTCCAAAGTCTTCCTGTTCCATGATAGGCGAGTAAAGGGAAATTTATTTTCTCACCGTTTCGACTGCTTTCTAACATCCTGCTACCAGCAAATTCCAATCTTCCTGAACTTTGATATTTTACAGTATGAGACGTTTTCTTTAGATACCACGAAATGCTGGCATTCAATAAATGCCCCTCTGAATCTATACTAAAAGGAAGTTGTGGACGGGGTTGCCCATTTATCATTTTAATTCGAATATCATTCTCGATATTAATATTATTCTCCCAAAAAACAGCAAGGAATGGAGAAATAGCTAAAGCACAAGCATCCAAAAAGCTTGTTTTGCCTGCACCATTATCTCCCACAAATACATTGAAATGAGGATTCAATTCAAATTCAACATCCTCAAAACCCCGGTAATTTTTGATATGTATCTTGTGCAGATTCATTTTAAGTATTTTAAACCGTCTTCAATATACAAATTTAGTCGAAAACAGTGCATAATTCAGTATTTTGAAGTAATTTGTTTCCATCATGAAAATAACATCCAGCAAAAAATTTCAGGTATACAACAGTCTTTTTCTTAGTCTGTATTATCAAAACTCCAATCATATTGGGCATTTAATTCCCCTTTTGGGGCAATTTGCTAAAAATCAATTGGAAAATGAGATTGATCCGGTCGATATATTAGATAATTTTTATGCTTCCAATAAAGCTGTTATTGGGGTAGATAAAATAGGCTTTATGTTTAAAGTCATCCAATATGTTGAAAGACAAGTGGTCTTGTTTGACAGTATAGAAGATGCCATTTCACCTTATGATCTGGAAGATCAGGACGTATTCCGTGTAAAAGACATGTTTGGTGCGCTGAATAATGATGAAGCCCGAAAAGGATTATTGCAAAAATTGAACGATTTTAGCGTAAGAGTTGTCCTGACGGCTCATCCCACACAGTTTTACCGCCCTCCTGTACTCGATATTATTGCAAAACTTAGAAGTCAGATTGCAGAGAATAATATTGAAGCAATTGATTCGCTTTTACACCAATTAGGACTAACATCCTTAATTAATTCCAAAAGCCCCAGACCTATAGATGAGGCTGTCAATATCATCCATATCTGCCGATATTATTATTATCATGCAATAGGTGAGCTCTATTACGAATTATTACAGGAGTTTCCCGAATTGGATAACCCAAATTTGATCGTTCTGGGGTTTTGGCCTTGTGGAGACAGGGATGGAAACCCCTTTGTCACGCATGAAACAACAAGAAATGTCATTGATACACTGAGACTGACCTTGATGAAATGTTATTATAATGACATCAAAGTGCTTTGTGCTAAATTGACTTTTAAAGAAATAGAAGAACCGCTGAATCAGCAAAGAAAAGCCTTATATGAGGCTATGTTCGATGCTCGAAAAATTGTAGATCATAAAGATATTCTTCAATGCCTTATATCGGTCAAACAGATTCTTATTGAGAAGTATGAAAGCCTGTACTTAGCTGACCTGGAAAGGTTGATCGTCAAAGTTAGTATTTTTAAAAACCATTTTGCTTCTCTGGATATCAGGCAGGATCATAGTGTTCACCTGAGTACTGTAGAGTATATTTTAAAATCAAACAATCGAATAAAGGATAGCATTAATGAATTGGAAGAAGCCGAGCTGGTACAATTGCTGACAGAAGAATTTATAGATATTCCTGAAAACATTGACAATGCTCCGCTAGTAGAAGATACCATAAAAAATATAGCACAGTTGCCCGCTCTCCAGCAAAGCAATGGTTTGGAGGGCTGTCATAGATATATTATCAGCAACTCAGAAGATATTTATGCTGTATTGTTTGTATTGGGATTGATACGTTGGGTCAGTCGCAGCGATCGTTTCGATTTTGATATTATACCATTGTTTGAAACGATGAAAGGCATGGCAAATTGCGAGGCAGTGATGAATCAGTTGTTCAGCAATAAAATTTATAGGGATCATGTTGCCAGTCGGGATGATCGACAGACTATTATGCTCGGTTTTTCTGATGGTACAAAAGACGGTGGTTATTTGAAAGCCAACTGGTCGATATTCAAGTCCAAGGAAATTCTTACTGCTGTTTGTAATAAATATGATGTAAAAGCTGCCTTTTTTGATGGGCGTGGAGGTCCACCGGCAAGAGGAGGCGGAAAAACACATAAATTTTATGCTGCTTTGGGATCGGGAATAGCCAACAACGAAATTCAAATGACGGTGCAGGGGCAGACCATCACCAGCACCTACGGTACACCAGAAAAATTTAAATTTAATGCAGAACAAATGGTTACTTCTGGTTTGTTTAGCTTTCTGAACAGGGATCAGTCTTCCCTTTCTTCAGAAGTAAGAGCCTTGATAGAAGACCTCAGTGAGATCAGTTATAAGAAATATCAGGAACTCAAAGCTCACCCTAAATTTCTGCCCTACCTTGAAAAAATGACTACCCTGAAATATTACTCCATGGCAACAATAGGCAGTCGTCCGAGTAAACGAAATAAAAATAAAAAACTAACTCTTAGCGATTTGAGAGCCATCTCTTATGTGGGATCCTGGAGTCAGTTGAAGCAGAATATACCAGGGTATTTTGGTGTTGGAACTGCTATTTATGATTTAAAAAAGCAGGGAAGAATAGAAGAGGTTCGGGCTTTATACCGTAATGCGCCTTTTTTCAAAACATTGATCGACAACTGTATGATGTCGCTGACCAAATGCTTTTTTGAATTAACAGCTTACATGAAGTCCAATGATGAATTTAGGGATTTCTGGCTGTATTTGCACGAAGAATATACTTTATCAAAAGCTATGGTATTGGAGATAACAGGTTTTGAAACATTAATGCAGGATGAATCGACTACTAAGGCTTCCATTCAAACCAGAGAAAGTATTGTGTTGCCATTGGTATTGATCCAGAATTATGCTTTGCAAAAATTACTTACGGAGACCGATGAAGAGCTTAGAGCATTTTATCAAAAAATAGTCACTCGTTCTTTATATGGAAATATAAATGCTAGTAGAAATTCAGCCTAATGTCTATTATACTTCTTCTGAAGCCTGCACTTTCAGTTGAAAGCCATTACCATGAATGTTGACAATTTCAATATTTTCATCGCCTTTCAGGTATTTACGCAGCTTGGTTACGAAAACATCCATACTACGGGCAGTGAAATAATTGTCCTCTCCCCATATTTTTGTCAAAGCTTCAGAACGTGGCAGGATATTATTCATGCGGATACAAAACATCTTCAAAAGAGCAGCTTCTTTAGGCGATAATTTTGATTTTGTGCCATTGAAAGTCAATATTCGAAGCGGAAAATTGAAATGATATTGCCCGATAACAAATTCATCTGGCTCTACC
>JAHDFX010000162.1:0-9864 GCA_020627965.1 Saprospiraceae bacterium | reverse complement strand
CCAAATCTTCTTTACCCTGACGACTTCTTTTCAGTACTGCCTGAATACGTACGAGCAATACTTCAGAATCGAATGGTTTAGTAATATAGTCGTCTGCACCGATCTGAAAACCTTTCAGTACATCGTCTTTTAATGTTTTGGCCGTTAGGAAAATAATAGGCATTTCACTATTATTTTCTCTGATCTCTTTTGCCAGTGTAAAGCCATCTTTCTTTGGCATCATTACATCCAGAATACAGAGGTCGTAACTATTCTTTTTGTACTGCTCCAGACCAGCCTCTCCATCGGTGGCGAGGGTGATGTCGAAATTATTCATTTCAAGATACGAACATAGTACATCGCCAAAATTACGATCATCTTCTACCAATAAAATTTTCGGGCTGTCACTCATTATCCTAATATTATTATACTGTTTTTGAATTGCTATAAATATAGCCGTATAGGTTTCTTTTTGATTGTCGGATGATTGTTTTAACTATATAATTGCTACAATTATTGCACCAATTTTAACAATTGTTAAATTGTGACCTGATAAGGCAAGAATACTGTGAATTCACTGCCTTTCCCAAGTTCACTCCTTACGTCGATTTTACCTTTGTGTGCATCTATAATAGCTTTTACATAACTCAAACCCAATCCAAAGCCTTTCACATTGTGAATATTGCCTGTCGGCACACGGTAAAATTTGTCGAAAATATGCTTCAGTGCGTCTTTACTCATACCAATACCACGATCTTTTACACTGACCTTTATACCATTTTTAAAGTTCTCTGTACTGATCTTGATGTCAGGGTTTTCGTAAGAGTACTTATTGGCATTATCTAATAGATTATGTATTACATTAGTAATATGGGTTTCATCTCCTTGTATGACCGGATTATTGCTAAGTAATTCTGCGTTCAATTGTCCGTTTTTCTGTTCTACCTGTAAACTTAACGTTTCAACTGCCTCCTGAATTATGTTGTGTAGGTCAATTTGTTTCCATTTCATCTGCACATCCCGCTTATCGAGCATCGCCATTTGCAGAACACGCTCCACCTGTTTATTCATTCGACGATTTTCCTGTCGGATAATGTTGGCAAAGCGCTTGACCTTGTCGCCATTATTCAATATCCGTGGATTTTCTATAGAGTCCGTTGCTAATGAAATAGTTGCAATAGGTGTTTTGAATTCATGTGTCATATTATTCAGAAAGTCATTTTTAATTTCAGATACTTTCTTTTGTGTAAATATGGTTTGAATCGTATAAATAAAACAGAACAAAATAATGCCGGTAAATAAAACTGCCGCCGCCAACATCTGCCAGATAGAACTCCAGATAAAGCCTTTCTTAGCAGGAAAAAACAAGATCAATTGCCCAGGACTTTGTGAAGAAGTCGGGAAAAGCCGAACCCGGTGTGGAGAGTTGACCAAAGACTGAACAGATTTTTTAATCAGTTTCTCTTCATTTTCTCCATGATGGTTGTGAACCAGCTCAAAAGTTTTCCGGGGCGAAGAATATATCCCATAATTGTATTCCAGGTTGATGCCTTTACTTCTTAATTCACTTTGAAGTACTTCATCCAGGTGTTTTGCATCTACACGACTGGTAATATGCCGAGGCTCCATAAAATGGCTATGAAACAGAGATTTAAACTGTGAAAATATCTGCTGGTCAAATATTTCCTGCTGCTTTCGGAAAAAAATGTCCTTTCCGGCAACAAAAAAACTGTCTTCCGGTATTTCGGCTACAACTGAACGTGGAAGCTGGTTTTCCGGATCTTCCATGATGTACTTATAAATTCCTTCTGTATCCAGAATTTGAACAACAGGCATAGCAGGGAACAGGCTATTGTAATTGAAGGCTTGCATTTCTTCCCACTCTAAACGTTCTGAAACATCATTCAAAGCTCGTTGAACACTAATATTAAATTGACGTTCACTTAGTTTTAGATAGTGGTTGATCCAATATGATTGAAGTAAAACAATACCTAGTAATGCTACACTCATCAAACCAATAACCAGCCATATTGCTTTTTTATTCATAAATCATCATTATGTGGGAAACTTATTTTACACCGTAACTTTCTTCCTTATTTGCGTTATTATGAAGTAATATCGTATTTTACAAAAGGAAACGCAAGACAATCCCGTCTTACAAAACTATATATAATGAAAATTCAACGTCAGGATTTAACGAGTGTTTAACTTTTCATTAACTGCACGATGTTTTTTCTCTGACTATTTTTGCAATAATTTAATATTTTAAACTTTGAAGTTGTTTAAAAATCAGTAAAATACATGCTTATGAACAAAGTTAGATTTACTTCCTACCTCACCGGGGCTTTTATGCTCACTTTTCTATTATTCGGTATGAGCCTTTCCTTGTTTGCTCAGGATGGCAACACACCAAACATGATAAAAAAGAAAGTTATTGTCAAAACGATCATTGATGAAGATGGCAATGTACAAACCGAAACCATTGAAACAGAAGTGGATGTGGATGAAAATATGAATATTGAGGGTGATTTCGATATTGATATTGATATCAATGAAGATGGAGAAGGAATGCAGCAACGTATTGTAAAGGTTAGAATAGATGGAGACGGTGATATTCCCGAATCTGTACTGGAAGAACTGGAAGGTATGGGTGTTGATATCAATATTCTTGATGGTTCGGGCGCACAGGGACAGATGATCATTATTGATGAAGATGAAGAAATCAATGATGATGGTACTCAGGAAAGACGGATTATAAAAATGAAAGCTGGAGAAGAATTGCCAGAAGACATCCGCAAGAAACTTGAAGAAGAGGGAATTGATCTGGACAAAATGCTAAAAGACGTACAAAGTGGTGAGCCACATGGTTTTCGTATGAAGCGCATGATGCCTGGCATGCAGCGGGCAGGTGCTAGTACAGCCATTGATCGTCAGACACAGATTATTCGCATCGCAAGTATTGATAAATTGGATGCTGAAATTTTAAAGGAGATTGAGGCAATGGGCGTCACTGAGGCAGAATTGCGTCAGCGTTTTGCAGAAGCTGATAATTCGATTCGTATTCGCAAAGAAGGTGTCAAACCGGCTGTACTAGAGGTCGATCAGGCAGAAGATGTAGAAACCAGTATGATATTTTTCGGTGAAAATGGGGAAAAAGTAGATATAAAAGGAAACGGTAACTTCATGTGGATTACAGATGAAGATGAGCGTACACCGGAAATAAACTATGACTTTGACGCCTTAGAAGAGCATATTGAAAAATTAAAATTGCCAGAAAATAAAAAACCTTTTCTGGGAGTTGTGATGGGGAAATCTGAAAAAGGCGCATTAATTTCTGAAGTAGTTGGAGGTTCGGCAGCAGCAGAAGCTGGTTTGCAGGCAGGCGATGTTATTATTGCAATAGATAAAAAAACTATTGAGCATACTGAAGATGTCATTAAGGCTATTCAGGCTTCGGAAATTGGAAAAAGTATATTAATTACCTACCTGAGGAATGGACTGGAAGACGTTTCCTCTGCTACCTTAAAAGGAAATAAATATCAGCCTATTCCATTTAAAAAAATATTTAAAGAAAATCGCCCTTTCATGGAAGATTTACGTATTTCTACAAAACGAGGATATTTGGGGGTTACGCTAGATAATGATGGAACGGTTATAAGAGTACAACCGGAGAGTGCAGCAGCAGATGCAGGAATAGAAAAAGACGATAAAATCATTCAGATAGGCGAAATGAATATCAGTAATGCAGAAGATGTTTCATGTGCTATGCGCCAATCTCTGCCAGGTACAAACACTGATGTTACCTTTGAGCGTGAGGGCAAAGAATTGACTGTTACTGTGGTACCCAATATGCTGCCCAGAAAGAAACAGCATAAAACCTGTTCTCCTTTTGACAAAGAGCGTTGGGTAGAGCGTATGAAGGAGGAGTGTGAGCAACGTTGTAATACGCCATTTTTAGGTGTATATATGGAATCTAAAGATCGTGATTTTGAAGACTACGATGTATTGATAACAGGCATCGTTCAGAATACAGGTGCAGAAGATGCTGGTGTTTTGAAAGGCGATATTATCAGAAAAGTAGACAAGACAAACATTAGTAAAATAGATGATGTAGTGGATGTTATCAGAGCTAAAAAACCAGGAGATATGGTTAAATTGATTCTGGATAGAAATGGTAAAAAGACACGCATCAAAGCTACGTTGAGCAATATGACTCAAAATGACCTGTTCAGCCCATGCGACTGCAATACAGGAGAAGTGAATACAGAAGCTATGACGACCAAAGAAATCATCATCTTTAAGTCGGAAGAACAGACCGAAATGCCACAGGTTGAGATTACACCAGAACGTTTATTGGAGCTGGATAATGTAGAATTATTCCCGAATCCAAATAATGGTGTCTTTACCTTTAATTTTGAATCCAGAGATAAAGTGCCGACAAGAATCAGTGTAGTAGATGTGAACGGGAAAGAAATCTATGCGGAAAACTTACCTAATTTTGACGGAAGATATAATAACCGCATTAATATATCTAATCAAAGTAAAGGAACTTATTTCCTCAATGTCATTCAGGGCGAAAAAATATTTACCCGCCAGTTTGTCTATGGAAAAGAACGGTTCTAGACCGTATAAAACTTTAAGAACGTTCTTAATATAGCACGATCATGAGACATCCCGAATTTTTGAATTTTCAAAAATTCGGGATGTTTCTTTTTACTTGGGTACCCTTGAAGAAAGCCCATTGTTTATTTGCCAAATGATTTTGTCATCTCCGTTTATGTCGCCATTCATATTGAAGTCTGAATTATGGTAAGTATCAAAAGCCCCATTATTGAGTTCCCAGCCGGTTTTGTCATAGCCATTAATATCGTAGCTAGGGAAATCACTCTGATCTCCATCGCCTGCATACATTCCCCAGTTTCCATCAGAGAATTGAAGTTGTCCGACGCCAGTTGAATCATTGTAACTATCTTGAAGCGTAAAATCGTAATTCAGTATGTATCCATCAAAACGAATAGCTTCTGGGGTCATGACACCCATATGATTGCGATGCTCGACTACTACAAAGGCAGAATCTGCTCCTTCTTTGTATGGTAAGACACAGTCACCGAGAAAAGAAACATTACCCGCTTGGTCTACTAGCCCTGCTGCAATAGCAGACTGTGTATTTTTATTGGTTCCTGTTCTGAAGGAAATCAATACCCAATCTACAATATCAACAGGATAATTATTTAAGCTTTCCGAACCGGGGTAATTCCAGGGTGTTTGATTATAAGGTTGCCCTGGAGGGGTGGGAGATATCAAGGGATTAGCTGGTACTTGCCCGGGGAGGACGCTCCGTGCGAAATTTAATTCATTTCCCATAAGCCCTGTATTGGTATCATAAGGTCCTTGAAGAAATACCTTCAGATTGATGTCTACACAAGTTGGGCTGCCTTCACATATACAATCTATTGTATAAATGTCGTTAACCGTCAGTGTATCTCCATCATCACATGGTGTACCGATTAGTTGATTTTCTAAAAGAGGGCAAATATCACATTCATCAGGTTTACCATCGCCATCTGTGTCGATTAGTAATGGAGTGATTGAAGTCTGTTCGGTAGAAAAACAGCCGTTAGCATCTGTAATTGTAAGGCTATAAATAGTAGTATCTCCAAAACTGATATATTGGATAGAATCATTGCTTAAACCATTATTCCATTCATAAGAATAGGGGGCTGTTCCATCTATTCCGATAGCCTCAAATAGCACTTGCCCAGTTTCACAAATAATGCTATCGGCAATTGTTGAACTAATATTCTCATCGGCTAAGATTTCAGTGTTTTGCGTAGCAGTACAGCCTGCGGAGTCTGTTAGAGTTACTTCATATAAACCTGCTGGCAAATTGCTGATATTAGTTCCTGTACCACTACCTGAATAGGGGCCACTAGACCAGAAATAATTATATTCCGGCGTTCCGTTTATCACATTCAAAACAATGCCCCCATTAAGACTGCTATTGCATGGAACATCAATTGCCGCAGCATCAAAGTCAAGTTCCGGCGTACCGGGCACTATTGCAGTATTTATTGCATTGCAGCCATTTGAATCTGTGATTGTAATAGAATAAGAATCAGCAGGCAGGTCATTGATGGTAGGGCTTGTCCCACTTCCTGTAATTTGTCCATTAGCCGATTCGTAGGTGTATCCACTCACAGGGCTATTGACTTCCATAGATATACTACCATTATCCATACCACAGCTTGCAGGAGTTATCAAAGTACTAAAGGAGACTGGAAGTGGCTCGTCAATTATGGCAGTTGTTGTTATTTCACATCCACCGTTTCCTGGTTCAGTAATCGAGATGCCATAAGTTCCAGCAGACAAATCATTAATAAAAGTGCTGGGCAGAAATGAAATTCCGGCACCGTTTTCAAGCCCATTATCCCAGGTGTATTCATAAATACTAGAAGGAAAATTATCAAGTAATACTACAATGAAACCATCATCATCACCATTACATACTGGTGAATTTGAGAAAATTTCTAAAGAAGGTGTTATACAGTCCACAGAATTAAATTGTAAATCTCGTCTGATACGACTCAATAATTGCCCGTCACGATATTCTTCAACACATATGGTCGTCACGAATTGTCCTTGTATGTTTACCATTCCACTCAACTGTCCTGTTCCGGGGGCAATTGCAACCTGAGGATTACCACCCAATGGATTATTCTCGGAATATGGGGGATCAACAAAAATAACAGGTGTATATGGAGGTGGATCGGGAGCTCCTGTGGGTGTACTGAATGAAAGTCCGGTATAAGGAGTACAAAATTGATAACTCAACTCATCATTATCTGGATCGGCTGCCTGACTGCTAAATGTTATGTCTTGGTTAATGCATATTCCAAGCTGAGGGTAGGCATTAAACTCCGGACTACTATTACATACGGTTTGTGCATAACCGCTCATGAAAGTTGTGATTGTAGCTCCTACGATAAGCGGATCATAGATGTTATTGATCGTACCATTTCTACAACATCGTTGATAGACTATATCATAGCCATTCGGGTTGTAGACTAATGTCACTGTTTTTTTATAGATACCTACTTCTACACAAACATTTGCATCGCCACTGGCGCAGTTATTGTCAACAGAAAAAGGAATAGTAGTAACACTTTCCAAATCAAATTCATCAATGATTGAAGTGCCTCCTCCTCCAAAAAATCCGATAGAAGCCGGATTGTCAAAACCTGCATTTCCCGGGGCGCAGTCCCGATAAAGTTGTAGTGTTATTCTGTACTCGTCATTACCAAGACATTCGTAGCGAATATCACCGCCTACAATGTGTGTAGCCTGAAGACCATAAGTTGGCAATGTTAGTAAGCTTATCAGCAATATGTGGTGTATTATTCTTTTCATAGGTGGAAGTTTGAATTTGGCTTAAACTTATTTATTCTTTTTAAGTATAAATGTATATATAGAAGACGAAGAAAAAAAATCAAAGTTGCACCACTTAAAGGATATGACAGGCGTTAAAATTAGGAATCATTCCTGTTCCTTTTTGACATTGCCAAAAAAATAATGCAACTTTACTATATCCCTATTGTCTTTAGGGTGTCCAATTCCTCATGTTACATTGTAAATAAATTTATTTGAAATGAAGAAAAAATTACTGCTCTTTATATTTGCAATTTGTTGTGTAAGTATTACTTACGGACAAACCTCATTGCGTGTTTATCAAATATTACAAGATAATTGTGCAAGTTGCCACAACAGTGCATCGCCTGCTGCTGGATTAGACCTGCAAGGTAGCTCGGCGACAGATGTATATAATAATGTATATCAGGCAACACCCTCTAATAGCTTTGCTGCTGGTAAAGGCTATGACATCATCTATCCTGGACGTCCGGATATGAGTTATGCATTTCGTCTCATTCAAGATGGACTAGAGCCTTACATTGAAATGGAAAGTGCAGAAATGGGGGCTACGCCACATGGTGATATAGGTATTGGTTTGACGAATGTAGAGAAAGAATTGATTCGTCAGTGGATCATGTTTGGTGCGCCATTAAATGGTGACGTTATAGATGAAAGTATGTTAGAAACGTATTACAGTGGGGCGGGACTGGAAACTTTCCCTTCAGGGCCTCCGGCGGCTCCCGATCCGGCTGAAGGGTTTCAATTGAAAATGGGACCATTCTTCATCGATGCAGGGCAAAGCCAGGAGGTAGAGTATTTCCAGAAGCACGAATTATTTAATGACGAGGCTATGGAAATCACGCGTATAGAAACACTAATGGACGGGAATTATTCTCACCATTTTATTCTATATGACTACAATTCTCCTTCTGTTGCTGCTAATCAGGTACATGGTTTACGGCTCAATCCCGATCATATTAATGTAGGCTTGGTAGAAGCTGTGCAGGATGTAGCTGATATTCGTTTACCACAAGGCTCTGCTTTCTTTTGGGATGCTAACAAGGTACTGGACTTTAATTCTCATTATATTAATTACAGTAACGTACCCTATAAATCTGAAGTATATCTTAACGTATATTTTCAGGAATCTGGTCTTGCTGTGCAGGAAATGAAATCAGAATTAATTCCGAATACTAATATCTGCGTACCCAATAATGGTGATCCATATTCAGTACAACAAACGATTAATTATCCACTTGGAGAAGTATATCTCTGGGGGCTTTCTGGTCATACACATCAATTGGGAACGGGTTATAAAATATGGAAGCGGGAATCTGGTGCCGCAACTGATCTGATCTATGATGCCGCATGTTGGGAAGGTGTACCAGACTGTGTAGCGCCTTATTATGATTATCAACATATTCCTTTCCGTTATTACGAGCCATTACTGCCGCTAAATATGAATTTTTTCAATGGCTTTATTCACGAAGCTTCATGGCTGAACGATGGACCAACCCAGGTATGCTGGGGAGATACTTCTGAAGATGAAATGATGGTGGCTATAATGATGTATCTTGAAGATACCACAGGCGTTGTGGTTAATGTAGAAGAGCCTTCACCGTTTGGTGATGTAGCGATATCGCCAAATCCTATGTCTGACCTGAGTGTAATTACTCTACCTGTAGATATGGGACCTGTCGATGTTAAGGTTTTTGATGTATTGGGTAATGAAGTAATAAGCCAACAAAATGTTGTCGATAATGAAGTTCAACTTAATAGGAATAATTTACCAGCAGGTATGTATGTCTATTATCTGGAAGATCAAGCTGGAAATTTTCATTCTGGCAAAATAATTATGGAGTAAACGAGTACTAAATCAAGTTTTTTTCCAAAAAATACTAAAAAAAGCGCCTTACATATTAGTAAGGCGCTTTTTTGTACGTCACATGTTAAAATTATTTTATGCGAATGTAACCCCTTTAAGGGGTTCCCTGTTTTAAATTTTAGGTCTTTATTATAAGCTGTTTATACAATTGTCGGCTATCTTTACATAGCAGAATAATTAGCCAAATATTAACCTCAATCACTTTTAATATGCTTTAAGGCTGTCACAAAAGTCAAAATATTTTTTTCCACGAAAAGTCATTTCACTGCACATTTGAATTGTAATCGGAAACAAGATAGTCGAAAAGAAGCAAAGCTAGAGAGTGTATGCATCGACTACAGCGATTACCAGCAAATATGGGTTTTCATAGTGGGTTTATAGTTTGTTTTTTGTTTTTTGTTCGAACCTCTGCATAGGTAGAGGTTCTTTTTTAACTCAACTCAGACAGTAATAAATTACTCCACAGGCTGGTTGTCCAACAATAAAATGCCGAAAGAAAAGTAGAGACAGGAAGGAAGTCGGCTACAGCGATTACCAACAAATATGGGTTTTCATAGTGGGTTTATAGTTTGTTTTTTGTTTTTTGTTCGAAC
>JAHDFX010000161.1 GCA_020627965.1 Saprospiraceae bacterium | reverse complement strand
CCATGATCGGACTTTCTGAGGGGTCTTGTACGCCATCGCCATTCAGGTCTTCCCATACATGGTCGCCTATACTAGCAAGAACGGCTGGTTCTGCTGGTATATAACCAAAGTTCTGATTCGTCTTATCTTCATTAACACCCAATGTAAGATCGGTTCTATTATCGAGAATACCATCAGGGTCATAACCGGGGGAATAAGCTATTAATGGATTAGTCGGATCGAAGTTTGACAGATCTATTGCTACTGTGTAATCGCCTGCTGGCAGATTTAGAAACAAATAAACACCATTGATAGCTGTGTAAAATGTATCCAAAGGATTAGCCATGTCATCAGACAAAACGACCATAACGCCTTCTATAGGATTACCGGAAGGGTCTTCCAGGGTATAACCACTAATGGTTCCCAGCGGCGTAAAACCGAAGTCCTGATCCAGATTAGTCTCATCAGATCCTAGGGTGTAAGTAGACATATTGTCCAGGTTACCATCTGCGTCGTAGGTTGGTCCGTAATCTTCCAGGGCATCATCTGAGCCGAAGTTAGATGGATCAATTGCTACCGTGTAAGTGCCGGCTAGTAATTCATCGAACAGATAATTACCTGATGCATCCGTATAATCGAAAGCCAACTGATTGCCCATATTATCATATAAAAGAACCTTCACGCCCATGATCGGACTTTCTGAGGGGTCTTGTACGCCATCGCCATTCAGGTCTTCCCACACAGAGCCGCCTATACTGCTAAGAAAAAGTGTTTTTTCTGTGTTTTTACTTATTTTAGATAATTTTTCATCGTCTTTATTCTTGTAATAAATAAAGTGAGCTCCCTGCTCAAATGATTCGGATTGGGACTTGATAATTTTCTTCCGATCAGGAGCGTCTTCTCCCTCATTGAATAAGCCTGCATGTACAAATTGTACACCAGATGTTAGTATTACAATACATGTAATAATTAATGTTTTTCTCATGCTAAGATAGTCCATATTAAAAAGATTGACTTTACATTGGAGGAATATCTTTATTTGGTAAAAAAATAACTATCAATGTTTTGTACGGAACATATAAAGAAAGGTTGTGATTCCAACAAAATATATTCTGCCAGAAAACATAGAATTTGTTAAATACCATATAAAATATTTCAGACCAAATTCAAATCAAGTAGAATAAAATAAGCAGCACCTTTTGCATGAAAGAAATTACAAAGTAAGATTTTGTGATTTTTGGTTTACTTTATATGTACCCCACACCTACGAAGATAGTCTAAGCAATACACACTTCACCTATCATCCAAGCACTCAAAGAGCCACTTGAGAACACCTTCCTCAAAGAATTTTAAATCATTCTATATGAACTAGTTATAAACTGTTCAGTATAGAAGTATGTCCGTTAACCAAATATCAATGAAAATGAGAAAATTATTTGTACTCTGGATAGCCATTCTATGCTTTGGCTTTACCTCCTATGCTTCTACATCATGGGAACATTTACTTCAAGAAATTCCACCAGCCCCTTACACAGAACAAAACAACTTTGTAGATGTGTATATGCTGGGGTTTTTCAATTTTAATAATGGAGCAGATCACGATAAATTCTGGCAACAGGGTTTAAGTTTTTGTGCCTGCTATGATACCGAGATTTACCTAAAAACAGCTTCTGGTCAATTGGATACCATCCCTGTAATGGCGGGTAATAATTTACTCTTAAATCCATTGTCTGAATATGCTCCTTACACATCAGTTATACAGTTGGCTACTGCAAGTGATGATGTGAATGTAATTTATCTTGACCAGCCTATTCTGGATGTTAATAATTCCGCTACCACACTCTGTTATGATGAAGATGGTCCTGGTGGCGATGAACCTCAACGTTTTTTTGTCGGTGATCCCAACCTGACTTCGGCTGCCTATGGAGTAACAAGTGTTGCTTCGCAAGATACCACTGGCACTTTCGATCAAGATACTATTATCACTAATAGTGGCTTTGAATATCATCCGGCAGATAGCACCACTGTAATTGACTTTAATACTGCTGCACAGATTTTTAGTACGCTGGCTACCGGCATATGCTACCCTTGCATTGCACTACCTTTGGATATAGTTAACTGGGAGGTCAATACAGGCTGTTCAGGTAATACCATTTCCTGGGATGCTATAGATGCAGATGCTGCAGTTTTCCACATACAGTACTCAACTGACGGTATTGACTATGAGACTGTGGGTTTAGTTCCACATCATGAGGGCGATGAATTTTTCCATGAAATCCGTTCAGATGTTACACATTATTACAGAATTGCCGCTTATCGTCCTGGTGGCAGTAATTTACAAACAGACTGGAAGTCTGGTATCCAAAATTGTAGTTTTCAGGATGCAGATCGCCCGACCTTAGAGGTATGGGGTACTCGTAATAATGGTCAAACAGTTTTTGTAACTGGCTTTACTGCCAATGAAGAACTAAATGCAGAAGTGTATAATCTGGCAGGGCAAAAATTGCTTTCCCGTGTATTTACACCAGAAGAAGGCTTAAATATTGTTTTTGATAATGAACAACTTACACAATTGCCTTCCAATGCTTATTACTCTATAATTATTCGAGGTAAGAAAGATATGCTCAGTGCCAAATTGCTGAGATAAGATTTTATACAGCTCTTCTAATTTGAGACCCGACTTTAGTTCTTTCTGAAGTCGGGTTATTTTTTAGGATAAAAAAATAAAGCATACTTCTTGTTTAATGCAATGATATTATTAATTTCATGCAAGTAATAGTCAGTAAAAGCATATATCACATTAAAAGCATTAAAAATGAGAACCAACTTTTTATTCGTAAGCATTTTAATTTTCTTGCTTACAGCCTGTACGCCTACAGCAAGTACATACACACCAGTGGAAAATCATCAGGCAACAACTACACAAAGTCAACCAGGCACAACAGCAACGACCAGCCAACAGCCAAAAGAAAAACCTATTATAGATGAGTATCCAGACGAACTGAACACAGCCAAAGGAGCCACTTACATGAGTGAAAGAGAACAGCAAATGATCGCCGAAGTAAACCTTGTTCGCTCAAATCCACAAGCTTATGTAAAATACCTGGAGCCTTATCGTAGAAGACAACAAAGCAGGATAAAGCACCCACCAACACGTGCTAAAGAAATGGCTGCTATTGATGAATTGATCGAATACCTGAAAGAATCTGAGCCACAAGGTATACTACAGCCACATGCTGACTTACAGAAAACCGCCACTAAACATGTCAGATATTTAAAGGTGACGGGTGAAATAAGTCATGAAGGCGAAGGAAACTCACAGCCCTGGGATAGAATCATGAGTGATAACCCCAAATTTACAGATGGTAATGAAAATCTGGTCGGCGGTCCCTTATCCGTTCGAGATGCTGTCATTATTCTTTTAGTAGATAGAGATGTTCCCAGTAGAGGACATCGTCATGTACTCATGCAGAGCGATTGGGAATACCTGGGCTGTGCCAGTGTAAAAAGAGTAGGAGAAATGACAAATTTTTGGGTTCAGAATTATGCTAAAACGTCATTTTAATATAGAACCTTCATAAAATAATACAAATAGCTTATCAGGCTGTAAGAATTATCTTGCAGCCTTTTCTGTTTAATCAGAAAAGACTAAATTAGTGTTCTGTAAACGAAGAAAGTTATTATAGCCAAAGGTAAAAGAGCTGAAGTGGATTGGAAGCGCTTAAAACTGACCAATATAGAATACGAAATAGAGTACGCTGGTGATTATGAACTGGCTAATCCGACTTACTTAACCTGTAAACATAAAAACACTATTTATACCATACAAATTCACAATTTAAAATTGAATGATGGCTGGTATGTCCTTCCACTAATTGGAGATGAAGCACGTCTGGGATATTGGGCTGACCCTATGGCATTGAAAGAGTTCAGAGCCAAGAGAAAAGCAGAGAAGAAAGAAAGAAAAGCAGAAAGAAAAGAGGAAAAGAAAAGAAAAACTTAATGACGATAAGCTGGGACTTGTAATATCATTATTTTACTATAAGAGGTTTGCTTACCCATTTCGAGCCTTTGATATAAAATCGCCAGGGAAGTAAACCACTTTCTCCTGCACTTTCTACTCCTACTCGCTTACCAGCTACAATGTCTTTTTCAGCTATCACTTCTCCCCTATCTTCAATCCAAATGAGCTCACTTTGCAGGTCAGTTTCATTATGCGTCTTATGAATACCTAGGGATTTGCCTGCCGAACCCGGTCCCGCTGTAAGTCTAGGACTTAGCTGATCCAAATTTCGCCTTTTCAGCATAGTTTCAATTCCCTCAATCGGTTCTATTGCACGGATAAGTACTGCATGCGGCATTTCTTCCGCTCCGGTTATGACATTGAATAGATGGTGTATACCATAACAAATATACACATAAGCCATGCCGCCTTCTTTGAAAAAAGGTAGCGTTCGTTCTGTACGATGATTATTACGGGCATGGCAAGCCTGATCGTCTGGCCCTCGATAGGCTTCTGTTTCTACTATTTTTCCAACGGTACGTTCTCCGTCAATATTGGTTATCAAATACTTGCCTAATAATTCCTTGCTGACCTGGATGACATCGTGGCGGGTATAAAACGATTGTGGTAATTTCATTCAAACACATTCTTAAGAATATTGATTCACCAGTTTCAACTGCTTTATAGCTGCTTGCATTTTACGGGCAGTGGCTTCCGTCATTTCAACTAAAGGCAGACGAACTTCTTTAGAACAAATCCCCAGTATTTCCAACGCTGCTTTGACCCCCGCAGGATTGCCTTCTACAAAAAGCAGGTTCATAATGTCCAGAAGGCTGTAATGCAATTGCGAAGCAGTATTAAAATCACCTGCTAAACCAGCACGTACCATATCTGAAAATTCACGTGGCTGGGAATTGGCAATCACAGAAATAACACCATCCATACCAAAGGAGAGCATGGGCAAAGTCAGGAAGTCATCGCCTGACAACACTAAGAAATTATCTGGTTTTCTTTTTACAATTTCCATACATTGCAACAAGTCTCCAGAGGCTTCTTTTACAGCTATAAATTTATTACTTGCATGGGCAAGACGCAGCGTAGTTTCGGCAGTTATATTGGAACTCGTTCTGCCGGGTACATTATAAATAATAATGGGTTTTGGTGCAGCTTCCGCCAATGTCATATAATGGCGATAAATTCCTTCCTGAGTCGGTTTATTATAATACGGACTAACAGATAGAATAGCATCTACTCCTTCAAAATGAAATTGCTTCATTTTTTCAATGACAGCCTGCGTATTATTAGCTCCAAAACCAGCGACCAGTGGCACTCTTCCTGCAATAATCTTTATTGTAAAATTCAATACATCAACAGATTCTTCCCAAGATAAAGTAACTGATTCTCCTGTGGTACCCAAGGAGACCAGAAATTCTAAGCCACCTTGTATGGTATGCTCAATAACACGTTCCAGTGCCTCATAATCGATTTGCCCATTTTTAAATGGTGTAACCAATGCAACGCCTGTTCCTCGAAATTGCTGATTCATTCCGGTCTATTGATAATTTTTAAATAATATTCAATTTGGTCTGCAAAGCCTTTGAGGTCATAATCATTGTTAATATCGATCATAAAATCGTACGCATAATCACTGTTCTCTCTGTGACGCCCTACCCGCATGTGCGCCTGCGAAACAGCAGAAACATATTCTAAGGGTGGCGAAGCATTCAAATGCAGGCTGATCAATATATCAAAACGTTGGTTGGTAAATTCTCTAACGACATCACTATCCGGGTGCATATACCAGTTAAGGTCTTTTTTATTGAAATACTTGAAAATAACATTATTATGAACCTGTTTATCATCAAAATACCCCAGTATAGCAACCTCTTTGCCTCGTTCTATCAGCGTTTGTCTGTATTCATTCATAAAAACACAATTAGCAGATAGAGAAGCATCAAAGAGAATACCAATGCGCTTCGCTTTGTCAAAATTCATGTTTTGGACACGACCTACCCGTTTTAGCCCGGCTAGCTTTTTCTTTAAAGCGCGCAGGTAAAATGTGTGTCGAAGGTTATCCAGCTGACTGAACATGCTCAATGTCTGTTATTTGTTTTCTGTGTTTTCTTCAATACGGTCAAAGTCTCCCATTCTACCGAATTTTTCAATACGTTGATCAATGCGCTCATCTACATCCAGCATCATTAGATCCGCAACTTCTTTTTTGATATGCTTCTTCAATATCTTAACCATATCTTCTGGCGCAGTATGCGCACCACCAATAGGCTCCTTAACTATATCATCAATCAAGCCAAATTGCAGCATATGATTGGGCGTTAGCTTGAGGGCTTCGGCTGCCTGCTCTTTGTAATCCCAACTTCGCCATAAAATAGAAGAACATGATTCTGGAGAAATTACTGAATACCAGGTATTTTCCAGCATCAAAATACGATCACCTACTCCAATTCCCAATGCACCTCCTGAAGCGCCTTCTCCTATAACAACACAAACGATAGGAACCCGTAATTGAGCCATTTCATACAAGTTGCGTGCAATAGCTTCTGCCTGTCCCCGTTCCTCTGCTTCCAGCCCAGGGTAAGCCCCAGGCGTATCAATCAGACAAACCACCGGATAATTAAATCGTTCTGCCATCTTCATCAGTCGCAAGGCTTTACGATAGCCTTCTGGGTTTGCCATACCAAAATTTCGGTATTGTCGCATCTTGGTATTGACTCCTTTCTGATGACCAACAAACATATAAGTTTGTCCTTCCATGCTTCCTAAGCCACCTACTATGGCTTTGTCGTCTTTGTAATAACGATCTCCGTGTAGCTCTACAAACTTACGGCACATATTTTTGATATAGTACAATGAATACGGACGCTCTGGATGTCTTGACAACTGAACTTTCTGCCAGCCCGTCAGATTTTCGTATATTTCTTTTTGTTTAGCCTTTATCTTACCATTCAGCTCCTTGATAGCTCCAGTCATATCTACATCTCCCTTCTCTTTCAGCTTCTTAGCATCTTCAAGTTGCTTGAAAAGTTCTTCTATAGGCTTTTCAAATTCGAGGAATATCATAGTGTTTGTTATTGTATGAATAACAAATTTACTAATGTTCGCTCAGATGTACAGGATTTGAGATTTTTTTTTGAAATTTTATTAATACTTTAGTACCTTGAAGGGATAAATATATATATAATGTCTAAGTCCAAAAAAGAAATTATAGCCAATTCATTACTGCAAAGTGCCGGTCTTTACTGGAACAATGAGAACGAAGATGCAGTAAAGCCTATTGACCCTGAAAAATACGATCCTGCACTGGCAAGAATATTTGAAGCTAATGCTGTAGAGTTGGAAAAATTATATTCCGAACTGGAAGGTTTGGAACAGCGTGTCATCACAAGGTTATCGCAAACGCTGGTACCCGATAGTTCCTTACTCCCCCTTCCTGCCGTCACTGTTGCCCAGCTCAATACAAAGTTCTTTCGTATAGAGATCAGACCAGAGGATAATTTTACCGTTTCGGGGCAAGATGATACTGGCGAACAACATACTTATTATTTCACGTCTTTATTCGATCATAAATTTCCACGCTGCGAACTAAAATATCTACTAAGCAATGCATCATTATTAAAATTTGGTGACCAAATTGAAGAACAAAAATTCAGTTCTTTCCCTGCTACCAAACATGTATGGCTGGGACTAGACATAGGAGAAAGTGTAGAGACAGACGATCAGCTCATTTTCTTTTTAGGTAATAAAATTGTTAATGAATTCGATCCTGATTATGCTGTATTTGGCTCCGTAAATAGCCGATACAAAACGACCTGGCAAATTAATGGCAATGAGAACCTTGAACTGAAAGTTCACAAAGGTATTGAGCACTTTATAGAAAGTGCTGACGAGCAAAAGAGTGATACAACTACGAATTTACTCAATGCACTACGCATCCCATTTTCTTATGAAAATCAGATTTTTACTCGTTTTAAAGATAGCTTCCTCACCATCAAAAGTATACCTGAAAATCTGGATGATTTTAAAAGTGTGCTTCCGCCAGTTGAAGACTTATCCAATATTGATATACCTGGTAATACTCCCTTATTATGGATCAAAATATCTTTTCAATTACCTATACCAACCAGCTTTTTCAAAAAAAATCGATTATATACTAATTGTATCCCATTATTGAATCGCCGACTGATAGAAAAAAACGTTTCTAAATCAGATTTTGATCGTATCCTTTTGCCACTTTCTACTCAAGATCACTTTTTGTCCATTAATAAAATATGGGATGAAACAGATGACACCAACTATGAAAGGCTGGATATATTAAATCCTGATGACCAACAAGGGTCCTATGTCCTTAGAAGTAGTGAAGGCGTCAGAAGATTTAACCGACATGATGCCTCCCTTCAAATCAACAGATTATTAGATACCATACAAGAAGAACATACTTCTTTCAAAGAAGGTGGTGTCAGCCGACTCAAAGAAGATTTTACCGTCATCAATAAAGCCATGAACCGTATCAAGCGAATCATGTATGATGATTATTACAAAAAAGGACTTCGAACTTCTTTTTTTGCTATTGCTAATTTCCGCCCAAGTGCTTTGAACATATATTACAACTATTGGGAAACCCAGGGTGAACGGCTTAATCACTTAAAAAATAAAAACAATCTGGAAGTACGAGCAATGGATATTCGCGGAGTGAAAGGTGTGAGTATTATCCCTATTCAGGAAGGTAGAGGCGAACTAAAAGAAGAGGATTATCTGAGCCTGCTCAAAGAATCTATTTTATCCAGAAATAAAATCGTAACAAAAGGAGATATAGAACAGCACTTAGAACGTTATGAACAGACCTTTGTACTGAAAAATATAGAGCGGGAACTGATAAAAAACCAGAATACCAGATCTTATGAACGGGTAATCCTTGTCAAGTTACACTTATTGGAAAATTCTCCCAGATCAGGTGAAATTAAAGCATTTCTGACCTCTCGTCTTCAGAATGAACTCAATGCCTTAACCACATTTTTCACCCCTATTAAAGTAGATTTTGAGTGATTTTATGAATAAAAAAGACCAAAATATTGCCAATCAAACCCAATCTCTACTAGATATTTTATCTATCAAGTTAGAGACAGATACTCTATTTGAATGTTTTGTAGGACTTATCAGCGATGATAAAACATTTGAAGATCAAGAAATTCACGTAGTTCCTGCATATAATTTCAGACGAAACTACAGAGACGATATTGCAGGTATCAAGGAGTTAATTTATTTCGATGAAGAATATGATGAGTATATTAAACATTGAAACCAGTAGAAAACGGGTACTAGATTATCTTCCAGAGGCTTTCTTTGAGCAAGCACCCAGAAAGTTAAAAAGTGAGACAGAAACAGATTGGAATAAGCGCTTTAATCAATATTGGGAAACTTTTAATCAGAAGGTAGAAGGTGCTGTCAAATTTTTCCGCCCTATTGAAGTAGAATACAATAAAATAAGACTCAAGCGTGAATATGCTGAACTCGATCTTTTAAAGAACAAAAATCCATTATTAGAAAAAGTCTGGAAAAGATTTCCTATCAATACGCTGGCTCAAAAACGTTTTGTGAGTACTTTACACCTCACGAGCTACATAGTTGGCAACAAGAACTCTACACATATATTTATCGAATACATACTCAATAAACCTATAAATTTAACTTATAACATCAGAGAAAAAACCAGGCTACCTGATAACAGTCAGCCAAAAATCGGAATGTGTTCTTTGGGATTCAGTTCGATTGCAGGTAGTGAAATCTATGAATATGCTCCTTTCTGCACCCTGACTGTACATAATCTGAACAAACAAGAATTTTTTGAATTTCAGGACGAAACGTCAATTGCTGGACAGTTGATGAACAATATTGAAAAATATTATTTCCCGCTGGATATTGAAGTCGAATTTGATTATAAGATTAGTACTGACCCTGTTCTAACACATGACAAAAACGGGTTAGCTTATGAAGTTTCTATTGACCAATTTTCTCTAAATAAAGACCCAAAATCAGGAGAAGGCTGCTTAGGTTTTAGTACTCGTTTGGGTGAACCAAAACCAGTATAAACAACTCAAGTAAAAAAACACTATGACATACATTGAAAGTAAAATATATGGAAGCATACTTGTGTTGGTAAGTCTTGGTCTACTGGCACTAACCATCTCCCACTACCCTTTCCCGGAATCAACAGGTTGTCTGCCAAAACCTACATTCAGAGTCATTGGCCCAACAAATACTTTTAAAATAGGAGAACATATTGCCATTGAAAATACAACGAAAGGGTATCATAAAACAAACTGGCTCATCAGCGATACCGATAGCATTCTTGTTGGTCATCTGAACTCTCAAAGCATGATACTGCAATATCAAACTGAGGGTAAAAGAACGATCCAGTTAAGACTTGGCGATGATGCTGATTGTACCACAAGCAAACGCTCTATTAATATCGTGGCCAATTGTGAAGATGGAATAAAGAATGGCAGCGAGACTGCCATAGATTGTGGAGGAAAAAGCTGTTCTCCATGCCCTGAAAAACCGATAACCCAAGCCCTAAAACCTAAAAAACGTAAAGGTATTCCTAAGGCTTACATCATTAGAGTTACAGGGGATCTGAAATGCAATGAAGTCATCACTTTCGATTGTGGTATTTTCGGCGACTACAATTTAAGCTGGTCTTTTGATGATGCCGGCACCCGTTCTGCCTCCACAAGAGAGGTTCAACACAAATTTAGAAATGCAGGGACCTATACTATAAAAGTTTATATTGACAATAAGGTAGTCGGTAGCAAAAAGTTCACAATTGAAAGTTGTTAAAATAAAAAAACTCTACTATGTTATTAGCCATTCAAAATTTAGACCTTGGTAGCAAATTAGCTATTGAAATCGCTCAAAAATTAGCAAAAGATCATGCCCATTCTACTTTTGGTTCGCCCCATCTGCTAATGGCATTACTCAATGAACGTGTTGGTATTACCAGCTTTCTAGCCTTGATGGACAAAGACCTGGGCTATCTGAAAAGTTGGGCACAATACAGGATTGACGAATATCGCTCCAAGGGATTACCAGAAGAAGAACCTACTAGTGACGACAAGGTCAAAACAGTGTTGGATGTTGCCCGCAATTTTCAATTGATGTATAACCAACCACGCATTACTCCTCTGGCTATTTTATCGGCACTTACCCGCCCTGACGTTGGTTTTCCTAAAGGGCAAATGGGTAGTCTCAAATTGACAGAAGACGAACTCGTCAAAGCTGTACTCAATGACAAAGCCATTGAACATGCCATTAATCAGGATGCAGGTGATGGAGCAGAAAATGCAGTCCCTACTAATTCACCAGCCAATACAAAGGCTTTTTTACAATATTGTATTGATAAAATTGCTTTGGCAAAACAAGGAAAAATTGACCCCATATTTGGCAGAGACAAAGAAATCGGTCAAATGGAAAACATCCTCTGTCGACGCACCAAGCCCAATGTTATCATTACTGGCGAACCTGGAGTCGGTAAAACTGCCCTAGTTGACGGCTTTGCTCTAAAAATCGCCAATGGTGAAGTATCAGACTATTTCAAAGATGCCAAATTATACCAATTGGATATTGGTGCATTGGTTGCAGGCGCTGCTTATCGTGGAGAGGTGGAAGACCGGCTTAAGAAAATATTGCAAGAAATCAAACGCATGAATAAGCTCATCCTTTTCATTGATGAGATACATATGATCCTGGATAAAAATGGTGGTGCATCGGGTATTGCCAATCTGCTCAAACCCGAACTTGCAAGGGGAGAAATCAATGTTATAGGTGCAACAACCAATAAAGAGTATAGAATATATCTGGAAAAAGACGCAGCTTTCAGTCGTCGTTTTGATGTCATCCGTGTTGAAGAACCTAGTGTTTCTGGTGCCATAAAAATGATCGGCGGACTAAAAGAACTCTTTGAAGAACACCACCAATTCAAAATTGATAATCTCGCAGTCGAAGAAACAGCAAAACTGGCTAAACGCTATTTCCCACAAAGAAAACTACCTGACTCCGCTATTGATCTGATGGATAGAACCATGTCTTCCTTCCGCATTTTGGAAGATAATCTTTCTGAAAGGCTGGAAAAAGTAAAAGCGGCTTTCGCCGAAATGCCTCAAGACGCCGAACCTAAAACATGGGAAGTATTTTGGGAAGAATCAGTTAATACCCTTTCTCCACTAGCATTAGAAACTGTTGATGTCAAAGCTCCGGAACCACAAAGTGATGCATCGGTATGGACTACTTACGTAAATGATGTTATAGCTGCCCTCGAAAAAGAAGTCGCTAAAAAACGAGCGTCTATAAGCATTCATGATGTAGGGGCAGTTGTTGCAGATGCCACAGGAATTCCAATGGGTAAATTGCAAAGTGATGAGCAGAAAAAGCTATTGGGTTTGGAAAGCATATTAACGTCCAAAGTGATCGGACAAGATCATGCTGCTACTATTATTTCAAAAGCAATCAAACGTAGTCGTTCAGGCATGAAAGAAAAAGGTAAACCAATTGGTAGTTTCTTTTTGGTTGGCCCAACAGGTACAGGTAAGACGGAATTAGCTAAAGCCATTACAGATGTACTTTTTAACGATAAAAAGAATCTGATCCGGCTAGATATGTCTGAATATATGGAATCTCACTCAGTCTCTATGCTAAAAGGTTCGCCTCCTGGTTATGTTGGCTATGAAAATGGCGGTTTATTGGTCAATAAAGTAAGAGAACAGCCCTACGCAGTCGTATTGTTTGATGAAATAGAGAAAGCACATCCCGATGTCTTCAAGTTATTTCTCCAAATACTGGATGAAGGTCAATTGACGGATACACTGGATAAGAAAGCTAATTTTGCTGATACTGTCATTATTTTCACTTCTAATGTAGAAAGTGAATGGGTAGTCAGCCAATTTGAAAAGGGCATCATGCCAGATGAAGATGAGCTAAAAGAGCGTATGATGAATGAAGGTCATTTCAAACCGGAATTTCTTAATCGTCTGGATGCTATTATCCCATTTTCTCCATTATCCAAGGAAGATCTGGTCAAAATACTCGCTATTCAGTTGCGTATATTCTCTAAACTGCTTGTAGAACAGAAATTGACATTGGAAGTCAAAATGCCTGCTAAGGAATTTCTGGTAGATAAAGGTTATTCTCCAGCCTTTGGCGCTCGTCCGCTTAAGCGAGTTATTGATACTTATTTAGGTGATAGAATATCGGAAATGATTATTGCAGGAGACGTACAGAAAGGACAACAAATAGTTGTTGACCTCAAAGATGGTGAACTCGTTTTTTCTGCTCAGTAAAAATAAAACATGATACATCCTGAGTTTTTGAGAATTCAAAAATTCAGGATGTATCATGTTTAAAAATTTACTTTCTTCTAAATAGTCGCTTTAACATCTTAATAATACTGCCAAAAAAGCCAGTTGAGCTACTTACCTGCCAGGGCGGAACTTCCACCGTACTAGTCGCATCATTATCATCAATGTCATCATTGCGCCCTCCTTTTTGCCAGGGTGGTACTTCTACTGTTCGTGGCCTGCCACTTTTAATTTTTTCTTTCAAATTATTGACAAAACCTTCCAAAAGTTGATTGACTAGTTCGTCAAGATTGGATATATTGGTTCCATTTATATCTATTTCCAGCTCACAAACTATTTCTGTGCTTCGATTATCTTTCAATTTTAAAGCAGTATTCATCACTACTTCAGCTCGCCCAGCAGCACGAGGTGCTTCCCCACTTCCCGACCAGTCAAATTTTCTGTTTGTCGTATCCTTTTGTGTTACCTCAATATCGCCATTAAATTTAGTAGCTTGAAGCTGAAGCCGCCATTTATAATTGCGGTCATTGACCTTATGTGTTAGCGTCGCTCCCGGTAAGCAAGGTATAACAATCGTTGGTTGTTTCAAATACTCCCAGACTGTAGCGATAGGTTGATTAACTTCAAATATCTTCTGAACTTTGGCTTTCATTAGGTATGTTTTATATCAAAAAGAACTTCGTATTCTAACTGAGAACAAATATGTCAAAAACTTTTGGCTTCCGCAATGAATTAGCCTGAGTTACAAGATACAATAAAGTTATTGATCGTCAAATGACACTAATTTTTAAACGAATACGGAACATTCTCAATACTTCGTATTGAGATAAATGCATCAGGATAATTTCTTCAATTTAAAAAGCGACTGCCTCAATGAGACAGCCGCTTTTTCATATTTACTTCGTTAGATGATTTATAATCATCTTATTCAAATCTATTCATTCAACTTTATAAATCGCTTAGCAGGCGTGAACCAGTTGTCGCCTTCTATCGTAATGACATAAGTCGCTGCCGGTAATCTGCTCGGATCAATCGTTACTGTATTTATACCAAGA
>JAHDFX010000397.1 GCA_020627965.1 Saprospiraceae bacterium | reverse complement strand
ATGCCAAAGAAAAAAAGAGCGAGTCATAGTGTAAATTTATTTCCTCGTCATTCCTTAAGAGAAAGTGAGCCTTTACAAATTCAAATAATCCGCTAAGGCCGGACGATTCTTCAAGCCAGTGTTAATGATATTCAAAACACGCTCGCGCTCTGTCCCACGCAGATTGAGTCTTGGAGGGCGAACATGCTCCGTACCTATGCCTGTCGCCACTTCTGCCAGCTTGATATTTTGTACCAATTGAGGACTAATATCCAATTCTAATATGGGTAAAAACCAACGATAGATCGCTATAGCTTCCTGATGACGACCAGCTTTTGCTAATCGGTAAATAGCCACTGTTTCGGCAGGGAAAGCATCGACAAGACCAGCTACCCAGCCATGTGCGCCCATAAGTAAGCTTTCTAAGGCTAGTGTATCTACTCCTGTCAGTATCTTTAGTCTTTCCCCAAAACGATTAATAATGCGGGTAATATTGGAAATATCCCGTGTAGACTCCTTTACCGCCTCTATTTTATCATACTTCAATAATTCTTCAAACATATCGAGTGTAACTTCATTTTTATAATCTACCGGATTGTTATAGAGCATAATGGGAAGATCAGTTGACGTAGCTACTGCTTTGAAAAACTCTACAGTTTCGTATTCTGTGGATTTATAACGCATAGGGGGGAGCATCATAAGCCCATCGCCGCCATTTTTTTGTATTTCATGTGCGAGGGCTACAGCATCTTTAGTCGTTTGTTCTGCAATGTTACAAATAACAGGAATGCGTCCATTACAGAGTTTGGCAGTCTGACGAAGCAGTTCCATTTTTTCATCATTCTGTAAAGAGCTGGCTTCGCCTAATGTACCGCCGAGTACGATAGCATCTACGCCTGCGGCGATCTGGGCTTCCAGGTTTTTCAGGAACATCGGAATATCCAATTCTCCGTCTGCTGTGAATTTTGTGGTGACTGCAGGGTAAACACCCTGCCATTTTACGTTCATCATAGTTTGGATTTTGTAATGCTTTAATTGATAGGCAACAAATATACAAAACCATAAAGGAAACAAAAGAGAAAAAATATCTATGCTTTATCTGTGTAAATCTGTGTTATTTGTGGTGTTTAATTATGAAAAGCCCTACTTTTGTAAAATTGATGCACCAACACAATAAAATGGAACTACAAACAACAATACAATTATCGCAGCGTATATTGAACATGCAGGAATCTGCCACCATCAAAATGTCGCAGATGGCAAGAGATTTGAGAGGACAGGGGCATGATGTAATCAGCCTGAGCCTGGGAGAGCCTGACTTTGATACGCCCCAACATATCAAAGAAGCCGCTAAAAAGGCTTTGGATGAAGGGTACACCAAATATACGCCAGTTCCCGGCTTGGTAGAACTAAGAGAGGCTATCTGTAAGAAGTTCAAAAGAGACAATGGTTTGGATTTTGATATTAATCAAATCGTCGTCTCCAATGGAGCCAAGCAATCTATCGCTAATTTATCGCTGACTTTGTTGAATCCTGGTGACGAAGTAATTATACTGGGACCTTTCTGGGTGTCTTATTTTGAGATTGTTCGATTGGGAGGCGGAGTTCCTGTTGTACTAAAAGCGGGTATTGACGCGGATTTTAAAGTAAGTGCAGAGCAGATCAAAGAAGCCATCACCGATCGTACTCGTATGGTGATCTTTTCCTCACCTTGTAATCCGACGGGGTCTGTGTATACTCATGATGAATTGAAGGCAATCGCAGACGTTCTTGGTCAACGGAAAGATATTACAATTGTTGCTGATGAGATTTATGAGTATATTAATTTTACAGGAAAGCATGTAAGTATCGGTACTTTTGATGCAGTTAAAGATCAGACAGTGACTATAAATGGCTTCTCGAAAGGCTTTGCTATGACGGGCTGGAGATTAGGATATATGGGCGCGCCTATTCACATAGCAAAGGCTTGTGCCAAAATGCAAGGACAATTCACTAGTGGTGCCAATGCCTTCGGTCAGAAAGCAGCAGCCTATGCACTACAAGCCGACATGGAGCCTACTCATAAAATGAAAGCCGCTTTTCTGAAACGTCGGGATATGGTAATTGAATTGCTACGTGCCATTCCTGGTTTTAAAGTGAATCATCCGCAGGGAGCATTCTATATTTTTCCGGATATTAGTAATTACTTCGGTACTTCTGATGGGAAAACTACGATCAATAATGCAGATGATTTCTGTGAATATTTGCTACTAAATGCGCATGTGGCAGCGGTTTCTGGTTCTGCTTTCGGTGATGATGATTGTTTCCGTTTGTCCTATGCTACATCCGAAGAGCAGTTGAGAGAAGCTGCTCGGAGAATTGCGGAGGCT
>JAHDFX010000160.1 GCA_020627965.1 Saprospiraceae bacterium | reverse complement strand
CTAAAGTCGCCAGTACATTGGGCTTCTCCTGCGGAGAAGGTAGGGGAAGCCTATGCTTTATCGAAACGATTTTATAACACAATCAAAAACATAAAAACATGAAAATCAGTCAATTAATTACAGTTACATTGATGCTATTCACCAGCCTTACCAGCCTTGATGCTCAGGTAAGAGGTACTACAGAATTAGCTTTCAGTTGGGGAAAATACTCTACCAATGAAATAGTTGATGTATTGTACAGAGATATAGTCATTTTTGCTAGTCGGGGAGATATAGAGTATGACGATTACAGACGTACGGGGGCTGTCAGAGCTAGTCTTAAAGTTGCTCCTTACGATCGACTTACTATAGGAGCTTCTGTAGTCTACGAACAAAGTAATTCGGATGCAATATATCAGAACAAAGTCATTGGTCAGCAGAACCTGTATTTTCTAACCGGTGCTATAGAGCTTGATTATCGTTACGTTACCGTAGATAGTTATCAAATGTATTTTAGCCTGGCGGCTGGCGGTACGATGCTTTACGATGTATTTACAGACAACGAGACTAATCCCGATTTTAATAGTCACAATGAGCTAAATAGCCCCTACCCCAACTTCCACGTCAACGTCCTCGGTATGCGGTTCGGCGATAATGTCGGGGTATTTGCAGAACTGGGATTTGGCTACAAGGGCATTGTAAACGTAGGACTCTCTTTTCAACCTAAACCACTGTAATGATAATTTATACGATGGATTGAAATCCACCGCTTCTGCTAACAGTGCGTTAGTTTCGCAAAAGCGGTAGGTTTCAACCTACCGTGCTCTTTGAAAACCGACAGCAATTAAAAATAATAACATGAAAACCATATTAATAAACATATCCCTCTTACTTATACTGAGTTTCATGCCCGATGTAAGTATAGCAGTTGTGAAGCCTGTAACGCCAGACCAAACACAGTTTTTACAATCAAAATTTGGAGTGAGCAGTGTGGATAAATTTCTTCAGGTGAACCCAAAAAACATACAGACTAAGACCGGAAAGAAACTGAAACTGAGAGACAAGATCGTCCTCAAACTGGTACAAAGAAAAATTAGAAAACAACTCAAAAAAGGACAGACAGCAAATGTTCAGACGACCTATACCGAAACCGATAAAAAATTCCACTTCGGAGGTTTCCTTTTAGGACTGACACTGGGCATCATCGGTATATTTATCGCTGCCATATTCCTGAAAAATGCAGAGGAATCTTCTTTGATCGGCTTCCTCTGTTGGACAATACTCTTTTTGATACTAGTAGCTTATCTACTAGGAGCAGGGGAGCAAATTGCGTAATTATTTAAACGGCAAAACAACTATTTATATTATGAAAAAAATAACATTAAAGCTAGTAATATGCTTCGTCTTAGGTGCTTTAGTTTTACCCCAACAAGGTTACACACAGAATATGCCCCATTCTCAACATGTCGTCTATATGGAGATGTTTGGACAAGGGGGTTTGTTTACTTTCAATTATGATCGTCGATTTACAAAAACACCTGATGGTCCGGGATTCAGAGCGGGGATTGGCTATGTCAATCTGGGAAAGTTTGAGGGGTATACAATCCCTGTCGGTCTCAATTATCTTTTAGGTAAGAACGATAAGTATTTTGAGCTTGGATTAGGCTTAACTTATGGAAAGGTAGCTTTAATTAATGCTTATGATGACGAGGCAAGATTAGCGGCTACTATGTTTTTAGGTTTTCGATACCAGGAAGAAGAAGGTGGCTTTAATTTTCGAGCTGGTCTATCCCCCTTCTTAGGTAACATCAGAAACCCTGGTGAAGAACCAGAGGTATTTTTTGTACCACAGTATGGAGGTATATCCGTAGGGTACACTTTCCCTTAATTTAAATCATTTAACAAAATTTACTATACGATGAAAAGCATAAATAATATTTCCAAGTTGATTTTGACAACTATCTTTCTGATAGTATTATCCGGTTGTCGTGGATGTGGATATCCGCCAGGTGTTGGCTCTGGAAATGCGCCTGATCCACCATGTAAAAGGTATAATTTTGGTTGGGTAACATTTTCCAATCTGACAAAACATGATATGTGGATTACCATAAACTACAATAATATACCCGTTCCAGCTAATACTAATTTTACAGTAAATGAATTATCTGTAGGTGAATACGATTATACAGCTTCATATAAAAGAAAAAAGAGAAAAAGAGGTAGTTTACAAGTATGTCGTTGTACAACAACAGTAATTGAACTTCCATCGGAGGGGTATACTCCTTGCGGTGAAAATATTAGACCGTAAATTTTCAAAAGACCTGTGTATTGAACAACCTCAACACACAGGTTTTGTTGTATAGTTTAGCGGGATGAACTCTTTAGAGTTTGTCCCGCTTGTTTATTTGCGAATGTTGGTTTTTATTAGACTTTTTTCTTTTTTAGTAAGTTATAAAGTATATTAGTATTCGATAAAATCAACCATAGAATGAAGGCAAAATACCACCGTACATTTATTACAACTATTCTTATAATTCATTTTACTTCCTGTTTATATGCTCAGATATGGACTGAGGTAAATCCTGAGCTTGGGAGGGTGAGCGATTTTACTGAATTTGATGGAACTTTATATAGCATTTCCAATCTGGGACTTTTTGCTTACTCAACAGATAATGGAACTACGTGGACGACAAAAAATATCTATGGTTCCGCAACACTGGAAGGGGCTACATTTACTTCCATGACTTTCTTTGATTCAGATCATGGAATAATTGGTATTAGGAATTATCTGACAGGTAATCAATTGCTACAAACTTTTGACGGAGGTGAAAACTGGGAAGTAATTCCTGCTGTTTATGATGCGAATTGTAGTTCCGGCTTTATACCTATCGGACTTGATCTGGTCAGCGATTCCACTGTAATACTTGATTTACATTTATCAGGGACTTATTACCTTACTCATAACCGGGGGCTTAATTGGTCTTGCAATTCTCCTTTTACAGGCTCTGATGTTTTTCAGGTCACTACTGTTCGGTCAGTATCTGAATGGTTGTCTAATGGAGATGATGGATTATATAAAACAGAGGATGCCGGCGAGAATTGGACACGCATCACTGAAAAAGGTTTTGTACATTATCAGGAAATTAATAACGGGACAATACTGGGGCTTACCAGAGATTATAATGAACCTACAAATACGCCAGTTTTGTACAAAAGTACAAACGAATTTCTAACTTATGATTCCATTATACTGAATCAGTTTGAAGATAAATACATTAACTTATTCCTTGCTGTCTCAGAAGAAGAGCTATACATGCTTCTATCGGGTGACGAAATATATTACTCAAATGATGGAGGACAAAGTTTTGAATTTACTCAGGTTTTATCCAGTGAACCCTTCAGGTCAAGCCAGATAAATGGCGATTGGTATTTATTTGGCAGGGGGCTTTGGAAATTAAATCAGAACGTCTCCAATGTTGTAGATGCATTTTGCCCTGAACAGATAAAAATTTTCCCAAATCCGACTACAAATACTGTTTATATTGCAGACTATGTTCTTGATTCTTATGAATTATTCAGTATAGATGGAAAGCTTATCCAATCAGGTGCTATTGAAAATTTTCAGATAAATCTCCGTCCTCAGGAACGTGGACAATATTTTTTAAAATTGAAAAAAGGAGATAGCTTTTGTGTTAAAAAGGTGATTAAATGGTAAACTTAAGTGGGGGGACGTAACTAAGCGACACTTTAATTAAGGTTAAATAACTGATAATCAATCGTATAAAACCTGACTCCTGACCCCTCAATTCTGCCCCCTCACTTACTGAAGCATTTTGAACATACTCGTAAATCACAAATCACTATGAAAACTTCTCTAACTTTCTTTTTACTTCTATTAATAGCCTTAAAAATTGATGCACAGAATTGTGATGGACAGCGCTATTACGATGAAATTTTTGATGTCGGCTATCAAGGATTTATAGAATACGGTTCAGCCCTGCAACCTACTCTTTTCGATCCTCAGGCAATGACTACATTGTTTTTGGATATTTATCAGCCAGAAAACGATACCTTATCTGCTCGCCCCTTAATCATTTGGGCTTTTGGAGGCGCCTTTGTTTTTGGAACAAGAACATCACCTGATATTGTGAGCCTGAGCAATTCTTTTACACGCAGAGGCTATGTCAATGCTTCCATAGATTACCGCCTTTCATCCGATTTGATTCTTGACAACGATGTAGCCAATGCCTATGAAGCTGTTATGAAAGCATCTCATGATATGGCTGCGGCTGTCCGTTTTTTCTATAAGGATGCTGCTACTAATAATGAATATCGCATTGATACCACACAAATCTATATAGGCGGAGTATCAGCAGGAGCTTTTGCTGCTTTACATGTCGCTCATTTGGATGATCTGGCAGAAGTTCCAACTGAAATATACAATACATTTATCGACAATGGAGGACTTACCGGCAATAGTGGCAATCAGGGATATTCTCAGGATATAGCAGGCGTGATTAGCCTTTCCGGTGCCATAGGTGATTCTGCCTGGATCGACCCTATTGACATACCGATAGTGAGCATGCATGGGACACAAGATGATATTGTACCTTTTGGTTCAGAGATTATCACGCTACTTGGTGTTAATTTACCAATAGATGGTAGTTCTTCAATCCATGCAAAACTGGACGAGATCGGGACTGAAAATGCCTTTTATACCTGGTATGGCGCCGGACACACTCCATTTGTTGCAAGTCCAGCTTACATGGATACCACAGTTACCTTTGTCAGAGACTTTCTATACGATCAGGTTTGCGAACAAGTAGCCACTAATGATGAGGATGTTTTTGACAATGATCTTTCCGTTCATATCTTTCCAAATCCCAATAATGGATATTTTAGTATTGAACTAAATGGAGGATTACAAGGTAATCTGGATGTAAGTGTTTTGGATTATTCAGGGAGAGAAATCATTTCTACTCGAATCATTTCCAGCGGAATAACTAATTTAGATGCTTCAAATTTGAACTCAGGAATTTACCTGATAAGACTTTATGGAGAGCATTTGTCTAAGCCTGTTTATCGAAGATTGATTGTTCAAAACTAAACCAATTGGTAAGAAATAAACTACCATGAAAATCGACAACAAAAGAAGACTACTTGAGATCATTGCCGTTATCCTGACCGGACTAGGGAAATTCATCTTTATGGATTGGCTGAATGTCAAATTTGTATATATCGCTTCTGCTGTTTTGTTTTGGCTGTTATATGTAATCTATAGATACAGGCAAAACAAAGAGATCATTCAGTATTGGGGACTAAATACTCAGAACTTCAAAAGGACTTTCATTGAATTGTCGCTGATCGGGATCGCTCTGGTCATTGGTTTTATATGTGTAGGAAATTATCTGGGTACGAATGTATTGAACTGGCGCATCCTCCCGATATTATTGCTATATCCGATCTGGGGGATTATACAGCAATTTATTATGATCGGCGTATTTGCCAAAAACCTAAAAGATATAGAGCCCTTCAAATTACCAAATATTCTAATCATCATTCTGACAGCAGTTTTGTTTTCGGTCGTGCATTATCCATTTACGCTATTAATAACCGGGACATTCTTCTTGGCTCTTGTATACACAAGTCTATATTTCAAGGAACGGAATCTGATCGTTATGGGGATTTTTCATGGCTGGATAGGTGCTTTTTTCTATTATACCGTTTTAGGGCAAGATGCCTATGAAGAGGTTTTTGGGGTCTTGATCGGAGGATAAGCAAAACTTGAATCTTGGAACTAAAAAATTGATAATAGTGTAATAATGGAGTATTGCCTTAGAGTTTGTCTAAAATGAAAATAAAAAGATTTGAAAATTCAGATCATAAGTGACCTGCATCAGGAATTCGGAAGTGAACAGCTCACATTTGATAATGCAGATATAGTAGTCCTTGCTGGGGATGTAAATATTGGAATAAAAGGAATAGAATCGATTAAAAATACGATCAAGGATAAACCTGTGATCTACGTGCTGGGCAATCATGAATACTATAAAGGTTCATACCCAAAGACATTGAATAAAATAAGAGATCTGGCAAAAGACACCAATATTCATATACTCGAAAATGAGTCTGTTAAAATTGACCACGTAACATTTCATGGAGCGACACTATGGACAGACTTTTCATTATTTGGGCATCCTAAAGAGTATGGAATTATCTGTCAGGCAAGGATGAACGACTACAAAAAGATCCGAAAAGACCCGAGCTATTCTAAGTTGAGGACAATTGATACGTACAACATCCATAAAGCTTCGCTGCATTGGCTTACTCAAAGCTTGATAAACTCGGGGAATACCATCAATTTTATTGTAACCCATCATGCTCCTAGCCCTAGGTCAATCCCAGCATATTATAAGAACGATCCTATTTCTTCGGCTTATGCTTCAAACCTTGAAGAATTAATACTCGAATATCAGCCTGATTACTGGGTGCATGGACACATTCATGAACCCATGAAATATACTATTGGGAAAACCCAGATCATATGTAATCCACATGGGTATATAGACGAAAAGTACAATGGATATGAGAGAGAATTGTTAGTGGAAATAACTAAACCTCAATAAAAATATTCCTCCCGGTAGGGTAAAAAGTCAGTTAACTGTTTAATCAATAACAAGTCGAAATTGACTACATAAATTCATACTTCTTTCTTATAAGCAAGACTCTACCCAACCAATATTTTTTTTAACATGAAGAAGCTAATAATGACTGGCTGTCTTATCACGATAGCCGCCCTGGCAAGCTATGCCCAGACCTTTCAACATGATATGGAAACCAGCCGTGAAATGGCGAAAGAACAAGAGAAAAATATACTGATGGTCTTCTCTGGCTCCGACTGGTGCAAATCCTGCATGCAACTCAAAGAATCGATTCTCGGTACCGAAAACTTTGTCCAATTCAGTGATGAACAGCTCGTGCTGTTAGAACTGGATTTTCCGTATCGAAAGAAAAATCAGTTGCCAGAAGAACAACGGCTACACAATGAGCAACTAGCCGAGCAATACAATCAGGATGGTGCTTTTCCAAAAGTAGTTTTATTGAATCCAGACAAAGAAGTACTTGGAGAAATTACTTATGAAAAGAATATGCAAGTAGCTCAGTTTATCCAGTTGCTTGAAATTATCTTAGAAAAAAAATCATAAGTTATGAATGTCCAGACGATCATTCAGACAAATACAAAACCAAAAGCACATCATCATCCTATAAAATTGATGGGCTGTGGTTTTGTCCTTACGGCTGTAGACCGAAACCCACAGAAGGCATGGGATGCCATACGGGCAGGTGTACAGGAAATAGAACGCATTGAGACTTTGATCTCCTCCTGGAAAGAAGGTTCTGAAACGAGCGAGATCAATCGTCAGGCAGGCATACGATCTGTTGAAGTCAGTCCTGAATTGTTTGATTTGATCGCAAGAAGTATAAAAATATCTGTGTGTACTGCTGGTGCTTTCGATATCTGTGGCACGCTTTCCCGCTACTATTGGAAATTTGACAAACAGGAGCATAAGGTTTTATCATCCGATAAAATACAGGAATTGCGGGGCTTGATAGATTATCGTTATATCGAATTAAACCCATCTCGTTCCAGTGTTTTTCTGAAAAAGAAAGGCATGAAAATCGGTTTTGGTGGTATAGGTAAAGGTTATGCTGCCTATCGCGCCCAACAGGTTATGCAATCACTAGGCATCGAAAGCGGGCTTATCAATGCATCTGGCGATCTGATGTGTTGGGGAAAGCCACCAGATGAAGCAGGCTGGACGGTCAATATTCCACATCCACAGAATAGGAACCAGAATTTGCTCAGTTGTTCATTGCCTTACGGTGCGGTGGTAACTTCCGGCAATTATGAAAACTACACCATCATTGACGGTAAGCGCTATTCTCATATTGTTGATCCTAGAACAGGGTTTCCTGTAGTAGGCATCAAACATGTTACTGTAGTCTGTCCGAATCCTGAATTTGCTGATGCTATGGCAACTGCTATTTCGGTGTTGGGAGCAGAGGATGGTATAAACCTTATCAATCGACTGAATGGTATTGAATGTGTAGTGATCGACAAGGATGATAACATTCATTATTCAAAGCAATTTAAAAATTTCGGTTTATGAAAAAGCTCAAAATATGGCTGACGCTTGTATGCATGACCATCATTATGGCTTCATGCACAACGGTCAAAGGCTATCAAAAAATGTATCTGAATGACCCCGAAATGGAACTGGAAGCTAAGAAGCTAGACTTCTTTGAAACCAATTTTCAAACTTACCGTGAAGGTGCCTCCGGAGCAAATGGAGGTAAAGTAGGAGGAGGTTGCGGATGCAATTAGTAATCATTTCTTTCGTTTTGTTTTTCCTAGTGTTTACACAAGATTTAAAAGCACAATTTTGGAAAAAAGGTTCTTCTGATCGTCGCAGCGATTTGGTGAACAAGGACTCTACAGAGATCAGTGTTTCTACTTATGTAAAACCTGACTGGCAAACCATTAATGTCGATATGTTGAGTAGTTATTATGCTCAGGATGGCAATAATGGAGCAGTTACCGGAGGTATTGGCACTGAACAATTGACTGATTTTACACAGAAACTTATCTTATCGGTTCCTGTAAGAGAAAAACTGACCCTAAATCTGGATGGAGGATACGACTATTATTCTTCCGCTTCTACTGATAACATTGACAATATCCGTTCTTCTGATTCCAGTTCGGATGTGCGTATGCACGGAAATGCTGGTTTTACTTACTCATTGACCGACACCAAAACGATTGGCTTCAGATTAGGCGGCAGTGTAGAGTACGATTATATTTCCATCAATGGCGGCTTTTTTACAGGCATACAATCCAAAGATAAAAATACAGCAGTATCGCTCAGCGCACAGGCTTTCATTGATACCTGGTCCTTGTATTTTCCATCTGAATTAAGAGGCGAAGCCAGTGTACCAACCGATAAGCGGCAATCTTACAATGTGTCTTTAGGTGTTTCCAGAGTCTTGAATAAAAAAATGCAGGTGAGCGCACAGGTGGAAGGCATTCATATGAACGGCTTGCTGTCTACGCCTTTCCACAGAGTCTATTTTCAAGAACAGAGTCGGGCCAGAATAGAGAATCTGCCTGATAACAGATTTAAATTACCGATAGGCTTACGCCTCAATACACACATTTCCGAGCATTTACTGATGCGTCTCTACTATCGTTATTATTGGGACAACTGGGGCGTTCAGGGGCATACTGTCAGCATGGAATTGCCTATTAAAGTAAACCGCTTTTTCTCTGTTTATCCATTTTATCGCTTTCATACTCAAACGGCAGCAGATTATTTCAAGCCGTATAAAGAACATAGCGTACAAGATGTTTATTATACCTCTGACTATGACTTGTCTGAGCTGAGTAGTCATGCTTATGGAATCGGATTGAGTTATAACCCGAATAAAGGCATTGCAAGGGTGAAACTCCCTTTCAAAAAGTATCCCGTTTTTAAAATGAAGAGTATTGACTTAAAGTATAGTCATTACGATCGAAGTACTGGCTTGAAAGCCAACATAGTTAGTCTGGGCATGAGCTTTAATTTTTAAGTGTATTGCTTGTTGAATCCCTACTGGTGAGCGGAGTAGATGAAACGTCTGCTCCGCTTTTATCATTACCGTGGAAAAGAAACACTGAACTCAGTACCTTCTCCAAGCTCTGAGGAAAGTTCAATACTCCCTCCTATTTTATCAACAATTCTTTTCGTAATTGCCAGTCCAAAACCAGTTCCTTCATATTTAGACTGGGCGTGTAATCGCCTAAAAGGTTCGAATATCTGTTCCTTAAATTCAGGGGCAATACCGATGCCATTATCCCTTACTCGTACGACAACTTGTTCACCTTGTGTCGCAGTCGAAACGACTACTTCAGGTACTGCTGATTCATTGTATTTAATACCATTGCCAATTAGGTTTTGCATGACTAATTTAACCTGACTATTGACACCCCTAAAGTTCTCTAATTTGCCATCAATCTTGATAATAGCTCCTTTAATCTGACCATATTTTGTTTCTACCATAACCTGCTCCATAATATCTCCCAAATTCACTTGTTCCAGGTCTTCTTTTTTGATTTCCTGAGAAAGTTTTGAGTATTTCAATAAGTCGGTAAGTACAGCTTCCATTTGGCGGGCACTGGTAGTAGAATAGGATAAATATTCATTCAGTTTTTCATTATTCAACTCTTTTACATCCCGTTCTATCAGGGTTTGAAAACTAATGATAGAACGCAAAGGTGCTTTTAGATCGTGAGAAGCTACATAAACAAAGTTTTTAAGGTCGGAATTTATTTCGCTCAATTCAGTATTTACATCATCTAGGTTCTGGTTTTGTTCTTCCAGTGTATTTGTTAGTTCAAGTATTTTGCTACCATACTTATAATTAGTCCTAATCACAATGCCCGATACAAAGACCGCTAATGTGATCATCAATATCCCAGAAAGATAACGCTCTAACGAACTCATATCAAAAGGATAGAAGGCTCCATGATTATAGACATAGACAGAAGCTATAGTAAAACAAAGTAGATTCCAGATGACGACTGTCCACTGATACGAATAGTTTCTAAAAGAGATAAAACCAAGTGACGTCAGTAAACCAACCATCACTTCATCGGTATTGGTTTTGCCGTACATCATTAGAGTAATGGCAAATATCAGAGGCATCAGAAAATGAAAAAGTACTTGAACTGTCCATATCTGCCCTTTCCCATTCAAATATATCAATGAAAGAGAAAGTACCAGAAAAAAAAGTAAGATCGGTATATCCTGAACAATGACATGCTCCCAAAAAAGTACTACCAAACACGATACGACCAGCAGAACCCCCACAGAAAAACAGTTTACCATCTGCACCCTTGTGCTTTCTAAAAAGCCCATATCAGCCGAAACACCATTATCTCTCATTTGAATATAATACTGTTTCAAACGTTTCTTTAGTTCCATAGTACAAATCTACTATATGAAACCCAATTCTACGACAAAGAATCTGTAATATTATTGTTAGATTTTTTAGGCAAAATCAGTCTACTAGCGCAAACTACTTCAGTTGAAGTTCGAGGTCTTTTTTATTATCCTTAAAAAGATTTACTTACATTGTAAAAAATAACTTAATGATGAAAACTTCTACCAGTTTATTAAAATACCTCAAAATCATTCTACTTATTGGCTTTATGCCCATATGCTTATTTGCCCAAACACCCCTGGAAACAGGCGATATGGAAAGCTGGGATTACGACTCAGGAGGTGACTACTACGAACCTACTGGCTATTGGGCAACCGCCAATCCAATTGCTAAACTCAGTGAATTTGCTCCCGTGACAACATTCAGGGAAACCGATAATGTATATGCTGGTAATTATGCTGCCAAGATGGTTTCAGCCACATTTTTTATGTTGCCTGTAGCTGGTACTGTATACACAGGTATCTTCGATGATACACAAATTACAGAGCCTACAGAAGCCATTAAGATAGGCGTACCTTACACAGATCGCCCAAACCGATTTACTGGCCATTATATGTACTTCCCAGAAGAAAGCGACTCTGCCGCTATAGTTTGTCAGTTTACCCGTTTTAATAATGGGCAGCAAGAACTCATTGGTCAGGGTGCTCTGGTCGTGTATAATGAAGTCAATACTTATACAGCTTTCGATCTTGAAGTAGACTATTTCTCTTCTGCCATACCCGATTCTATGTCAGTTGTATTTACTTCTAGTGCCGGCGGGCAAGAGTTCATGGCAGCGGCAGGAAGTACATTATACATAGACGAAGTAGCCTTCGAATTTGAAACAGGCATAAAAACACCACTCATGCCCGAAATTCAGGTCAGTTTATATCCCAATCCTGCAACGGATATACTATTCATAGAAACAGATGAATTGCTCAACAATGCCCAACTGGCTATTTTTGATATGAATGGCCGCTTGTTTACACAAAAAAATATAGCTGCACAACGAACTGAAATTTCTGTACAGGCGTTTCCTGTAGGAAATTATTATTATCAAATTACCGAGCAGGGACGTGTCATTGCCGGAGGCAAATTTAAAACACTGTCCCGATAGCTATTCAGGCTTAGTACAGCGTGTAAAAAGGAACTTTGAGAAAATGGATATAAAAAACCTAAAAGAAAAAGGACTCATCATCTTCGAGTGCATCTCAGGCAGCAAAGCCTATGGGACAGATACACCTCAGTCCGATACCGATATGAAAGGCGTATATATCCTCCCCGAAGACATGATCTATGGGCTGGATTATACACCACAAATTTCAGATAAAAAGCAAGATGTGGTCTATTACGAGCTAGGCAGATTTATACAATTATTGATAAAAAACAACCCCAATATGCTCGAAATGCTGGCAGTGCCGGAAGATAAAATATTGTACAAACACCCCATCTACGATAAGATTTTGCCAGAGTTGTTTTTATCTAAATTATGTAAAAACACCTTCAGTGGCTATGCCTATGAACAGATCAAAAAAGCCAGAGGACTGAATAAAAAGATCGTCAATCCAGTAGCAAAAGAGAAGAAAAGTATTTTGGAATTTTGCTATGTATTATACGATAATGGTTCTATTCCTTTATTGAAATGGCTGAACATAAAAGGCATCCGTCAGGAAGATTGTGGTTTGGTGAATATTCCGCATTTTAAAGATGTGTATGGATTGTATCACAGTACAGCACATAATTATAAAGGCATCATGCGCAAAGATGAGGCGACCAAAGTATTGTTGAGCAGTATTCCAAAAGGCGAGCAAACCGCCGGTACTATGCATTTCAATGAAGATGGCTATGTCAAGTATTGCAAAGACTACAAGGAGTACTGGAATTGGGTAGACAAACGTAATCCGGCACGCTATGAAAACAATATAAGGCATGGTAAGAACTACGATTCAAAGAACATGATGCACACTTTCCGCTTATTGGATATGGCAAAAGAAATATTAGGAAAAGGTGAGGTTATTGTCCGTCGTCCGAATCGGGAAGAACTACTGTCTATCCGTCGTGGAGAACACGAATATGATGAACTGATTGCCAAAGCAGAGGAAAAAATGAAACTGGTGGAAGCAGCTTATGAAACCAGCGTATTACAGGATAAGCCTGATAAAGAGAAAGCGAATCAGTTATTGATCGAACTAAGAAAAGAGTGGTATAAACACTAAAGCATGAGACATCCCGAATTTTAGTAAAAAGAGATTATAAGAAGTCGACGGTCGATAGTCCATGGTCGATGGCTGCTTTTTAATGGACATTTTTATCACTTTTAAAATTCGGGTAGTGTTCGACTAATGTAGGGTATAGTCGAACACCTCTAAAATTCGGGATGACTCATGTTTTTGTAAAAAAATTCTACTTCACTACCAATCGTCCACCATATTGCTCACCAGCATGAAAAAGCTGATAAAAATAGACTCCGCTATTCAAGTGACTGATGACGATTTGGTTGTTAGTAAGTACCTGATTATCTGCTAATTTCCCTTGTGCATCGTATAATTCAATACGCGCCGGTTTTGAACTGTTTGCCAAGTCAAATACTACATATTCTTGAGCTGGATTAGGAAATACTTGGATGCCTGCCTCCACTATATTTTCTATATTGAGAACATCGCCTGAGTAATAGTAAGTGCCTCTTTCGGAGGTATTCCATTGCTCTGTAGTGACATTCCAGGCTTCTTCCAGGTAAGTATCGCGCTTATGTTTGAACTCAGGTTCTGTAAAACCATTAGGAAGAAACAGATCATTATAATTAAGGGTGTTATCATAAGCGTAAAAATACCTAAAATCATTAACCCATACTGACTGATTAAAATCCCATTCAAAATAATGCGCCAACATACGATTATTGTCACTATCATAACTATACTCAGTTTTATTAGAGGGAGCAAACCAGGTAAGGGAATAGATATCCCAAAAAGAAATAAGTCGCTCGATTAGCCTGTTATTAGCGTCATAAGAATAGGTTCTTCGAACAGTATTTTGAAAACTGCCAATGTCTTCCTCATAGCCTTCACCAATTTCCTCTATCAGGTTGTTATTCACATCATAGCTATAGGTCTCTTTATAGAGGGGATACACAAAAGAATATCCATCCCAGGCATTGAGCTCGGCCAAGGTTAAATTATCATTAGTATCATAACTATATTCATCTCTATAACTAAGTATCCATTGACTGCCGTCCCAGTAGGAATAAGTCTTTGAAGTTAGCTTATTGTCACTATCATAGGTGTATTCTTCTTTTTTATATGCTTCCCATTGATCGAAGGTTCTTAAATATATAATCCTTTCTATCTCATTTCCGTTTCCGTCATAGCTGTAGGCTGTTTTTTCGAAGTACTCCCATTCATCAGCACCTAAATTATAATTTTCAGTAACTAAAGAATCTAGTTGAACTTGCGTGCTTGCCGAAAAGCTCATACAAGCAAGAATTAGTAGAATAAGATTTTTTTTCATAGTTTTAAAATTGTTTGTTATTAATTAGGGCAAACGCATCAAAATTATTTCCTCTATAAAAGGTATTATAAATGCAATTATTCACCACAGATAGCACAGATTTACACAGATTATAGTACAGAATTCGATATCAATCTGTGATAATCTGTGGTTAAATACGTATTTTTTCTTTTGATGCGTTTGCCCTGGTTATTAATTTAAGTACTTAACAATAACAATACTCCGTATTGGTTTTTGCTTTTATCAGTCAAATGTAAATCGACATAAAGCTCATACATCCAGTATATTGACAATCAGAATATTCGCTTTAGTTTTTCATTAGGTAACATTTTTTGAACGTTTGCAGAATACCC
>JAHDFX010000396.1 GCA_020627965.1 Saprospiraceae bacterium | reverse complement strand
CGGGGATATGCGCCCGGAAAGCATTGACATCACCAGCTGTTTTCATATAATTACCCGTTTCAAAGACAATATCAATAACACCATTCCCTAAACCTTCTTCCGTAATCGCTCTTGCTACGGCAGCCTCCCAAGTAGCATAAGGCGTCGCCAAAGTGGCATCATTATCTGCATCGGTATTTTGAGCCGCATGGCTGGAAGCTGTAGGACAAGGCGTAATACTGATGTATGTTGCTGGCAAAGCAGGAGTAGAAGGACAAGTCGGGTCAGCCAAACATGGTGCAGGCGCTACCCCTGTAAAAGTAGTCGTAGTTCCACAAACGGTAACATCAATAGACCAAGAATCAGTAGCCGTAATACCAGTAACCAAGACTTGACCATCAACTGTAGCAAAAGTCCCACTCACTGAACCAGAAGCTGAATTATTAACTACTACATCTGCTGGATCACTACTTGATCCCAAGTAAGGGACAATAACATTATAGTTCCCACCAGAACCGCAAACAGCGAAAGGCTCTCCTACTGTAACAGGGCAAGCTGCAACTACTTTGAACTCATCCGCACCAAAACTTTCGCCACCAGAAGTAAATCCGCTGTATCTCATTCTAATTTGTATCGTTGATCCACCAAGACCAGAGCCAATTGAATATTGAAAACATTGGGCAGTAGTTGTTAATGCCATCCCATTTCCAACTAAAGAGGTACCATCACCTGAAAAAGTCAAGCCTGCAGACCATCCGCCTCCATTAATATTATGTTCAATAAATAGCTGATCTGTTGCGTCTACTCCTCCTAAACCATTATCCCCAAACAATCCTTGGAAAAATATCTCTCCAGACTGTCCCGCAGGTATTGAAGCCGTAGCATCGATTGTAACCATAGTTGCAGTCCCACAGATATCAGATACCCCATAAAAATTACCGACCATCCCGCCTACACAACCAGCAGTTACAATATCATTGTAATCTCCAAATGCTGTACATGTATTATCATTACAAGTTGTTCCATTCAAAGTCAAACCTGTCAGATCTGTAAAGTCTTCTGTCAGGTAAGTAGCACCAGGTACTATACACTGAGCAGTAGCTAAGGTTGAGCTGTATGTCAGTAATGAAAAAATTAAAATAAAGTTGAGTGTAATTTTTTTCATACAATAATCATTTAAAATAGTTTCAAATTAGGTAATAATAGTATTCACAAAAACTGAAAGTTGTGATGAATGTCACAACTATGATAAATAACAACAGATTAAAAAATAAAAGGCCAAGATTAATTCCTCCGACATAAAATTTGTTTCATTCTATGTCACTTAGAATAATAGTTTAAATTTCAGCCTATTTACTTACTTTACAGAATGGCAATTGTTCAAATTCCGTGAATTAGTACGGCTAATCCCTATTATTTTATTCATATAGCAATAGTCACAATCTATTTCAATTGCTAAATTAATTCAGTTCTGCGATGGGCACATGATGGATAAAACAGTATACAAGCCCTGATTTGATAAGTCACGTTTATCGTTAAATCATGAAAAAGTAGAATTTTATCCTTTTTAGCTGTGCATCACTTTATATTTGGAGGGTGTCAGATTTGTGAATTTCTTAAAGGCAGTATTGAAAGCAGACTTAGATTTAAAACCTGTCATTTCTGCTATTGTTTCAATGGTGTAAATATCATTTTCGGGATTGGACAAAAGCTTTTTAGCCTCATCTATCCTATAATTATTGATAAAGCTAGAAAAGTTGGTATCGAACTCTTTGTTGATGAGGTAAGATAGATATTTACTGTTCGTATTCAAGGCTTGTGCTAAAGAATTCAATGAAACATCATAGTTTAAATAAGGCTTTTCTTTATCCATATAGGTTAAAAGTTCCCCTTTTAATTCAGCAATTTTTCTTTCGTCCAACATTTGCCCCTTGATTTTCTCAAGGACAAATTGGTAATTTTTACTTCCAAAGTAGATAATTGCACCCACGTAAATTAAACTGAACATTCTAAATACATCCCGCCCAGGATGAAAAGGGCTAATTTGAGATAGGTATAGCATTGCTATCAAAATGGTATAGAGTATGATGAACCATTTCATCCAGTTTAGCGTAATGTTGGATTCTTTGGATTGAGATCCCTGTAAAATGATTTTCTGAGAATAATAAAAACGCCAAGAGTAAAATATGTAAATGACATTTTGTAATAGAAATATAAAAAACAGCGCTATAAAATTGCTATAACGCAATACATTGACAATCATGCTGTGTTTATCACCCCCTGTATTCAAATTATCCAAGGCTACATAAGAAAATACATTGATTACAAATAGTAATCGGTATATAAAAGTAATGAAAGTAAATATTTCTTTATCCTTCCAATGAT
>JAHDFX010000159.1:14609-14954 GCA_020627965.1 Saprospiraceae bacterium | reverse complement strand
AAGTATGCTTTTTGTTTTTCCTCATAAGATTTCCTTCCTAACTCAAAGTTTTCACGATCTAACAAAACCATATTACCTAAACGATCAGATACATCATTTATCCCTTCCCCGAATGAAGCATTCCATCCAGCATCAGGATTGTATGGGCATATATGTTCAAGTGTTACTCCGAGATAATTTATGTCTCTACCAAACTGCTTTTCAATTTCAGCTAATAGAAATCTTATCTTTTTGGATGACCTTCTGCTTGGCATTTTGTAAAACGCAAAAGTATTTTTAAATGCATCATCGCTTGGATATAGCTCCTTGAATTCTGAACTGTTTTTGACATGACTTGCACGGCTT
>JAHDFX010000159.1:0-14599 GCA_020627965.1 Saprospiraceae bacterium | reverse complement strand
AGATATTTCGTGCTATAGTGTTATACCTCTTTTCTTGATCGTTGGCTGAATAGTTGCAAATGACATTATATCTAATCGAGAGTACATATAAATACCTTGCAGTCTTTACAAATTCTTCAGCTGTGAATTTTTTATAGGCTGCCAATAGAATGATATTAGGCTGCTTTAGTCCGAATAGCTTAAATGCTTCAAGGTATGGTTTTACCTCTAAGTATTTTGCATCTATTGAATTCCACCACTCTTCATATGGATTCAATAAAGAAGTATATAAAGCCGCATCTGCCTCCAAGGTATTCAGGTACGTAGATGCCAATTGTGGTGTATTATATTGATCCCTAACTTTTTTAAATAGTTCTTTCTTGGTGACAAAATTATGTTCTGAGTTGAATAGATATCTTACAAAATCCGTAAAGTTTTTTTCACCTAATTGGGATATGATGCCACTCCACTTTTCATCTAATTCGTCTAATTCTGGATCGGTGACGGCACCTGTTTCTGCTATTATGGAAAATATGTAATTCTTAATAAGGTCAGGTGTAGATAATTTAACACCTCTGGCATTAAGAGTTTCGAAGACTTTATAAGCATTGATACTATCCTGAACGACAATTTTTGTAAACATCAACGATGTGGTAAACTGCTCAATATGCTTTGCTATCTCAAGTCCATTTGATAAATCAATTTTTGACACAAAGTATTCAAATGCTTTTCGAAGGAAATTATTACTTCGAGTAATTTGGCGAGGATTAGCAGGCGCTAAGGTATCACAGATGTTTTTGAAATAAGCCTTGTTATTTCTATTCAATGTCAATCTACTATCTACACTTAAAGTCACAAGATTCTTAACTCCGACATGTCGTTTTCGGATTTCGTCCATCCTTTCTTTATTATCATCTACATCTGTTCCTGCGTCAATAAACGATTGTAATTTTGACATGTATGCTAATATGAGCAAAGTCAAAGTCACCATTCTTTGTTGACCATCTATGATTTCATATTGATTTTTATCTTTTTGTTGTAATACAATATATCCCATATAGTGGGAGCCTTCTTCCCCAAGTTCTTGAATATCATTCCATAAGTCTTCCCATTGTTCTTGCTCCCAGGAGTAATCTCGTTGGAAACGTGGTACCACGTATCGGGTGCTGTTACTCATCAGTTCAGAAAAAGTCTGATTACTGGGTTCTATATGCATTTGATTACTCATCTGGTATTAGTTACTTTTATTTTGCCTGTGACTACCTCACTTATTAATGCTGTACGATATTCGGTTATTAAATCAATATATTTATTTGCGTTTACGATTTTATTATCAAGAATTTTAATTTGTTTTTCAATAAATTCAGTAATCTCTTTCTGTTCTTCTATAGAGAATAAAGGAATTGGAATTCCTCCAATCATCTCAAGGTTTATTCCGTCTCTTTTATCTCCACCTCCTAAATTTCTAATATTTTGATAGTTCCTTTTAAGCCAGTAGAGCAAGAATCTATTGTGGAGTTTTTCATTAGGCACAATGACTGCCATTGACTGGTTACAAGTACAGCTTATATGTACTTGAGCTACCATCCCTTTAGTTTTACCTTGGCCTGCCAAAGCCATTAAAATTGACTTCTCTGGAATCCACTTTGCACTTGAGTTTTCTAACGCTTCCTGAGTAATGTATTCAGATGGAGTAGTGATATCCCATTGATTTACAGTTCCAGAATTCAACCAAGGTATTGTCCCGTCTTTCCAATATTCGGGATTCTTTTTTGATGGTGTTCCTCCTGAGTAGATATTTGCATACCATTTTAAAGATGTTGATTGCCAATGCTCAGGAATCTCCCCCAACCACTCAATCCCACTATCCTTCATCGGAGCATTTGGATCAATGCCTTTGGTGACTGCTTGGTTGATGAGAGCTGTTTTCTCTTCTTTGTAGAGTTTGACTAATCGCTTTTTGTCGGCAATAAGTTGGTCGATTTCGGTGGTTTTACGGTCGAGGTAGTGTGTGATTATCTTTTGCTCATTAACATTAGGAATGATTATGTGAACTGCCTTTAATTTAGACCCATTTATATGGTGTAGAATTTCACCAGTTCTAATTCTATTTAGGATATAATGACCTATATTTGAAGTAAAATAATAGTATAAATATTTTGAAATAATAGATTCATTAGGTCTCGTTATTATAAGTGCATGGCAGTTAGCCCCCTCAAATTCTTCTGGAACAATTCCAACTTTACCAATTTCACCTGTTTGCACAAAAAGAACGTCATCCTTTTTTAAAATTGATTTTTCGTGTGCATCTGACCATTCTTTACTGACATAATACGGTCCTTTAGGAGTGAATTCAATGGCTGTTTCTTTAATATGAATACCTTGAATATAAGGAACGCCACTGTGCCTCATTATCTTTCTAACAGGTCCTACATAACCATTCGTAAGTTTTGTTACATTTTTTCCGAATTTTGAAATTTTCCAGTGTTCAGGAATATCTCCAATCCATTTAATGCCACTATCTTTGTATTTTGGATATCTCTCCATCAATCAATTACATTTTCTTGGTTAATGGATACCTCATTTTTTAGCTTAAAAATTTCGGCTTTAATTTCTTCTAGTGATCTAAGTGGTTTAAATTCATAGAAGTATTTCGTGAAATTTATTTCATAACCCACTTTTGTTTTTTTGTGATCAATCCATGATTCTGGCAGATGAGGTATTACTTCTCGTTGATAATATTCCTCAATAGTTTGAGGTTTTAAAATTCCATTTTTATCTTCTCGTAAAAACGGAATATTCTCATAATCACGCAGCTTAGAATCTGCTTTTGGTTTGCCTTTAGACAAAACTACTTTTCCTTCTTCCTCTTTTAATGGTTGTTCTACTGTGATTCTCCAATAAGCGAAGTAATCATTGGGGAATATTTTACAGAACTCATTTTCTTGAAAATCACCATATAGTTGGGTGATGTATCCAATTCCTTTAGAATTGCCATTTTCTGGAATCTCTTTTCTCTTATTACCAAGGCTTCGATTCATTTTCTTCCAAAAGCGATTTACATTTAGCTTTCCTTCCTCAATGAGTTCCTCATCTTTTACACCTGTAGCATTAATCAATTGGACTTTACCTTTTCGTATGTCAATTTTCTGATTATTTACTATCCAAATGTAGGTAGATATACCTGTGTTGTAGAACAATTGGTCAGGTAGAGCCACAATGGCTTCCAACCAATCATTTTCAATAATCCATTTTCTAATTTCACTTTCTCCACTACCTGCTGAACCTGAAAACAAAGGCGAACCGTTAAATACAATGGCGATACGCGTTCCAGACTGTTTCATTTTAGAAATCATATGTTGCAAAAACAATAATGATCCATCATTTATTCTTGGCAAGCCAGCTCCAAATCTACCTTGCATTCCCATATTTTCATGTTCAGCTTTTATAATCTTTTGTGCTTTTTTCCAATCAACACCAAATGGAGGGTTTGAAAGCATGTAATCAAATTTTTCATCTTCCAAACCATCAATCGTAAAAGTATTTCCAAATTTGATGTTGCTCGGATTTTGCCCCTTAATCAGCATATCAGATTTACAAATAGCATAAGACTCTGGATTTATCTCTTGACCAAAAACTTTAAGTTCTGCATTTGGGTTAAGTTCTTTTACATACTGTTCTCCAATAGAGAGCATTCCTCCTGTTCCACATGCTGGATCATAAAGTGTTTTAACAACACCCGCAGTTGTAAGGATTTCGTTATCCTCATTAAAAAGCATATTGACCATTAGCTTTATAACTTCACGAGGTGTAAAGTGTTCTCCAGCGGTTTCATTCGATTGTTCTGCAAATCGTCTGATTAAATCTTCAAATACATATCCCATTTCCATAGAATCCATATGGGTAAGATCAATTTCTTGAAACGCCCTTACAACTCTAAATAGAATATCAGCTTTGGGATCATCCATTCTATCGATCTGATCATCAAAGTTGAAATACTCGATAATTTCTCTAGCTGTTGATGAAAAGCCATTTATATAGTTCCGTAAATTAGCTGCCACATTATTTGGATCGGCAACTATCTTATCAAAATCAAATTTACTCCTATTATGAAAATTGTATCCCGCAACTTTGTTAAGTACTTTATCTTTTGCGCTCTCAATACTATTTTCAACTTTAGGCAATGCGTCTAAAACCTTTTGTTTAGTTTTTCTAAGAACACAATCTAATCGACGCAAGACAGTCATTGGTAAGATCACTTTACCATAGTCAGCTCTTTTATAGTCGCCACGCAACAGGTTGGCAACTTCCCAAATTTTATCTGCTTTCTCTTTAAAATTATTCATCCTTCTTTTTTATGTTTTCACTTAATAAATCAGCGACTTTTACTTGTAGTATTTCCGCAATTTTATATAAGTCTTCCAAACTTGGTTGCCTTTTATTTCGAGCATACTCATTAATTGTAGTATAGCTCTTATCCATCTTTTTGGACAGCCATGTTTGAGTGATTCCCTTTTCTTTTAAAACTTCTAATATTCGGTTCATAATGAATCGACTTTAATTTGTCTAAAGGTAATAATATTCACTGTTTTTCAATGAACAAATTCACTATTTCTTCGTGGGTGGTGGGTGGGATTTGAGCTGTTGGGCTAAAAAAGCAGCGGGTGAGGAACGAACCGGCTGCTTTTGCGGGTTGGTTTTTTTCTAATTGGACAGAACTTGTTTATACCCGCATTGCGTATATATTCCTTACCTGCGAAATTAAAAAATTTAAAAATACTTTTATATCCTTAACTAAAAGCCATTAATAAAATTATTTAAATCATATTTAATAAAACAACAAGTACTTTTAAGCACTTATAAAGTACTTAAAGTGACTAAATACATCAATTCAACTTACACCTCACCCCTATTCGTGTAAACAAGCCAGCCAACTCACTATCTGCATTTACTTTGCGTTCTTTGGCTCTTAATGCAATACGAATACGTTCCTCTCTATCTTCTACAATTACTTTCAGGCGGTGTTTGCCTTTATGGGCTTTACAAATAGTATCTATTTCTTCTACCAGTTCTTTTGATAAATCATTGACATCAACGGTTAAAGTCATCGACTGTGTATTGTTGGCAGCGACATCTTCCATCATTTGGACTTCCTTGATCTTAAAGTCATACTCATCTTCACTATTCCAACGGGTTTTATAACTGCCTTTAATATACAGAATGGCACCTAACTCGAAGAAGCCTTTGAATTTCATATAGTCGCCACTAAACATGCGGAGTTCCAGAGAACCATTATAATCCTGAATAGCAAAATCGCCCCAGCCGGTTCCTTTTTTACTGATCCGGTGATTGGCTCTCATAACGATGCCTGCTATTTTGATGTCTGTATTTTTCCCTTGATAATTGGGTGCATTTTCTAGTGAACAAGTCGTAAAACTATCTATTTCCAGTTGGTAATTATCCAATGGATGCCCACTGATATAGATACCTGTGACTTCTTTTTCCCGACCTAATTTTTCAATTAAATTCCATTCTTCTGCCACAGGAACTTTGGGTTCAGGAATCATAACATCCTCTGATGCGCCAAAGAGCGAATTAACCGCATCGGCTTTCTGGTTTTGGTAAGCATTGCCATATTTTAAGGCATGTTCCAGTAAAGTATCATACTTTTCAGACTGTGTGAAATATTGCGCCCGGTGTATGTCTTCAAAGCAATCAAAACCTCCGCCCAGCGCAAGGCTTTCCATGCATTTTTTATTGACTGCACGCAGGTTCAAACGACGTGCCATATCAAAAACACTAACATATGCGCCATTTTCTCTTTCTTTCAAAATAGCTTCTACCGGCCCCTCTCCTACTCCTTTCAGGGCAGACATACCAAAGCGAATTTGTCCTTTCTTATTTACAGTAAAATTAAGTCCACTTTCATTGATATCAGGACCAAGTACGTCTAAGCCCATACGTTTACATTCTCTCAGAAAAAAGGTAATTTTAGAAATATCGTTTTTATTATGTGTCAATACGGAAGCCATAAATTCAGCCGGATGATGTGCTTTCAGGTAGGCGGTCTGAAAAGCGACTAAGGCATAGCAGGTAGAGTGCGATTTATTGAAAGCATAAGAAGCAAAGGCTTCCCAGTCTTTCCAGATTTTATCGACTACCTCTTTTGGGTGGCCGTTCTTTTCACAGCCTTCTACGAAAAGCGGGTACATGGCATCTACTACCTTCTTTTTCTTTTTACCCATTCCTTTACGCAGTACATCTGCCTGACCTTTAGAGAAATTAGCCAGCTTTTGCGATAGCAACATCACCTGCTCCTGATAGACTGTAATCCCGTAGGTTTCAGACAGGTACTCTTCCATCGCATCCAGATCGTAGACTACCGGTTTACGCCCATGCTTACGGGCAATAAATTCAGGAATATAAGCCAATGGGCCAGGACGATACAAGGCATTCATCGCAATCAAATCCTCAAACTTATTGGGCTTTAGGTCACGCATGTGCTTCTGCATACCAGGCGACTCATATTGAAAAATGGCTATGGTATCTCCGCGCTGAAATAGCTCGTAAGTCAATTCGTCATCCAGGGGTATTTCATCCGGATCTATATCAATGCCTTTAGTTTGGTTGACCAGTACTATGGCATCTTTAATGATCGTCAGGGTCTTCAGTCCCAGGAAATCCATCTTTAGCAGACCGGCATCTTCAGCCACGCTATTGTCAAACTGTGAGACTAATAAGTCAGAGTCTTTGGCTACCGAAACCGGGACATAATTGGTAATATCATCCGGTGTGATAATAACCCCACAGGCGTGAATCCCCGTATTCCGAACCGAGCCTTCCAGTTTTTTAGCCAGACGAATCATCTTCCCCGTTACATCATCTCCTTCCGACATTTTACGGAAGTTGTAGGCACGTTCTACGTCCTCAGAGTTCATTTTGCCTTTCAATTTATCATCAATATCGCCTGTTTTCAAGACCTTATTCAGAGAAGCAGAAAGGTGTGTAGGGAAAGATTTCGCAATTTTATCTACGTCAGGTAGCGGAACGTCCATTACACGCCCTACATCCCGCAGAGAAGATTTAGCGGCCATCGAGCCATAGGTGATAATCTGAGCCACCTGATTTCGACCATATTTATCAATAACGTAATCAATAATTTTACTCCGCCCTACATCATCAAAATCAATATCAATATCCGGCATCGAAACCCTTTCAGGATTCAGAAAACGCTCAAACAGCAAGTCATACTTAATCGGGTCTACATTGGTAATTCCTACACAATAAGCCACCGCAGAACCAGCAGCAGAGCCCCGCCCAGGTCCTACAGAAACACCCATTTGACGGGCAACCGTGGTGAAATCCTGCACAATGAGGAAGTAACCAGGATAACCCGATGCCTTGATTACACTCAACTCAAAATCCAGTCGCTCACGCACGACTTCTGTTATCTCGCCATAGCGTTTTTTGGCGCCTTCGTAGGTGATATGGCGTAAATAGTCATTTTGAGTTTCAAAGCCCGGCGGAAGCGGGAAAGCAGGCAACAAAACATCGCGAGCTAGTTCCAGTTTGTCTATTTTGCTATAGATTTCCATGGTATTATCAATCGCAAAAGGCACATCGCTGAACAACTGGTTCATTTCTGCCTGCGTTTTGAAATAGAAATCAGAACTAGGGAATTTGAATCGCTTAGTTTCTTCTACTTTGTTACCTGTATTGATGCAGAGTAGAATATCGTGTGGCATCCAGTCGTCTTCCTCTACATAATGGGAATCGTTGGTTGCAATGACTTTGACATTGTGTTTTTTTGCCAGTTTGAGCAATGTCTGATTGATATCTTCCTGACTGATTCCCAGTCCGTCAATGTCTTCCAGCCCACGATGTCTTTGCAGTTCTATATAATAATCTTCGCCAAACAGATTGAGCCACCACTTGAGCAATTCCTCTGCTCTTTCTTCTCCGTGGTGTAAAATAGCCTGAGGAATTTCTGCACCAATACAGCAGCTAGTGGCAACCAGTCCTTCGCTATATTTTTCCAACAATTCCTTGTCAATACGAGGGAATTTAGAGTACAATCCTTCTATAAAACCCAGCGAACACAGCTTACACAGGTTTTGATAGCCTTGTTGGTTTTTTGCCAGTAAGAGTTGGTGATAGCGTTTGTCTTTTTCTCCTTTTGCTTTCGCAAATGATTTTTTATGTCGGTCTTCTACCAAATAAAATTCACAGCCAATAATGGGCTTAATATCTCGTTTGTTGGCTTCTGCCACAAATTTAAAGGCGCCAAACATATTACCATGATCGGTCAGTGCAACGGCTTTCTGCCCGTCGGCAACGGCTTTGTCCATCATAGTTCCGATCTCGGAAGCTCCGTCTAGTAGCGAATATTGGGTATGGCAGTGTAAATGGCAAAAATCTGGCATAATTATGTGTTGTTGTGTTATTGTGTTATTGTGTTATTGTGTTATTGTTCTTAGGGTATATCTCGTTAATCTCTCTTCTCTCAGTGCCTTAGGCACGTTCTCTTTTCTCTTAGCAGAGCGGTCTAAATTTCGCCTTGCAAGATACGGAATTTCAAAAGCTTTTTATTAGGAAATTTTGCACAGGTGTGGAAAACTATAAACACCATTTAGGAGGATGTCTAAGAACGTGTTTAAATCACATTTTTGACAATCGTTTTAAGCGTCTTTGGTAGGCTTGCCAGTAATTTCGTTTTGTGGATTTATTTAAAAAAGATGCTTTCACTAAGTTTTCGACTTTATCGGATTGATTCAGCATTGTTATCAATATATCTTGATAAATTTTTTCATTGATATTGGCTGCTCTGGCGAGTATAGCAAATTGTTGCTGAGTCTTTCCTTTAGCCATATTCTTTGGTAAAAGTCCGTCATCAAGGGCAAAATCTTTGTCTTCGATATGAATTCGGCTATTCAATAAATCGTAAGCAGGACTAAAGCGATAATCGCCCATAGGAGTTTCCAGTAATGAGAAATTTTTCAAATGTGCATCTCCATTAGAAAATAAAAAATTGAAAAGTAAGATTTTTAGCAATTTGAGGGCTTCCGTTCTATAGGCTGGTAAATATTTTTTCATCAAGAAAAACAGCTCTAGATAATTCCCGGTATATTTATAATTTTCTCCATGAGTTTGAGGTGTTTTTCCTCCAAGAGAAGCAAAGTCGTCCTGAGCTAGTTTGACTCCATTATCCTGTCTATCAAAACGTTTTGTAATAAAAGCTGGTGTTCCATTTTTAAAAAAGATCAAAGCATTTTCAGCCGTTTCTATACCATAAACCTGTCGGGCAATTTGCATGGTCAGATGCTCATTGGCGGGCATTTGATCGCTTTTCTTGCCAACTTGTGGTATAGGTTTAAGTATAAATTGACTCTTTTCGTTTTCATGGGCTAACCTCAGTTTGTTTTTTTCAAGCACCATTAAAAATTTTTCCTGTACGCCTGAGATTGAAATCCTCTGGCGGTTTTCTGCATAAAGCTCATCTGTTTGAGGGTTTGTCGATGGAGACTCGTATGCCAAGATGTGGTGGACTTTTTTACCTAAAAAAACTCTTTTCAGGCAGGTTCTACTATATCCTGAGAAGTTTTCAGCTAAGGTACCCGGACAATATTTAATTTCGGGCAATGCCATTAATCATTTACTTTTAATACACGCACTGCACCAATAGCATCAATCCTTGCACTTGTCATTAATAAGCCAAAAAAGTCATCATGATCAATTCTATTGTGTAGGCATACTGCTTGTTTATTCGTGCCTTCCGGCAACATATGAAAGAAAAAAGGAAATAGAATATCAGCCTTATATTCCTGCTTTTTTTTAGGCAAAGTGAGGCTTATAGCTGGTTTATTAGAATTTTTAAACCAGTCATTATTGTATTTAAAAGTGAAAGAACCATCGTCATGCTGTATCAACATCCCTGCTTCTTCACCTTTGTACAAGATTCTAGCTTTTCTCATAATTCTTTAACTTTTAGGATCAGCTCAAGACCTAATACATCTGATATTTTTTGTACTGTTCGTAAAGTAGGATTACCTTTTCCGCTTTCAAATTGCTTTAAGGTTCTCAAGCCCACGTCAGCCAATTGCGCTAGAGTTTCCTGAGTAACATTTAATGATTCTCTGCGCTCTTTAATCGTTTGAATTAGCTTTTCGTAATGCATGAGTCAAGTTTTAATACATAATTATGTGCATAAAAATACACTTTTTCATGTAAAAAAGTTCTAAAACATCATTTTTTCACCTAAAAGTGCAGAAAAAGGCACCTTAATAAATCCCACTTCGTCTACAAAGTATCAATCCTCACATCCGCCAATAAAAGCTTCAAAATCAGCCATATTGCTGACTTCAAAGCCCGGTTCCAGGCAAATAATCGTACCACTTTGGTAAATAATCTGATAATTCTGTGGAATGGCATTGGAAGCTGTGATGCTGATGCTACTGCGTACATCGTCTGGATTACCGATATTATCGGCTGCATTGATGACTAATATGTCCGGGCAGGATTGTGTGATGTCGAACTGACCTGTGCCGGACAGATCGCAGCCTGTGCTGAATAGGTAGTAAGCTGTATCATCTATTCCACTCGCTCCTTGCATGGTGCATAAGTCTGTCCAGGCTTGATCGTCGTGTTCGGGGCGGGTGTGCAAGCTGAATAAACTGGCTTGATTAGTGGCAACAAAGCCGGGATTGGAGTCCGGTGAATTGAAGCCGATGCTTAGTGGATTGGTGGCTTGTCCGTAATTATTGATGATCCAGTAGCCGCTTAATGGGCTGTCTGTATTTGGGTTGTGTGGTCGGATATTTAGGCGACTGACAACTATTTCTTCGTTTGGATATGGGCTTGTGTTGAATTCGATTTGTGCACCAGCATCAACAAACTCATATATTCCGCCTGAATTGACTGTTAATCGCTGACTGACTCCACTGCCGACTGGTGCTGTGGAAGTTACTTTAGACGCATTGCCCGAAAGGGTAGCATTATTTGAGTTAATCTTGTCAAAAATAGATGTTCCTGTGCTATTGAATTGATAATAAGCGATTAAGCCTGTATCTGTGTTGGCTATTTTATCTCTGGTCAGATGGCGGAGTTCACGAATTTCGTCCTGACTGAGTGCTCTGTTCCAGATGGTAACTTCGTCTATCAATCCAGTCATATTACGACTATCCCAGCCTTTGTAACTACCTATTTTCATGGTTTCTATCAGTGTAGGGCTTGGACTGGTAACATGAGTAGCAGATTCATCATTCATGTAGATAGTGATACCGTTTGGAGTGGCTGACATAGCTACATATACCCATTCATTTTGAGGTACAATAATATTGCTATCCCACCACCATTGTCCGCCTGGCCAGTGGTAAGCCAATGTATTATTACCTTCCCGGAAATTCAATCCAACTGCATCTGCATCGTTCATCACTATACCGGAATAATCGGGCTGAATACCGTCTATATTTATCCAGGCGGTGATGGTCATTTCAGTGGCGGTGAAATTCAGGTTGTCTGTCTGGGCATAATCGCCTGAGTTGACAATTTTCATCGCTTTGCCCGGAAGGGTATCCATTCTACATTCATTATTTACAACAATAAATTGCGGATTGGTGTAGGTATCTGTACTTCCATTGGCTTGCGTTACAGTCAGGCTGACTTCATAACTACCATTATCAGATAGTAAGACTTTGGGATTACGGGAAGTCGGATCACTGATGTATTCGGGAGCCGGGCTGACATTCCACTGCCAGGTTGCACCATCTTGATTAACAATGGAATAGCTATCAAATTCTATTGTATCATTGGAGCATCTTAAAGTATCGGTTAATGTCATAGCCTGTGCAATAGGCGCTTGGGTTGGAGCTGGGAGATCGGCTTCAAATACGCCTCTTCCATAGGTCGATAATCTTAGCTTATTATCTTTATAAAAGACGAACATTTTATTGGCATTCAGCCTGAAAGGTAAACCTTCACTATAGTCGTTCCATGTTCCTGTATTGGGATTATAATAATAAACGCCGTAGTTGGTAGCCAGATAGACATAGCCGCCCGAACCGCCATGATAATGAATATCTCTTGGTGCATCGCCATTGAGAGTCGCATCGGTCATATTCATCCAGTTATTACCGGCATCTGTTGTTCTGTATACTTTTTGTCCGTCATTGCCATTAACTGCGGCTACCCATAGCTCATTATCATCCATTGGATTCAGGGAAATTTGCAGACGCCAGCGGTTATTCGTTGGAACAGCAGTTAATTGAGTAAAAGTTTGTCCGCCATCCGTTGATCTATGAATTTCGCACCAGTCCCAATAACCGCCATTTTGGAAAACGGCATAGATAATATCAGGATTTTGTCGGCTGATCTGTAGTTCGTGTACGGCTCCTTCTGTACCGAAATTGTATAATTCCTCGAAATTGATACCATCTGTACTTTTCATTAGAGCTGTGCCCACTCCGGCATACATATGATTGGCATAACGAGGGTCGTTATAAAAGGCACTCGACGAGCACACAGTATAGTTTTCATTGGGAATAACGGACAATGAAGGCAAGTTGGTAATAGAACCACCCAGCGACGAAGCCAGTCGTTTACTGACTGAAACACCGCCCGCCCAGTAGCGATTGAAATAAGCCGTTCTTTCCAGAAATGGGTTTACATAGCCTGTCGATTCTTCTACGCCGCCTTCATGATGTACTAAGCCGACGCCATAATTGCCATAATAAGCGGTGTTGCCATTGTGATATTTTCCACCGACATAGACATCTTCGTTCCAGCCATGCCCAAAGCCCCAAAAGTCAGAAGCTGTAATGCCATATTTTCTGGATTCATGACTGTCTAGTTCATCATTTGAATAATTGATACCGCCATCGGAAGCTACCCAGACTTCGCTGCCATTGACATGAATGGATTGAATATCAGCATGAACATCACTTAGTTTTGTAGAGTTGGCTGCGCCAATACTGGAAAAAGTCGCTCCGCCGTCCAGTGTTTCAGAGAGTCGTATGGTTCCGATCCAGACTTGATCAGCATTCGTCTGAGAAGCTTCACAATCAAAGTTGTAGAAGCCTTGATGATAACCGTCGGAATAAGCAGCTACATTCCAGGGCATTGTGTTTGGTGCGTTATAAGGTCCGCCGATTTGTCCGGCTGGAAGTGCCCATTTAGCACCTCCGTTTTCACTTCTATACAGACCTATCCAACCGCTATCGTCCGCTTTGCTTGCTCCGATGAGACAGGCATATACTCTGTCGGGAGCAGCGGCAGTGACGGCTATTTTTCCTCCGTTTTCACTCGCACTGGCAGCGTCTTCGGGGATGTACCAGCCATTGGTTTGTATCGTAAAAGTATTCCCTGCATTTGTGGATAGGTAGAACTCCGTTGTGGTCGTAGTTGTGTTGGATTTTAGCAAATAAACCCGATTGGCATCCGTAGGATGAAAGTCAATATCCCAACATCTTTCGGTATAAATGGTCGTCCATGTGCTGCCCGTATTGCTACTTCTGAAGAGTCCGTTTTCACCTACAGCAAATACTACGGAAGTGGTATTCGGCATAAATTTGATCTCATAAATACGCCCGCCTGCAAAGAGTATTTCCGTCCATGAATTGCCTGAATCCAGTGATTCGTAAACCCTTGAATTGGCTCCAACGTATAGCCTTGAAGGGTTGGTAGGATGTATAGCTACGGCATCTACTGTGCTGTAGTCTTCTCCGGCTGTCATCAGTGTCCAGGTCAATCCTCGATCTGTAGACAGGTAGGCTCCGCCTGATTCTGTTCCACAAAAAAGCACATCAGCATTTGATTTTGACTGGTCTATGCAGTAGACATTCGCCTGATGGGAGATAGGCATTAATGTGCCGTCTTTGTAGGTTTCGTAAGGTCCTATATTTGTCCATTCAGTAGCAGATTTTTGGGCAGATTCGGCTCTTTTTGTTCTGAATAGTTGTTCTTTTTGTAGTTTTTCCTGCTTTGTCGGGATTTCTATGTAGCCTAGCTCATTGATGTATGTTTCTACATTTCTTCGCCAGTATTTGTAGTTTTGAACGTGGATGGTTTTGATAAATTGGTTGTCTCTGTGGTATTGTTGGAATAGCGCATCTACTTGTCTGACATTGGGGTTACTTTCATACATTTTTTGTACCCAGGTGGGTTGGTCGTCGGCAGGCTGTAAGGGGACTTTGAAGAATTCCGGGGAGTTTTGTGCGTAAGTAACTATTGATAATAACAAAATGAGGTAAGTTGAAAGGAGGTGTCTCTTTTTCATGTTTGAGTATTTTAGTCGAGCTAAAGATAAGGATTAGAAATGCTACTTTATATTATTTGCTTTGTTGATTTGTGACGGGTTGGCGGCTTGCCTTACTTCTATATGTAGAAATCGCCCCTTCGGGACTAGTCAAATAGAACCAATCATCCCTGCTTCAGAGGCGATGTAAGGGATGGGCGACTGAGTGTTTTTTTATGCACGGTGGGGGTACCACGTTATTCAAGGTGGTCTACCACATTATTCAAGCTGGGGGTACCACATTATTCAAGGTGGTCTACCACATTATTCAAGGTGGGGGTACCACGTTATTCAAGGTGGTTTACCACGTTACGCAAGCTGGGGGTGCCACGT
>JAHDFX010000158.1 GCA_020627965.1 Saprospiraceae bacterium | reverse complement strand
CACTCCTGCTAAGCGATTTATAAAGTTGAATGAGTAATAGTGTTTAAAAATGAAAGGTGATTGTCTCATGGCGAGGCAATTGCTTTTCGTTTAAATTGGATAAAGGAGACTGTTTAACCGCAGTCTCCTTTTTTTATAAAAATTAGACATTACGTTCCTTCAACATCTTCTGCAAAGCCCTCATTTCATCTCTATGCTGTGCAGCAGTAATGAAATCCAGATCTTTGGCGGCTTTCTTCATTTTTCTTTCGGCTTGTTGAATAGCTTTTTCCAACTGTTCCATACTCATATACCCCACTATAGGATCGGCGGCAATACTAGCTTCTTCCGGCTCTAGATATGCAGTAGGATCAACGCTGGAACGAATATCTAAAATGGAAGACTGTCGTCTGATCTCGTCTTTTGATTTGGTGACAGTTGTCGGTGTTATACCATGTTTTTCATTATAGGCAATTTGTTTGGAACGTCGGCGATTAGTTTCATCAATGGTCAATCGCATAGAATTGGTGACCTTATCGGCATACATGATGACTTTTCCGTTGGCATTACGAGCTGCACGACCTGCTGTCTGAGTGAGCGAACGGGCATTGCGCAAAAAGCCTTCCTTATCAGCATCCAGAATAGCGACCAGAGAAACTTCTGGCAAATCCAGCCCTTCTCTAAGCAAATTGACCCCAACAAGCACATCAAATTCTCCTAATCTTAAATCTCGTAATATCTCCACTCTTTCCAGTGTATCAATTTCTGAATGAATATATCGACATTTAATGCTAACATTAGCTAAATACTTAGATAATTCTTCTGACATTCGCTTTGTTAATGTCGTGACTAACACACGCTCATTAACCGCTATTCTTTCATTGATTTCATCAAGTAGATCATCTACCTGATTGATGCTTGGGCGGACTTCGATAGGGGGGTCTAGTAAACCAGTAGGTCGTACAATTTGCTCAACTATCACCCCGCCTGTTTTTTCCAATTCGTAATCGCTGGGCGTAGCACTGACATAGACCACCTGATTGATGAGGCTCTCTGTTTCGGGAAATTCTAGTGGACGATTATCAATAGCAGAAGGTAGTCTGAAACCAAAATTAACCAGATTGAGTTTGCGTTTGCGATCACCGCCATACATACCTCTTAACTGAGGAATAGTTACATGACTTTCGTCAATAAACATCAAATAATCATCAGGAAAATAATCTAATAAGCAGAAGGGGCGTTGTCCTGGACGACGACGATCAAAGAAACGAGAATAATTTTCTACGCCCTGACAATACCCTAGCTCCCGGATCATCTCCAGATCAAAAGTCGTACGTTCACGAATACGTTTGGCTTCGAGGTAACGTTGTTCCCGTTCAAAGTATTTGGTCTGTCCTTCCAGCTCATCTTCTATTTCACGAATGATCGTTTGCAGGCGATCTTTCGGGGCTATATATAGATTAGCGGGAAATATGGCAATATGCGCAACCGATTCTATAGTCTTCCCAGTTTCTACTTCTATACGATATAATTCCTCAATTTCATCACCAAAAAAGACAATACGAAAGCCTTCATCATTATAAGGCAAATTGATGTCTACCGTATCGCCCCGAACCCGGAATGAACCCCTTGTAAAGTCTGCCTCTGTACGAGAATACAGACTATTCACCAGATTAAATAAAAAAGTATTCCGACTCAAGACCATACCTTTATTCAATCGGATAATGGCTGTTTCATAATCATCAGGATTTCCCATACCGTATATGCAGGAAACCGAAGCCACCACAATAATATCACGTCTGCCGGAAAGCAAAGAAGAGGTTGCCCGCAGCCGCAGTTTATCAATCTCCTGATTGATCTGAAGGTCTTTTTCTATGTAGGTATCTGTTACCGTAATGTAGGCTTCCGGCTGATAATAATCGTAATAGGAAACAAAATACTCCACTGCATTATCAGGAAAGAACTGTTTGAACTCGCCGTATAGTTGTGCAGTCAGGGTTTTATTATGCGTCAATATCAATGTAGGTCTTTGCAATTCCTGAATGACATTGGCCATCGTGAAGGTTTTTCCCGAACCAGTTACACCAAGTAGCGTTTGTGCAGGTTCGTCAGTTTCTATCCCTTCTACCAGTTGGCGAATGGCTTCTGGCTGGTCGCCCGTTGGTTTGAAATTAGAGATGAGTTTAAAGGACATATTGTGTTGTGTTGAAGTGTTGGGGTGTTATTGTGTTAACGTGTTGTTGTGTGTATGGGAAATTGTACAGTTTTATTCAGTTGTCCACCCCCTGCACCCCCTCCGAAGGGACAAAATACGTCAATTTCCCCCTTTGGAGGAGGTGGTGGAATGTTGGGAGTTTTCGTATAATTTTTGCTACACACATTACTCTTTCTTATTGATACTGATATTGAATCTGTTTTTCGCTTTAAAATACGTAGAAAATCTGTATTGACTAACATGAAAAATCCCGAATTTTCATAATAAAAATTCGGGATCACTCATATTAGGATAAGCAACACGTTCTTCAGGGGGCAGGTTAACTAAAAAAGGAAGTTTAGCTTTAAGTGTTTGGATAGCATCCTTGATGACTACAAGGTCGGCAAGATCAAGCTTTGCTGAAATCTTACATTAGATGTATCGAAAATATGCATATCAATTCTGTTTTATTATCTGATAACAAACCTTCCAGACTTCTTTGATTGCTTTCTAATACCTTATAATTGGAGTATAATCAAGCACTACAATTATTCGAAGTCGGTCTTAGAATAAATCAATACGATATTTACGCTAAACAAAGCAAACAATAAGTTCCTTAAACTCCTCCAGCAAAAAGAAGTTCCCGAATAAACGAGGATTGCAAATCCTCTCAAACAATGTGACCATTTCCTAAACCTGCGTTTCTATGACAAGAAAAATTATCAAACACTAAAAGTCTATACCAATACCTTGTCAAAGACAAGGTATTGGTATAGACTCAAACGTGTTCTAAAGTGATTTGTTATCAGCACTTTGAATACTTTTACAAACATATCGGATAAAGAGGTAGTAGAACAAATTATCGAAACCGGTGATACAGACTTATTTAATATTCTGTATGACCGCTACGTTAATAAGATCTACCATAAGTGCCTGCTGATTACTAAAGATAAAGAAGTGTCGAAAGACCTTACTCACGACATTCTGATCAAGGTATTTCTGAATATCTCCAAACTTAAAACGGTAACCAATTTTTCTCTTTGGGTACATTCAATCTCCTACAATCACTGTATTGACTATTTACGACTAAAAAAGAAATTCCAACACGAAGATTACGAAGAGGAATTATTTGAAAATATTTCTGAGGAAGAATTAGAGCGCGAGCAAAAGGAATTGAAAGAAATACGTTTGTCTGAACTAGAACTCGTATTTGAAAAGCTGACTCAGGAGGAGCGTTTTATCCTGCTCATGCGCTATAAAGACAACCTATCTATAAAAGATATGGCTAAAGCCTTTGAGATAGGGGAAAGTGCACTCAAGATGCGCCTGAAACGTGCCAGAGATCATTTGGCATCATTATTAAAAAAAATCAACTCTTGATTATGAAAGAACAGTTTGAACAACTGATACCCAGAGAGGATGCTCCTGATGAGCTGAAGCAAGAAGTGATGAACCATTTATCAACGATAAAACTGGTCGCAGAAATTGTTGATTTGTACACAACTAAGTATGTTGTTTCAGGTATAAAACTAGGCAGAATGGTCGTCAATGATTATGACGAACCCGATCATTTAGATGATGATAAACAGTCAGAAAAATAATTTTTTTCAAAAAGCATGTGACCAATTTTTGCTTTCCCGTTTCTATATCGGTCATTCAAATGTGAAATACCCAATTCTTTCCCCGAGAATAAAGATTTTTTCCATAAACCGGGTGTTTGATAACCTGGGGTTGTTTAGCTTAGGCGACAGCCCCAGTTCTTTTGAAATGATTTTCAACACACATAGAGAGTACACAAGAACATCTGCTAATCAATGCTCTATACTGAGTACCATTGAAGCATTTTTAGATGAAACAACACATCGCTGATTTAAACACGTTCTAAAAGCGATAAAACCGTCTCACAAACCATGAAAAGAGTATCTGTACTGATGTCTTTCCTGCTAATTTTTCTGGCAGGAAAGGTGTTCTCTCAACTGGAAACAGTTAGATTTGATTATGAAAAGTCCTACTTTAATGAAGGACAGCCACTACCCTCAGAATCCAACCTATTATTCACCGGCGCAATCAGCGATATTGTCAGCGAAGTAGAGATCACCATTCTTTCCTCCAAAGGCAAATCCAGCCGTGAACCTTTATACAGTGTCACCTGGCGTAAGCCACACAATAAAATAGGTGGCGAATTTGCCATGCCCGTCAATTTTAAATTTCGGGCATCTAGTGAATACGATGTAAAAATAGACTACTACAGGGCTATTAGTGAAGACGAAAGAGCCGAGATCAAAAAATCCATGTACCGCAATATGGATGCATACCTTAATACTGCTTTCCAGACCGGAAAAAATAAGATGAAACTAACCAAGAAGGACAAGCAGATCATCAAGGATATGAACCAGATTGTAGCGAATGGAATGGCTTACTACCGCAATAGTACGAACATTACATTCAATGGATTTTCTGATATTGTCAGAGACAAACTACGTCAAATCCAGAATGACGGCTTGAAAGCAGGGCAGCGTATTGTTACTGATGCTGACAGTAAAAAAGAAGCCCGTGCTACTTATCGCGAGCAATTGCTGCGAGAGCTGAAAGAGATGGCACATGGCGAAATGGAGGCTCTACTGAATACCAACCTTTCTGTTCTTAATGAAAGCCGCTATGTAGATGACTACCCAACGAAAAAATCACTAAATGTGATTTCTATCAATGGTGGTTATGGCGGCGTATTCATGTCGGGAATAGATAGCATCAATATCGGTACCAGTCCATATGTAGGCTTTTCTTTCCCACTTGGCAAGAAAAGTATGTCTTCTCCTTTCTGGAGTAATACATCGCTCAATGTAGGTGTATTTATCAATAACTTCAAAGATGATTCAGGTGTAGAATTGACAGGTCCTATTTTCAAAAGACCTTATTACGTGGGGATGGGATACAAAGTATTCCGTTTTGTACGCCTGAACGCCGGCGCCACCTTCCTGGAAGATATTTCCACTGCGGGTGTCAATGGTATCAATGATCTCACAGGGCTAGGAGATCGAGTAGTTATCCGCCCTATGCTGGGTATCAGCGCTGAGATCAAACTCTGGACTTCTCTATCGGAGTAGTACCGGAATTATTCAATCGGATTTGGTTTTTCTTCTTTTTTAGTGAAGCAACATTGGTCCTCAGGGGCCAATGTTCTGCTTCTTTTCCAACCTTTATCATTTAAATGAACTCATTGTGAAAACTCTGTACATTAATATAATAACGCTTTTATTCATCTTTGCTTTCGGGCAAATTTTTGCGCAGCAAGATAAATATAACTGGCGCATTGGGGCGCATACAGGAACGATGTCTTATTATGGTGATTTAAGTTCTCGCTATGCAGAAGCCAATGAACAGACACGCAGAATCACTAAAAATCTGGATTTTCTTACACACGGGCTGTCTATCGAAAAAAGCCTTTCTCCGCTTTGGAGCCTTCGTTTAAGTGGTTCTTATGGTCAGTTTGTAGCAGAAGACCGCCTGATTAATTTTAAAAATGAACTGCTGACTGATGAAGAAAATTTTGGCAGAGCATTGAATGTAAAAACAGAGATCATTGATGGCGGACTAATGCTAACACGCTATTTTGGTAAAAAGACTTTTATATCTCCATACATTACTATAGGGGCAGGATATACTTTTTTCTCTCCACATGCTGACCTGTTTGATGCCGCAGGCAATCGTTATCATTATTGGTCAGATTATACCGTTCGAGATATTGCAGAGACTGCTCCTGATGCTTTTAATGCAGATGAAATAGCACGAGATTATGATTATGAAACAGAGCTTGCCGGATTGCTGACTGAAGGAGAAGATTACGAAACACAAACCTTCAGTTTTCCGCTGGGATTAGGACTGAAATTCAGATTGTCTTCAAGATTGAATCTAAACCTTGAAACAATTGTTCGTTACACACTGACAGATTACCTGGACGATGTGAGTGGTGAATATCTGGAAAATTATGATAATGATCTTCAACAGCATGCAGCCGTTCCGGGTGAAAGACTGGATGGCAGTTTTCGTGGACGTGAAGATGATGCGCTAAATGATATTTATGCCTATTCGTCTATTTCTCTTCATTATAATTTTGGAAGAAAGAAAGAACGCTTTGAAGCTCCTTTTATATATGCTCATCCTGTTGACTCTGTTGCTGTAGCAGCCGAAACCGTTATAGATAGCACAGGTTGGGTCAATCCATTACTTAGTGTACCTGTATATGCAGAAAAGGAAATAGAAGAAACTTTCTCTGCTCCTTCTTTAAATGTGGATATCGCCGAACGTGAAAAATCACCAGAAGAATTAAACGAAAAATCTACTGAGCAGAGTAAAGCTAATCAAAAAGAGATTGAATCATACGAAGAAGAAATTACTAAACTCAAGGAAGAACTAAAACAGCTTCCACCTCAGGAACGTGATTACAGAGATGTAAAAATAGAAAAACTGGAAGCAGAAATCGCAGAACTCCGCAACAACAAGAGTAAAGAAAACAACGAAGAGATCGGTGACCTGAAAGAAGAAATTGAAAAGCTTCAAAAGAGCCAGGCCAGAACACCGCAGGAGCGTGATGAAAGAGATGTAAAAGTACAGGCGATGCAAAAAGAATTGGATGAATTGCGCGAAACACAAGGTGAACTTATTCAGGCAACGCTGGCAGATAATAATCAGGCAATTAAAGCCAACACTACTGGTATTCAACAATTGCAAAAAGAAATTCAGGAAATCAAAACACTGATTATTTCTGGCAATGTTGTTCAATCTACAGCACAATTACAAGGAAAAAACAGCAAGAATAGCCAGGAAGAAATGGAAAGCCTACGCAGGCAATTGGCATTGATGGAAGCTAAATTAAATAATAATAGTTCTGCTGTACCAGACAATACAGATGTTCTTATTGAAATGAATGAACAATTATTGGCATTGCAAAAGGAAGTAGCAGCACTGCGCAATCGACCTGTGTCTACACCAGGTACTATTGTTACACCCGTTCCTGCACCGACGAGGATTGTTAGTGCTGCACCTGCCACTACAGCTCCGGCACCACGTGTTATTTATGCATCAACACCAGCCAAAGAAGCAATTGCTGGCTTTGAAAAAACCAATATCTACTTTGATGTTAATTCGACTACAGTAAAAACAGAATTTCACGACAGACTGAAGCGCATCGCAGATATAGCCAATCGTCATTCGGAAATCGTTATTAGCATTAACGGATATGCAGACAAAGGCGGAAATCCAGATTATAATCTGACGCTCTCCAAACAGAGGGCTGAGGCTGTACATACATATATGCTGCAAAACGGCACAAATCCTACTCAACTCTCTGTTCAGTTTTTTGGCTCAGGTACTTCGAGTACAGTGTCTTCTTTCGACAGGAGAGTTGAAATACAACTTTTAGCTCAATAATTACTGAAAAGGGCTTCCCTTGTCTTTTTAAGTTTATTCAACTCATGAATTTGATTTAACAATTGTGCTAATGAAAAGTGCCTTACCGGTTTCGGTAAGGCACTACTGTTTAAAATCTGTTCTGTCATCTGGTCACGAAAACTTTTGTTCTTAGCTTCCAGGACCAATAAAAAATTAGGCTGCTGCTGCTCTTGCAGTAGAAGCAGGCAGTGATTCTTCAATATATTTCTTGTAAGCTTCCAAAGAAAAAGGCTTTTCAAAATAACCTTCTACAATACCTAGTTTCTGAATTAACAGTTGATCTGAGCGACGAATGGTTGAACTGGAAACAAAAACCAGTGTATCCTGGTGCGCTTTGTAAAACTGTTCGTGATATACCTGAATGAATTCATAACCGTTCATCATGGGCATATTAACGTCGGTCACTATAATATCAGGGAAATCTTCTTCGGAAAGTTGCGATAAATACTCCAGCGCTCTTAATGCATTTTTTGCAAAATGGGCCTGTAGTGGAATATCGTCGATACTGATTGTACTCTTAGTCAGATACACGTCAGCGGGCGAATCCTCAATAAAGAGGGCTTTATAACTTCTTGACATAGTAGGCGGTGGTTTAAATTAATAGTCTGTGGATATATCGGTTTTTCTCCGATTATTTCTTGTCTGACAATTTATACGGCAGTGGCAGTAGTTTTGTTGCAAAATTTTAGCAAAAAAATATCATAAAATATTTTTTTAACTAAATGCATTATTTTTTTAAACACTATGTGTCAGGCAATTAAAGGGCTCATACCTTTTAAAACCTCCTGTGCCTGCTTGATGTGGCGCTGTTCATGAGCGACTACGAAGCGTAAACAATCCCCCAGTTTTATTTTAAAAAAACGAGCAACATCCACCCGAATTTTAATTTTATTCAAATTGACAGATTGGCTGGCTTTTAATACTTCTTTTAAGTCTTCCTGATATTTTAAAAAATCATCGACTACTGTTCTGTCTAGTTTACTTGATTTGGGGTCAAGTCGCTTTAATGTTTTTTGTTTTTTCAAATTGTCAGGAAGAACAGACTGAACGGAATAATTCCCCAGCCAACCAGATTTGAATGTATCTACTTCTGAACCATATTTTTTGCCTTCGGCAATAGCTTCCTTCATGGCAGGGTTATAATATCGGCTGTATATATTCAGATGTTCCAGACATTCAGCCACGCTCCATTGCTCAGGCCAGGGCTTCCAGTTGAGTTCTCGCCCCGATAAAGTGGCAAGATCTTCTCCGGCGATCTCAATCAATTTTTCTACATCAGTATTTAATTGACGAAGTAAGTCCGTAGTTTTATATGTCTTTTTCATTATTCAATTAATTTAGCGATAAAAATAAGTAAATGCGTCAGCCACTCACAGTTATTATTACTACATTCAATGAATCTGCCAACCTAAAAGACCTTCTCGAAACCCTCCAATGGGCAGAAGAAATTATGATCGTAGATTCTTTTAGTACTGATAACACATTAGAAATAGCTCGCCAATACACCGATTTTATACTCGAACATGAATATATCAATGCTGCTGCCCAAAAAAACTGGGCAATTCCACAGGCAACGCATAATTGGGTACTTATTATGGATGCCGACGAACGACTTCCTTTGGAATTACAAAAGGAAATCCAGAATACTTTGGAATCGCCCGACAAATCAGCCTATAGGCTAAAATTGAATAATTACTTCATGGGACAACGTGTCAAATATAGTGGATGGCAGAATGATACCGTTATCCGCTTATTTAAACGCGATGAATGTCGATACGAAGAAAAATTCGTCCATGCAGATATGATTACTAATGGTGAAATTGGCGAATTAAAACATCCTTATCTCCATTATACGTATCGTGATATATCTCATTTTCTGGCTAAAATGGAACGCTACGCCCGCTGGTCAGCTATTGATTATGCGCCCAAAACACCCAAAGTGACGCTTTTTCATCTCTGGATAAAACCCGCTTTCCGCTTTTTTAAACACTATATACTCAAATTAGGTTTTCTGGATGGACGGGTAGGCTTTATTATTAGTGCCATCATGGCCTGGGGCGTCTTTTTACGTTACCTTAATATTATCGAACAACGTGATGGAGTAAATTTCACTAAATAAGCCAAATAACCCAATAACCCAATCAAATCAACAAATTGCTTTTTATCAGCTTCACGGCTATTGCCAATAGAATAATTCCAAAGATTTTTCTCAATACTGCTGCACCACGCTTACCAATCTTTGCCTGAAGCCAATCAGAAGAACGAATTACCACAAAAACAATAAACAGGTTAATCACAATACCTGCAATTATGTTTTCTATAGAAAATTCTGCCCTTAGAGACAGCAGGGTAGTCAAAGTACCCGCTCCTGCTATAAAAGGAAAAGCCATAGGGACAATGGAAGCCTCTTCAGCATCATCCGAACTATGGAAAAAATCGACGCCTAGTACCATTTCCAAACCAATAATAAAGATGACTATTCCCCCCGCAATAGCAAAGGAACCTACATCTACACCAAAAAGCGACAAGATTCCTTCTCCGAAAAACAGAAACAATATCATAATACAACCAGATGTGATTGTCGTCTTGCCAGGCTCTATCCGATTTCCTTTTTCTTTCAAAGAAATAATAACCGGGATATTCCCAATAATATCTATCACAGAAAACAAGATCAGGGTTACCGAAATAATTGCTTTAATCTCCATTGCAAACTCTTTTGAACAGGTTCATAAAAAATGAGCGCAAAGGTGCAATTTATTTTACCAAAAAGTCAAGCTTTGTAATGTTAAACCAATATGAAATATACTCGTCCTTGACTTGTTCAAGTCAAAACCCTAACTTGTACGCATGTGAACTTACACCTTTAATTTATGTAATGTTTGCCAGTTTTCCTCACACACCTGACTTTATGTCTCTATAAGATTGTATAAACATGCCATTTCGCCAGTTTTTAATCTAAAAAAAACGATGGCATAGTACTTGGCATAAGACCTTACAACAGATTTTACTTTGACGACTACAAGAAGCACTTTTTATGAGTATGTTTGAAGATATATTTTTCCCCAAAAACTTTGATGAAGGAGTTGAATTTATGCCCCTGTTTTCCGTAGGTGATGGCGAAGACGATGAAATGGAATTTGAGATAGAATACGATGACCTCCCACTTCTGGCACTAAAAAACACAGTTCTTTTCCCTGGTATTGTTATTCCCATTACCGTTGGAAGAGATAAATCTATAAAAGCTATTAATAAAGCTTATGATAAAGACCGTATCATTGGTGTTGTCTCTCAAAAAGACTCCAAAATCGAAAACCCAAAAATTAAAGACCTCTATAAGGTAGGTACTGTAGCCCGTATCATGAAAATCCTTAAGATGCCAGATGGTACGATTACAGCCATAATACAAGGGCATCAACGTATGGTCTTAACCGAAGTACTTAAGACTGACCCTTATCTGGTTGGCAAAGTAGAAAAATTAGAAGACATTCCTCCTCGGGAAGAAAGAGAATTTAAAGCATTGTCAGCCTCTATAAGAGACCTGGCACACCAAATTGTACAGTTATCTCCCAACATCCCTTCAGAAGCAACGGTCATCCTTAAAAATATTGATAGTGAAGCTTTTCTATTAAACTTCATTGCCTCCAATCTAGGGGTAAAAATAGAAGCCAAACAATCCATTTTGGAAATCAGTGAAATGACCACAAAAGCGGAAACTATTTTGGAACACATGGACAGCGAATTACAATTGCTGGAATTGCGTGACCAAATCGAAAATAAAGTCCGTGGCGATCTGGAAAAACAACAGCGTGATTATTTCCTGAACCAACAACTCAAAACCATTCAGGAAGAATTAGGACAAGGCAGTGGAGAACAGGATATTCTGGAACTCGAAAAACGTTCAAAAGGTAAAAAATGGTCGAAAGAAGTAGGTGATGCTTTCGCAAAAGAGCTAAAAAAATTACGCCGTGTCAATCCCGCTGTAGCAGAGTATTCAGTGACGATGAATTACCTGGAACTACTACTTGATTTGCCTTGGAATGAGTACACAAAAGATAATTTCGACCTGAAAAAAGCCCAGAAAATATTAGATAAAGACCACTTCGGACTAGAAAAAGTTAAAGAGCGTATCATAGAACATTTAGCCGTTTTAAAACTGAAAAATGACATGAAAGCGCCGATCGTTTGTCTGGTCGGACCTCCGGGAGTTGGTAAAACTTCTTTGGGCAAATCAGTAGCAAAAGCTTTAAAACGAGAATATATACGTATGTCTTTGGGTGGTTTGCATGATGAATCTGAAATACGTGGACATCGTAAGACATACATCGGTGCTATGCCAGGGCGTATTATCCAATCTCTAAAAAAAGCAGGTAGCTCTAATCCGGTCTTCATCCTGGATGAAATAGATAAAGTCGGCAAAAACTTTCGTGGAGACCCTTCCTCTGCCTTATTGGAAGTCCTTGATCCTGAACAGAACGGAACTTTTCATGATAATTACCTCGAACTGGAATATGACCTGTCAAAAGTACTTTTCATTGCGACAGCAAATTCCCTGTCAACTATTCAGCCTGCTTTGCTGGACAGAATGGAAATTATTCATGTAAATGGCTATTCATTAGAGGAAAAAGTAGAGATCGCCAAGCAACACCTCATCCCAAAACAAAGAGAAGAACATGGACTTAAAGCCAAAAATATACGCCTGAAACCCGAAATTCTGGCACAGATCATCAAGCAATATACAAGAGAATCGGGGGTACGTGAACTCGATCGTCGAATTGCAGGAATCATGAGAGGCACAGCCAAAAAAGTGGCTATGGAAGAAACCTACAACGTTACAGTAGCTAAATCCGACCTATATGATCTGCTAGGCCCTGTTCGCTATAACAATGAACGATATACAGAACCGCATATGCCCGGCGTAACCGTCGGCTTAGCCTGGACTCAGGTAGGCGGTGATATTCTGTTTGTCGAAGCCAGCCTCAACGCAGGTAAAGGGAAAATGACGTTGACGGGTAATCTGGGTGATGTCATGAAAGAATCAGCGACTACAGCCCTAAGTTATTTGAAAGCCAATAGCGAATCACTGGGGTTAGATACAGAAATATTCACTAAAAAAGATATACACGTCCATGTACCTGAAGGTGCTATTCCAAAAGACGGACCTTCAGCAGGTATTACTATGCTTACTGCCTTGACTTCAGCCTTTACAGGTCGCTCCGTCAAACCTTTTTTAGCCATGACAGGCGAGATAACGCTTCGTGGACGAGTACTCCCTGTAGGCGGTATTAAAGAGAAAATCCTGGCAGCCAATCGTGCTGGTATCAAAGAGATCATTCTTTGCAAAGAGAATGAAAAAGATGTCAAAGAGATCAAATCTGAATATATCAAAGGTCTGAATTTCCATTATGTGGAACGTATGGGAGAAGTGCTGGAAATTGCGCTGGAATTTTAAACTTTCCTCAACTTAAGTCGTCTAATATACGAGAGATTGTTAAAACTTCGTTAAGTATACCAGATATACTTAACGAAGTATGCTTTTTGCCCGTTTCTATTCCAACTCGGAAATGAATATAATAGTATTCTCAAAATTCAGTATATTTGATGAACTTATGAAAAAAATCATTCTAATTATAGGTATTCTGGCAATGGCTTTCGGGCTACACGCGCAGAAAAAGGTAAACGATAATGTTGTTCAGGTATCAGGTATCATCATGACTAGCGATAGCCTGGGAGGACTGGCTTATGCCACCGTTGCCGTAAAAGGAACTTCAAGAGGTACTTATGCCAATTATGAAGGCTTCTTCTCTATTGTTGCCCGTAAGGGGGAAACTTTAGTCTTCATGTCTCTGGGCTTCGAAAATAAAGAATACGTCATCCCTGAAGACCATCAGGGAAATAAATTGACTATCGTTCAATTGATGACAGCAGATGCCTACAACCTGCCTGAAACTGTTATTTTTCCCTGGCCTAGTCGTGAAAACCTCAGATTGGAATTCCTGGCACTAGATGTAACGAATGACCTGGAAGAACGAGCTAAGGAAAATTTATCTAAGCGACAGCTTGCCGCTATTGGTGAGAGTATGGTGATGGATGGCAATGAAAATAATGATCTCTACCTCCGCCAACAGGCACAAAAATTTTACCATATCGGACAAACACCTCCTATGCAAATCTTCAATGCTTTTGCCTGGGCTGAGTTCATAAAATCTTGGAAGAATGGAGATTTTAAGAAGAAAAAGAAAGAGTAGTAGCAGGTAAATCAATTCAACAATTTTATCGAGATTACTCCACTACAAATGCTTCATGCCGCTTATTTACAAGCAGTCTCGTCCCCGATGGGAATCGGGAGACAAACATATCGGTAGATTTAAATTATATCCCTCATTTTCATGTGCCGTAGGTACATCATTATTATAAAAATAGGTATCTTCTTCTTTATTTGATAATCAAAAACTAATACTGATGTACAAATTCATTCGCCTTGGTATTCAGGCAATAATTATCTGTTTGTTTTACCTCTTATTATCGCTAGCGTCATTAACTGCTCAATCCTACAATTATGGAGAAGTACTCTGCAAATCCTTCCTCTTCTACGAAGCCCAGCAGTCCGGCCAACTATCGCCCAATAACAGAGTAACCTGGCGGAGCGAATCCGCCATGAACGATGGAAGCGATGTCGGACTCGACCTCACAGGAGGTTGGTATGATGCGGGTGATCATGTAAAATTCGGTTTCCCAATGGCTTATACAGCTACTATGCTGGCATGGAGTGGAGTAGAAGACCAGGCAGCCTATCAGACAACGGCACAATGGGAGGTATTAAAAGAAAACCTGCGTTTTGTCAATGATTATTTCATAAAATGTCATGTCAGAAACCCTGATGGTTCAACAGACAGGTTCTATGGGCAGTTAGGCAATGGCAGTGCCGACCATGCCTGGTGGGGTCCCGCAGAAGTCATGCAAATGGCTCGCCCTGCTTATTATGTAGATGCCACTGCGCCTGGCTCTGACCTCACTGGCGAAACAGCCGCAGCAATGGCAGCCGCCAGTATGGTCTTTGCCGCAGACGATCCAGCATATAGCGCAGAATTACTCGATCATGCTATTGCTTTATACGAATTTGCCGATACTTATCGTGGTAAATATTCAGATGCTATTACAGATGCCACTGCTTTCTACAATTCCTGGAGTGGTTATCAGGATGAAATTGTATGGGGAGCTATCTGGCTACATCGTGCGACAGGCGATCAGGCTTACCTGACTAAAGCGACAAACGAATACAATAATCTAAATAACGAAATTGGACAAAATGTACATTCATACAAATGGACAATAGCCTGGGATGATAAATCTTATGGTTGTTA
>JAHDFX010000395.1 GCA_020627965.1 Saprospiraceae bacterium | reverse complement strand
ACAATATGAAGGCACAGGTTTAGGGCTGGCCACCTGCAAACGGGTAGTCGATAATTTAAATGGAAAAATATCGGTAGAAAGTAAAGTAGATGTCGGGACTACTTTTACGATTTCACTTTCGGAAATGCATTAATATTTGACTATTCTTCCAATACAGCTTCCAATACAGCATAATAGCGATCAGCTATAAAATCTGCACCAGCTTCATTATAATGCACATCATCTGCCAGAAAAGCATCGTTGAATCCTGTATACATATCCACAGTCAATATTTGAGAAGTTGGGGTAGTCTGTTCACTGGCAATACTGACCACATCTTGCTGCATCTGCTCAAAGTAGCTCATGAGTTCTGGTGTCATTGCTTCTGTCAGTGCAGGTGCCATTTGTTCTATAATAATAATGACATTTGGATTAGTAGCTTGTAGAGCATCTATAATAGCATTAATATTATCAATAGCCGTTGAGTAGGATAAACCCTCTAAGGCATCATTACCTCCCGGTGAACTGAATAATACAATATCCGGCGTTCCGGCTCTATCCAGCCATTCATCAATACTATCAAGAATTTGCCCCGAAGTGTAGCCGCCTCGCCCCTCATGGTGAACATCAAAACCTTGCCCATTATATTCCGGATAGGAAGATTCATCGCACATCGTACCAATGAGGTCAAAAGTCCAGCCACCATCCAGTAGTTGTTTCCACAGTTCATATCGGTAGCTCTCAAAGGCGGGTCTGGCACCTTCTACTCTGGATGCTCCCAGTGGCATGATCTTATTAATGGAAGTGCTGAGAATGATGTTCTCACAGGTTTCACTACCTTCTTTATCACAAGAAGGGAAAATCAGAAAAATGCTAAGAACGACGAATAATGATCTGTACATGATATTGGATATTATGTTGTTGCATATAGAACAACTTAGGGATGATTTTCCCTACTTAGACAAGCTTACAATCTCTGTTGTTTCACATAGGTTATATTCATCCTGAAGCCCGTATTTTCAATGACCTCAGGATAGGTGTTAAACTTAGCATCATTATCACAAGCGGATAGAACAAGGAGTATACCGATCAGCAATCCGGAGAATTGCCAGCTATAAGTATGAAGATAGTAAAGTATTCTATTCCGACAAAGGTGTGTGTAACAAATTGCACAACTTTGCTAAGTAGTCCACCCTCTTTTTCTCCCTCCGAAGGGAGATATTTTTCTGTTTTACAGCTAATTATCCCCCTTTGGAGGGGGTGAAGGGGGTGGAATTTCGGGATATTTAGTGCAATTTGTTACACACACCCGACAAAGCTTCCTCTATTATAGAAAAGGTCTTGTTTTCACAATCAATCTCGGCTTTCACGCCATATGGTAGAGTAAAAACAGGACAAGTATGACCAAAATCCATTCCTGTGATAATAGGCAAATCGCTTAACCCTTCTTCGTCTTTTATGATCTGTAGCAGAGTATCATCATAGGCTTTCCAGTGCAGATCATCATAAGGCCTTCCCACAATCAAACCACTAATTTTGCTTAAAATTCCTGAAGCGGCATAATTGCGCATAATCCAGCGAAAATTACCTGGTGACATTTTTTCTTCAGAAGTTTCAATGAACATGATCTTACCTATCCATTCATCAGGACTAACCCAGAAGTTAGTATCTTTTAAAAACTCCATAACTTCCAGGCAGCCCCCCAGTAATTCCCCTGTACTTATTCCCGAACCTTGCAGAAAACGCCAGCCGGAAGGTTTTTCAAACTTTCTTTTGACTAATTGATTTTCAGGCACACCCCATTCCAGTCTTTCTGAAGTCCAGCCATCTGTGTTGGGCTTGATCTGCCCTATAATGTCAGCCGAAAATAAAGTACGATTAATATCAGCTACCTGGTACTTATGCATACCGCCATTTTCGGCAAAACCAACTAAAGTGGAAGTCCCGTAAAATGAAGTAACACCAGCCTTATAAAAGCAGAAATGTGTAATGGTAGTATCTGAAAAGCCTATGAATATTTTTGGATTTTTCCTGATAGTTTCGAGGTCTACATAAGGCAAAGTCCTGACACTTTCCTCCCCACCGACATTAGAAATAATGGCTTTTACAGACTTATCTTCCAGTGTCTCCATCAAATCTTCTGCTCTTGCCTTCGGATTTTTATATAGCCATGCGTCTGATTTTAAAGCATGGGTAGTTTCTACTACTTCTAGGCCAAATACCTCCTGTAGTTGTTTTTTTCCTGCTTCATATCTAAGCGGTATATCGCCTGCTCCGCCCCAGGATAGGGAAATTGTCGCCACTTTATCTCCAGGTTTTAATCTTTGTGGTTTTATCATTTTAGTTTCTTTTAGTTAGTGTTTCATCTTTCCAGTCAAAAACAAGGGGTTTACCTTTTTCATCTGGATTCCAGCCA
>JAHDFX010000157.1 GCA_020627965.1 Saprospiraceae bacterium | reverse complement strand
GGGTTGTTTCATTCAGTTCCGTCCGTGAATTTCTGGACACCCTGCGGGGAAAGTCGAAGGCGACGGTGATGATCGCTGATACTTCTTCGGATAAAGGCTAAGTACACTGTGTACTAAGTCTTTCATTTTAGTATCCTATATTTTGTTTTTCTGAGTTCACCATATTTTTCAAATAAACCTATATCTACCCCTTGTTTTAGGTCTCTTGAAGCTGTTGCTCCTGAAATGGATATAAACATTTTCAAATAATCTTTTCTTGCAAACTCTACTCCATTGAAGTGCTCTGCAAAATATTCCAGTCTTTCAGTCTCTCCTAATATCTCTCTTTGTTCACCTACCAGTTTCTCTAAAGATCTTTTTATAATGTTGAGCATATATTCAATGAATTTGGTAGACATGCCTTCTTTATCACATTCTCCAAGTACAGTGTAATATTCTGCCTGATTTTTTTGTATTTCAGTTTCTATGGGCAGATACTCAAATACAGGGTTTTCTTTCATGAGTATTTTCGTTTGCCATAGCCTTCCCATTCGTCCGTTTCCGTCCGTGAACGGGTGGATAAATTCCATTTCATAATGAAACACACAACTTTTTATGATGAGTCCGTCTCTACTGTTTTTCAAATAGTTGAATAAGCCTTGCATTAAATGACTGACATTCCATGCCGGAGGTGCCATGTGAGCTACTTTGTCTCCCTTAAATACGCCGACTCCTTTTGTTCGATATTGTCCGGCATTCTCTATTAAGCCTTTCATCAAAAGCCCATGTGCTTTTAAGTAAGAAGCTTCTTCAAATGCATTAAAGTTGTCTAGCTTTTCATATATTTCAATAGCATTTCTAACTTCCAAAATATCCTTTGCCGAACCATAGACCCTTTTATTATCCACTATGTCAGTGACTTGTTCTATACTTAAGGAATTACCTTCTATGACCAGAGTAGAATGAATGGTCTTTATTTTATTTTCTCGCCGAAGTTTTGTTTTGGGTTTTCTCAGATTTGCCGCATCAATTATACCGAGTAGTTTTCCTATCTCAGTTGATAAATTAATAATATCGGTCGTTCCTTCGTAGTATTTTTCTACCATGATAATATCATTTGATATTATCAAAGGTATATTTTTATTGCCTTAGATGCAAGTTTAGCATCACTAATACAATCAATCGAATATATGAGACAGTCTCGCACATATTCAAAAATCATTAAATCGACAATCAATAACCTTTAAAAGATTCTTATATTTTCACAGAGATCAATGCCCTTCCAACCAACTAAGATAGTATTGTGCGTCTTCGATATTTGCAGCATGTTCTGTCATGAGGAGTGGGCGGAAAGTATCCACCATAACAGCGAGTTCGTGGGTTTCTTTGGCGCCAATACTTTTCTCTACTGTACCCGGATGTGGCCCATGAGGAATACCTCCCGGATGTAGTGAGATCATACCTTTTTCCACACTTTTCCGACTCATAAAATCGCCATCGACATAATAGAGTACTTCATCACTATCAATATTACTATGATTATAAGGTGCAGGAATAGCTTGCGGATGATAATCATATAAACGAGGACAAAAAGAGCAAATCACAAAGCTTTTGGTTGCAAAAGTCTGGTGGACTGGTGGCGGCTGGTGTACACGTCCTGTGATCGGTTCAAAATTATGGATAGAGAAAGCATAAGGATAAACATAGCCATCCCAGCCGACTACATCATAGGGATGATTTTTATAATGATAAGGATAAATAACATCCTGCTTTTTGATATAAAACAGAAAATCTCCTTTTTCATCTATTGTTTGCAGGTTTTGTGGTTTGCGAATGTCTCTTTCGCAAAAAGGTGAATGTTCCAGCAATTGGCCAAAATCATTGCGATAACGCTTAGGTGTAACTATTGGGCTATAAGATTCTACTATAAACAGGCGATTATCTGCCGTATCGAACTCCAGATTATAGATCGTACCACGTGGAATAACCAGATAATCACCATATCCAAACGGAATTTCTCCGTACATACTTTTCAGCTTACCTGTCCCTACATGAACAAATATAACCTCATCGGCATCAGCATTTTTGAAAAAATAATCATCCATGCTTTTTGTCGGAGCAGACAGGATAATTTTACAGTCATTATTAACTAAAACAGCTTTTCTGCTTTTCACATAATCCGCTTCTGGCTTTATTTTAAAACCTTTCAGACTACGTGGCTTTAACTGCTCATCGTGGATCAATTTCGGTTTAACAGAGAATGGTTCTCCTACCTGCTTGATCTGCGTAGGCGGATTGCAGTGATACAATAGAGAATACATATCAGAGAAACCTTCTGTAGAGAATAATTCCTCTTTGTACAATTCGCCATTCGGCTTACGAAACTGTGTATGGCGCTTTGCAGGGATGTTTCCTAATGTGTAATAATGCATATCTGGTAATTACGAATGATGAATATTTTAATTACGAATTGCTTACTTCCATTTAATTTCCTCTGCCCCTCTTCTCTCAGTGAACAAAACGAACGCTCTCTCCTCTCTCAGTCCTGATAATTATCAGGACGGTCTTCCCTCTATTGAATAAGCAATTCTACCCGACGGTTCTTTGCTTTATTTTCTGCTGTGTCATTAGGTGCTACAGGTTGTGTAGCTCCATAGCCTACTGCCTGTAGAAGGTTGGCATCCACTCCTTTCTTGACTAAGTATTTTTTTACTGCTTCAGCACGGCGCTCCGATAGTTTTTGGTTGGCCTCCGGTGTACCTGTATCATCGGTATGTCCATTGATAATGACGCTGCGCTGTCCACATTTTTTAGTAAATTTAGCTAAGCGATTCAGCACTTTTCTGGTAGAAGCATTGATATTTGCACTACCTGTTCCGAAGTTGATTCCTTCACTAAATTCATTTCTAAACTCATCAAAATAAGCACAGTAATCGAAATCTGTCGTAACAAATTCATCACGCCCAACTGAAGAAACGCTTAAAGACATACCATCCGAAGATTTTTCAGGTTTGGGAGCAGAAACAACCAATGAAGGCTCCTTAGTTGGGTCATAACCTTTTCTCAATCTCTCCATACCTACCGCATCATAAGGACAACCATTAAAGGCTACTTTTCCATAAAAATCAGGACAGGCATCTTTGCTGTCTTCAATACCATCAGCATCAGCATCAGGACAACCGCCAGCAGTGAACAATCCTTTTACATTCGGGCATTTGTCCATTTCATCAGGAATATTATCTCCATCTGTATCTGTAGCCGTAGGTACCGAACCTTCTGCCGGGCAACCATTATTGTCTTTAGGTCCGAAACTGTCCGGGCATTTATCATCTATATCAGATAAACCGTCATTGTCTTTATCCTGACAACCGCCAAGATTAGCATAGCCTTTTGTATCGGGACATTTATCAACATCATCTAAAACACCATCATTATCTGCATCCGGGCATCCTCCCGTTTTTGGGTCTCCCTTAATATCAGGACAGCGGTCTACCATATCAGATAATCCATCACCGTCTTTATCTCTTATTTTTGCTCTGCGCAATTTCAGGTCACGACCAGCAGTTCCCAGGTTAATGTTCAAACCTACAGAGTGGTGTAAATAGTTTTCTGAATTGGCAACTCCTGCTTTATACATACTTTCTGCTGTCAAATAAGCAGAAGAGTTAAGGCGGATTCCCAAACCTACTCCTAAAGGCGCAAAGATGCCCAATGTATCACCAGCATAGCTATTCGGACCAATACCAGCTTTCAGGTAAGGTGCTATAAAGGCTTTTTGCCCTAATAAATATCCGTTATATAATTTATACTTCAAGAAAATATCACCGTCATAAAAATTGTCTCTCCACAGGCGGTTATTGGCATTATTTTCTTCTCCGGCAGGATGGCGAACGATGGCCAATGTTCCCTCAACGCCCAGGTCGAAAGAAGCATTCAGGTAACGTGCAATGGTAAAACGTACACCAGGTTCATATTCGGAACGCTCCAGTAAAGCATTGTTTTCCAGTGCATAAAAACTAAGCCCACTCGGATAAACACCAAGCCCCCATTTGGCATAAGGTGTTTGAGCAGATAAGCTCAATGTACAGAAAAGCAAGGTGATTAATAGGAGAAAGTTTTTCATAATGCTCTATATTTTGATCGCTAAAGATACCTATTTTTAACAATTCATATAGAGATTTTGTGACGATAATATTTACAATACTGAAAATGGTTCTAAAACTCATTCATAGCACCCCCTTTTTAAGAAAACTCTACTTTACAAAATGGGGTAAACGTTGGGTACAAAAAAAGACAGCGCCTTTTATTACATGGCTTTCGCCGAATAGCAATATACTAGATGTAGGCAGTGGCGGCGGATTGGTTGCTTATACCCTTCGGGAACAAGGTTTTCAAATCACACCACTAGATATAGATGACTTAAGTTATGCGCCAGAAGTAAAGCCTGTTGTATACGATGGAGAAACAATGCCTTTTAACGATCTCCATTTTGATACGGCTTTATTATTGACCGTTTTACATCATATAGAAGAACCTGAAAAAGTATTGCAAGAGACTTGTCGGGTAGCTCGTCAGGTTATCATTATTGAAGATATTTATAATACTCCTTTACAAAAATGGCTGACTTTCAGAATGGATAGTTTTGTGAATTGGGCTTATGCTCCCTGCCCGCATACCAATAAAAATGATGCAGCATGGAAAAAGACTTTTGAAGAAATGGGCATGCAATTAAAAGCAGTACATTATAGAAAGGTATTAGGCTATTTCAGACAGGGAATTTATTGTATTGAGCATAAATAAGTGAACTCACCCCATATGCTTACTTAGTCCTTACTTAGTGTTTCAAAATCAATCAAAGAAACCACCAGTAAGATCAGAAAATGAATGGCAACTACTCTATATCTTGTAATTGTACCAGCATTAGAAACCAGAAAACCGACCAGAAGTAGATTCGTTATCGCATAAAACAGAAAAAACCATTGAATCGGATGCCAGGCTGTTTTTTTCTTTTTTAGAAACAAAAACACCAGCATCAGTACCCAAAACAAAGCAATTCCTAAGCCTGATAATAGCTGAACAGTTGTATCTGCATCCCAAAGAAAAGGACGAAACAAGACATTGAGGATAGCGGTTGGTAAGAAGCCAACAAAACTAGCCAAATGCGGTTCTAATGGCACAACATTAAAATCAGAGCCACCCCATTCAGCCAGAAAAGCCCACTGTCTTTGGGCTAGTACTTCGTATAAGTTGACTGGTGAAAAGGGCATCAAAGCAATAAGCGATAACAAGCCAAGTCCATAAATTCCCAAAAATTTCCAGCCTGCTTTTTTAGGATATTTTAAAGTATAAAATAAGAGCATTAAAGCTGGTAAAAGCAATAAGAGTAAATAATTTCTGAACAGGGCAATCAAGCATAAACCCAATATCAACAATAAAGAAAACCTGAACATACGCTTACCTGTCGCCAAACGTATAATTGCCAACATACAACAACTCAAACCGAGATATACCATCCCTTCTTTGTAAATCCCGCCAGTCCAGAATAATAAAGATGGGCTAAGAAAGATCAGTACATATAGTACCTTATCTGGCATTAAGCGAAGTGGAGCCAATATTTTATAAAAATTTAACCCTGCTAATAACATGAGCAAAGCCATAAATAAAATATGAACACTATAATACCCTCCCGACACCAGATGAAACAGGGCGTTCAAGCGACAAAAAGCATAGGAACCTACATGATCCCAACATTCGGTATGATATGCATATTTGTATATAGGGGTTTCTACAAAACCTCCATTTTTACCAAAAACCAGGCGCAAATAATACCAGGGGTTCTCCCATAAAGCATTGTGAATAACTTTGCCGCCTTTAAAGTATTTATAAGCATCGCCTCCATTATATAAAGCTTGATGTACAGCACTATAGACCAAACCCGCTGCTATTTTCATAGCAAAAGCAGCCAATAACATAAGCCGACTCAGCCCCGTGCTCGAAGATATTTTCGTCTTCAGCAAAGCCCAGCCTATCAATATGCTCAGTATGATAAATATCAGGTATTCCATCTTTCAGTCAAAGATAGACAATTGTATCCAGAAGAGACAAAGCATGCCTTGCCCCTTCTAGATACAATATCTCAATAACACAATATCTCAGCAACACATGAACACCATAACACAAATTGTCTATATTTGCGGAGCATTAGCCAAACTCAAAGTTTGTATGTACGACGTTATTTTAGGATTTTTAACGGCATTTTTCATTACTTATCTGGCGATTCCATCCATTATACGGGTGGCGAAGGAGAAAGGTTTGATGGACGAACCAGGAGAACGTCGTTCTCATTCCGACAGTATTCCTACTCTTGGCGGACTGGCTATTTTTGCCGGGCTTGTTTTTTCTGTTACTTTCTGGACACCTTTTGTTGTTTTTAGTGATTTGCAATACATACTTTGTGCATTGATCGTCATCTTTCTGATAGGTGCCAAAGACGATATTATTCCTTTATCGCCAGGCAAGAAGTTTCTTGGAGAACTGGTAGCAACTGTTATTCTGGTTTTTCAGGCTGATGTAAAACTGACCAGTTTATATGGGTTATTTGGTGTTTATGATCTTCCATTTTGGGTAAGTATTTTCTTATCTGTATTTACAATACTCGTTATCATTAATGCTGTCAACCTGATTGATGGTATCAATGGTTTATCAGGCAGTATAGGCGTCATCATTTCCGTTACATTGGGTTGGTGGTTTTATGAGATCAAAGCTATTGAATTGGCAATTATCGCTTTTGCACTGGCAGGAGCATTGATCGCTTTTTTGAAATACAATTATACGCCTGCTAAAATATTCATGGGCGATACCGGAGCGCTGATCGTGGGATTGGTCTGCTCTATTTTAGCTATAAAATTCATTGAAGTCAATAAAACGTTGGTAGACCCCATGTCTATCAAATCTGTACCAGCAGTAGCCGTAGGCATCCTGATTATTCCTCTGTTCGATACACTCCGCGTTTTTACGATGCGCATGATGAAAGGAAAATCTCCTTTTCACCCGGATCGCAATCACATCCATCACTTATTACTCGATATTGGGCTGTCTCACATGAAGGCTACAAGCGTATTGGCAAGCGTGAATATCCTTTTTATTATTTTGGTCTATAAATTACAGCATATCGGTACGCTTCAATTGCTTTTACTAGTGCTCGGAATTGCTATTGTCTTATCTACTTTGCTTTATTATTACGCAAAGCGTAAAAAACAGCAGTCAATTTGACTTAAAAGAAGGAACGAATTAAAACAAGAAAGACCAGAATTGCAATAAATAAAACAAATAGAATAAAGCGGATACGATAGCGGTATATATCATACAATAACTCTACCACCTCACGCCATTCCAAATTTTTCACCCGAGCTTCTTTGCCCATCACCAGATACTTCTTGGTGCCTGGAAGTTTTTCACCATGCTTTTTTAAAATAAAAAAATCGCCATTGATAAAAGATTTCTCATACAGAATATAGCTGACCTGTGTCTTTAGAATAATGATATTAGAGCTGTGCTTTTCCAGTCTGGTCCAATTACCTTTCTGTACATTACCATTGATAGACATAATATAATCAGGTCCCTGATCGTCTGTTTTTGTTTTGATACTGTGCGGGCTTTGCTCCTTTTTGAAAATATGAAGAATTGCATCTAATTGCTCATCAACATCTTTTACCTCCCGCCAGGGCTTTTCTGTATAATAGTCCTCTTCATATAGATCTTCACTATATGGTATGATTCTGGGCAGAATAAAATCTATATATTCATCCAATGTCTCATAATCTGGCAATTCAGAGCGGATAGGACGTATCAGAAATTCTATGAAGGGTATATTCAATTTAAATCTTTATTTGAATTAAGTAAAGTGTGTAAATTTACAAATTCTTTAATAGACTTTATTCTGAAATACATACAAATCATGCAACTTAGTCATTGGGAATGGGACAGTTTTTTTCGAGATATTGATGTCTTGATCGTAGGTAGCGGCATCGTTGGGCTTAGTGCTGCTCTGGCATTAAAACGAAAAGATAAAAATTTAAATATTGTAATTGTTGAACGAGGTGTATTACCTTCAGGTGCGAGTACTCGCAATGCTGGTTTTGCCTGTTTTGGCAGTGTAACAGAACTATTGGACGATCTGGATAATCATTCAGAAAACACCGTATTTTCATTAGTAGAAAAACGCTGGAAAGGACTGCAAAGATTAAGGGCTTTACTCGGAGATCAGCAACTGCAATATGAGTCACTGGGCGCTTATGAATTATTCAAATCAGATGAAGCTTCCGGCTTTGAGCATTGTGCTGACCAAATAACTCATTTAAATAAAAAAATAGCTCCGATCACTGGCGAGGCAGAGACTTTTTCTATCAACAAAGAGGGCTTGGCAAAGTTTGGCTTTCAAGGTATTGAACACTTAATTTTCAATAGAAGCGAAGGACAACTCAATACCGGGCAAATGATGGCTGGATTACTCCATCTTGCAAAAGAACAGGATGTAAATATATTGAATGGCTTGGCTATTGCTGCATTGCATGAAAGAGGGCAGAGCGTAGATGTACAAACCGAACAGGGCTGGCATTTTAACACAAAAAAAGTACTGGTCGCTACAAATGGCTTTACCAATAAACTGCTCGATCTTGATGTTAGTCCTGCCCGAAATCAGGTCTTAATTACTCAGCCTATTCAAAATTTGAAGGTTAAAGGTTGTTTTCATTATGATAAAGGTTATGTTTATTTCCGAAATGTAGGGAATCGCTTATTGCTGGGCGGCGGACGCAATCTTTTTAAAGAACAGGAAACTACTGCCGATTTTGGTATCACAGAAAATATACAAAGCTATCTGAAAGGCTTATTGCAAGACTATATTTTGCCTGGACAAAAAATAGAAATAGATCGCTGGTGGAGTGGTATTCTGGGCGTCGGAAAGCTTAAAAAACCCATTATCCAACAATATTCTGAAAATATCACCGTAGCCGTCAGGCTAGGGGGAATGGGTGTAGCTATTGGTGTTTTGACGGGCGAGGAAGGGGCTGAATGTGTGTTGAGAGGTTGAGTGGTGAGTGGTGAGTGGTTATTTTGCTTTGCAAAATATTTTACGACTCACGACTCACCTACTTAACTACTCACAACTCAACTTTCACCCAAAGTCCAAATTTTAATTTGATTTTTGAATCTAATACAAACCGATGACCGTTGTCTTAATATGTTGAAATCTATTTCACACATCTTTCATTTTTTTCACCGACATTCCTCGGCTTGGCTGTCCCTTTACGGACTGATAAGTTTGTGGGGCTACTTTTATTATTTTCATGTCATTACACAACCAGATACTTTTAATTACCTGCTCATCAGCGAAGATTTTCTGAATGGGCGATTCTGGGAAGGCGTCAATTCTATGTGGGGATCGCTCATTACTGTGTTGGTTTTGCCTTTTATGGCTTTGGGTATGGATGGAGTAATAGCTTTCAAACTAGTACAAATTCTTATCAGCCTACTAGTACTCAGGTTATTTTTATTGTTTTTAAAACGTTTGAAGTTAAGCCCACTTCAAGAAGGACTTGCAGTTATTCCCATATTACCGATGTTATTGCTGGCAAGTCTCATACTGACTCCCGACCTCCTATTACTGGGCATGACCATGTACTATATTTTCATCGTCTCAAAACCGGATTTTTTCTCTGATAAAATCCCTATTGGAAGACATATTCAACAAGGGCTTTGGCTTGGACTGATTGGCGGAATGATGTATTGGAGTAAAAGCTATGGATTGCCGTTTTTTGTCGCCCATTTTAGCCTTTTATGCTTTGGGGCTTGTATTTTCTCTTTTTGGAAATTTAAAAATTATAAACGAATTACAATAGTCCTAAAAAAATATGTATCAGCCATGCTGGTATTTATCTTGCTGGCCGGATTATGGATGAGTGCCATCAGCCTAAAAACAGGGCAATTCACCTTTGGTACAGCCGGAAAATACAATATTGCCCTGAAAGGGAATGTCATGAATGGGGTTCACCTGACCAAAGATCAACTTCATAATCCTCAAACGCTTTATACAAAATACTGGATTTACCATGAGGCGGGCTTATTTGTAGATGCGTGGTCACCTTTTGCTTCTAAAGAAAATACCCAGTATTTTATTAAAAATATTTTCCGCAATCTTTCCAGTCTTTCTTATGTCGTCTTTATCAGAGATGTCTTAATCTTGATGTTTTTACTTGGTCTGGTTTCGCTCAACCAAGCAACTGAGCGAAGCCGAAATAAAAAGGTGGCTGAGCGAAGCCGAAGCCAGCTTTTTGTATTTATAACAGCTATTTTATTGTACACAGGAGGATATTTGCTGGTGTTTATTCAGCCTCGTTATTTGTGGATAGACTATATTTTGTTGTGGCTGATGTTTTGGATGTTGGTTAAGTGTTTGGATGGAAAACTTCTGAACATCTGCCTGCTCCTGTCCTGTCTCATCATGTCGATTAATACGATAGACAGACTCCGTATGATGACTGTGGATCGGGATTTCTTTGAATCTGTAAATATCATCAGCAAGGACTTAGAAAAACTGGACTTAGAAGATAAGAACATTGCTGCCAATCATCCTGCCGGGAACCTCATTAGTGTGGATGCTGATATTTATCTGCTTTACAGGCATAAATTCAGGTATTGGGGGCAGGTTTCTGATAAGCGCCTTAATGATGAAGGGCTTAATACTGCTAATATGGAACACATTGATTACTTTTTTTGCTGGGATAACCCGGAGTATGAGCAAGAACTTTTTAAAGAACGACAATTAGTCTTTAGGAGTAAAAGTGCACACTTAGGTGTTTATCGACTAAAATAAACAGCTCGTCGAATCTTATTTCACTCTAATTTACATAGACTTGCACATGTTCTTTTTATATGTTATGTTTGTGACATCTAACTATTTTTTTAATCATTAAAAAACTATTATAAACTAATGGATTCTAATCTGCAAAGTAAAATTAATGACTTAACCACTCACGGTTATAATTTTGAAATTGGTCGTTATATCGGTATTGGCTGGGAGCATTTTAAGAAAAATGCCGGCTTATACATAGGGTTTCTTTTTGTACTCTTACTGATCAATATTGTACTAAGTTTTATTCCTTTTATTGGTTCCATTGCTTCGGCGGTGCTTAACCCAATTCTTGGAGTAGGAGCAGCTATCGTTGCTAATCGCTCTATGCGCAACGAATCGGTCTCTTTCAGCAACTTTTTCGATGGTTTTCAAAGTGAGAACAAACCAGGGCAATTAATATTGGCAGCTATAGTTATGGGGCTTTTAATGGTTCTATGTCTTATTCCTGCTATTGCTATGGGTGCATCAAGTTTTATGAGCCTTGCCAACTCTGGTATAGTGCCTGGTCCTGATGACTTTTCTGCTATTTTTACTCCTGGTTTCAGTATTGGAATACTAGTAAGTATGATCCCGATTATCTACTTAAGTGTAGCTTGGGGATGGACGAACTTTTTCATTGTTTTCAAGAAATTGGATTTCTGGCCAGCAATGGAAGCCAGTCGTAAGGTAATCACTAAAAAATGGTTGATGCTGTTTTTATTCGGTATTGTACTTGGTCTTCTTGCTATGGGTGGAATGTTATTATTAGTAGTCGGTCTATTAATTGCTATACCAGTTATCATGATTGCCCAATTTGCAGCTTTCGAGCAGGTAATAGGCTTAAATGAAGAGAGTGACATGGACTTGTCTGACCATCTGATTGATGAAGTATAAATCATTATATTAGTAAAATATAAAAAAGCGGAAACTGCTCTGGTAGTTTCCGCTTTTTATATTTTACTGATGAAGACAAAAATCAATACGGAGTATTATCAAAAAAAGAAAGCCCTCCGGCTGTCGAACCCAGAGGACTTTCTTTAATTTTATAAACAGGGTGCGAATCTGTTTACTTGCCATTTTTCAAATTAAAACCATAAAGACTAATCTTAATTTACTAACATAACGCCGGAGAAATGTTTTTCGCTGCCAGCTTTCGTCATTTTTTTGCCAGAAAATTCTTCTGTATCTTTGAAATATGTTTTCCAAAAAAAGAAAGGCTACTTCTGTTCGATCAAAAATCAATATAGACGGACAGGAGATTCCGGTAAAAATTTATTATGAAAATCGCCGAAACACCCGTTTTTCCTGGACTCAGACAGGAGCCTATCTTCGTATGCCCTTAGGAATTGGTCAGCAGGAAGAAAAGAAAGCTCAACAGGATTTTGAAAATTGGATGCACAAAGTAGCCAAAGAAAAACCGGAAATTATACAACGTGCAAAAGGCAGACAATATAAAGATGGCTCCACACTAACTGTTGGCAAAGCTACTTACCTCATTCGTATACAGGAAGAAGACACCAAATATCATAAAGCCCGAATGAATGGACAAACCATTCATATTACATTAAGTACGAAAGACAAAGGGCATCATCTGCAAAAAAGTCTGCGTCATTTAATCAGTCGTTGTGTAGGGCAGGATCATCTTCCCAAAATTACAGAACGTGTTAATTACTGGAACGACCGGCATTTCAATAAAACGATCAATAATATCCGTTTCAAGCTCAATCAAACCAATTGGGGAAGCTGTTCTACGAAAGGCAATATTAATTTTTCTACTCGCCTGCTTTTTGCACCTGACAATGTTATAGATTATGTCATTGTACACGAACTGGCACATCTAATAGAACACAATCATTCGCCGGCTTTTTGGAAGCTGGTAAGTGATGTTATGCCAGATTATAAAGAGAAGGAAGATTGGTTAAAGCTTAATAGCGCTGCTTGTCAGTTTTAAAAAATTTTGCAATTCCATCTGATAGATTATACAATTGCAAAGTAGGAAAACGAGGCTGTATACGCTGTATGGCAATCTGGCTTCTAATACCTTTTTCACAATACAGAACTATAGGCTGAAGATTATCCAGATTTCCTGCCTCTTTTATAAAATCATCCAATGGCATCCACTCACCGCCAATATGGTAAGTTTTACGCTCGTATTTTTCGCGCAAATCCATAAGTCGAAACGCTTTGCCTGAATTCTGCCATTCTCTTAATGTTTGGTAAGAAACCTGTTTGACCAGCATTGTATATTGAGAATTTTTGATTTACATGTCAACAACAGGATCGATAACACATGGACTACGACTCAAGTCTTCTGTAGAACCATCTTGATATTTTACCGTAAAGCTTACTCGCCCACGACGATTGTATTCTTCCATAATAACTCGCTTACCATCTTTAGAGAGCTGCCCCTTTATTGGTGTGTCATCTTTATCGTAATGAATATTTTCTATTTCAATTGCAGGCTTATCAAGATAGAGTTGATGTTGTTTAAATTCCTGAATTTCCTCATCTGTCATTTTATTGGACTGCGCTATACAGATTGTCGAAAGAATAAAAAAACTAAGGATGGTCAGTAGGATAGTTTTTATATGCATATTGTTTGAAATTTAAATAAGCGGCTGAACACAAAAAATCGACACTTACTACTTAAAGGTATAAAGTTATTGTTCAAAATAAGCATGATAAAGCCATTTTACAAATCAAAATGCATAATTTTGTCAGAGAAGTAAGACACTATGAAACAACTTCCCAACATTATTACGCTTATTAACCTGTTTTGTGGCTGTATGGCAATACTCAGTTTGTTCAACGGCCTATGGGAATGGGTGCCTATTTTTGCAGCTATCGGTTTGACTGCAGATTTTTGTGACGGGCTTGTTGCCAGAGCAATGGGTGTATATTCCGACTTAGGCAAACAATTAGATTCTCTGGCTGATATGGTAACTTTTGGTTTCCTGCCCGGAGCAATTTTATATCATCTGATGGCAACAGCGCACACAGGCTCTTTTGATTATTCTGGAATTGTATGGCCAGCAGTACCTGGTTTTTTAATTACTATGCTATCTGCCTGGCGATTAGGTAAATTCAATATTGATACCCGTCAGGCAAAAGGTTTTATAGGACTGGCAACGCCTGCGAATACAGGTTTTTTCATGGGTTTATACCTTATTGTACATTTCAATACACTCATCCCTGCCGAATGGGTTTTGCATCTTCCACTCCTTTATATCTTCGCAATCTTGTTTTCTTATTTGCTAATATCAGAAATACCTATGTTCAGTTTTAAATTTGACCAATGGGGCTGGAAAGACAATGAATTGCCTTATACCTTCTTAATCACCTGTATTTTACTAATCGTATTTATTCGGTTGGCTGCTTTTTCTACCGGGATTATTGCTTATTTAATATTAGTAAGTGTAGATAATTTATTCGTGAAGCGAAAAACTTGATAGTATTATCGAAGAAAAACCTAAACCCCGTGCAAAGCATGCTTAGAATAGGGCAAAAAAAAGAACCTCCGCCTATGCAGAGGTTCGAACAAAAAACAAAAAACAAACTATAAACCCACTATGAAAACCCAAATTTGTATGTAATCAATTTCTCACATTAAATCTTGTCTCTATATCCTTTGTATTGATTACACATGCAATATGCAGGGAATTCAATATGCTGTACGATAAAAAATTAGCCATTATGTGACATGAAATATTAGCCTAAAAAATGATAACATTCTATATTAGAAAGTTGACAAGTAGCAAAACGACGGGAAAGAAAGATTAAAAGGGGCTTTAATTCTTCGCTTTTTGCGTTAAAAAAAACCTTTATATAAACGACACATTTGAGTTAAAAAAAACATGTGTTAGTGACGGCACACAAAAAAAGCCGCGTCGTAACGACGCGGCTTTTTTTGTGTTTTTTGATGATTTCGGGGCTTTATTGCATCAATATTTTGCCCGAAAATAGTTTTCCTGCTTCATTTTCGAGATGATAAACATACATTCCGGCAGGAAGATTATCTCTTTCAATCGTAATTTGATTATCTCGAATGTCACGAATCGCACGAATTTGATTACCCAATACATCATATAATATAAGGTCAATCGTACCTGAATCTTCCGGCAATTGAATGGTCGTACTTTCTGTCATTGGATTTGGGAAGGCATTTAGAATGTCGATTTCGGCTTCGGGATTTTCTACATCCGTCACCACACCATCAATGCCGATGAGGAACATAATGATCATC
>JAHDFX010000394.1 GCA_020627965.1 Saprospiraceae bacterium | reverse complement strand
CCGGTAGCGTAACACCTGCCCGGGACACTGCATACACCAGATATAACTATAGCTCTCAGATCACCACATTAACATACTTTAACAAAGCTGAATCTGAAGGTCATGCATAACGGCTACCCTTCGTAGCTTATATAGCTTGCTTACCTGATCAAGAAAAATATTTTGTCCGCCATAACTAGGGTGCCTGACTTTTTCAATTACACATTGCGACTGGAGGCGTACAGCAGCTTTTTCCGCATCATTACCGATTGCAATCAGGCGTTCAGGTTTCAATAATTTAACAATTAAATTAAGCAATTCTTCTCCTGCCGCTCGCTCTTCAGCATTGTGAGCTCTATTACTGAATGGATCACCAGCCTCATAAGGATGCAACGGAAAAACGTTCCAGAGAAAAATGCGTTCTGATATTTTCTTAAGGATGTCCCAAATCACTGCTGCAGTTCGTTCGGCTATAATCGCTCCTTTAGTGAGGCGGCCAACTTCTACTCCCCATCTTGCCGCATGACACGATAAATGAACATCATCTGTGAGAGCCAATCCTGTCCGCCGACCGCCCCGATATCCTAAATCTCTGCCAATCCATATAGAATCAATTTCTACTTTACTTGCTGTAATCAGCATTTTTTTTAACATCATACGCCGTTTTTCAGTAGCATCATGAACATCATAAGTTGCACAGTGGTCTGAATAAGGATTGAAGGTATTTTCAAACGATAAATTACTCAGTTTTTTTACTAATAATGTTGCACTCATGTTATTGCTCTAGCAGTTGATATTTAATGGTTCTGGATTCTCGGTCGCCAATAATAATACCGCCATTGTTTTCCCGAACTTGTCTGAACACCTCATATCCCTGAAGAATGGCTCTTTCCCATAGATTCAGAGGGCATTGTTCTACTTCATATCCATTAACAAACTTCTGTATTGTTTTCAGTACATCAAAAGATAAACTTTTATGGCCTGCAAAATAATCTACATCTTTAGCGTAAGAATATAGCCATGCAGACAAGCCTTCTTCAATAACGATTGCTCTACCACTATCCTGAGCCTCATCAACAACAGGGTTGCTTTTTCTTTTGTGTTTTATGAGTGCCCGAAAAGTTGGAGACCAATGCAGAATGGCTGCATGTGCCAAATGAAACACGTCATGAAAACGATAACCATCGGGTTCACGTATATTGTCACTTAATGGGGCACCTATAAAAACCCCATTCCATTGTAAATAACTCTGTCCACTTTTACGCTGTGTAATGTGTATCTCGAAACGTCCTGGCAACTGTTCCTCTGCAGGGAAATTATCATCAAATTTTGGAAGCTTATCTATTTCCAGTTCAGAAAATCGACCTGAAGTCTTTTTTAAGTTTGTTTTCACAATACTGGCAAATGCTAAGCCTGTCGGCTGGATAGCATCAAGATATACACGTGCGAAATCAATTAAAATTTCTTCAGTCTTACTTTTTTTATCTTTAATATTAATATTCAGAAGTTGTGCTGTCACTCGTCCTAATTCTAATAATATATCATTAATATCATTTACCCGAGATAACGTGACAATCTGGCATATAGGAGCATTTTCCTGATCATTCGCAGCTATAATTTTATCTGTCTGGTCTACAGCAGATTCAAATACGTCTGCTAATTGAATATCAAGACGTCTGCATAACGCTGCAAAATACCATAGCGCATCTCCAAATTCTTCTTCCACAGCATATTTATAACCAGGATATGCTTCTTTCTCTCTACAATATTTTTTGGAAGCTGCCATGATACTGCCAACTTCGCCATATAATCCCAAAAGAATATGGGTGACATCTTCTGTTTTAAACTTATCAGTTCCGGCATTCGCTTGCTCGTATTGCTGTAAAGGAATTGCTCCCTTCATCTGATCTATTCCATCAAGTTCAGATTTTTCCATATAAGATCACCTGCAATCTTAATCTTTTGATAGATTAGTTGTATTTGGCTTTAAGGCCCTTAATTATCAGGTAAACGCATTCATCGATAAATGGGGATTCCATCAAACGTTGATAATCCTGTATATCAAGTCCACATTGAGCTGCTAATTTCCGGATACTTGATTGACTAATGGTATCTGTAATTTTTTCGTAGTCACAATGATGGCCATGAGAACCTGCTAAGTTTTGCAGTTCTGAATATCCTGCGTTGTGCTTGATCTGCCAATCCTCAGTTAATGTTTCTGGTATTTTCCCAGTCAATAATAATGAACATACATCACCAACAATACCACCAAATGCGCCAAGTAAAAAAACTGGTTTCTGAACTTCAAGAGACACTATGATTTCTTCCAGTACACCAGGCATTTTTCCCTTGTAGCCAGAAACTTTGCCACCTGCCCCCTGTGTCAGGATAGATGACCGCTGAACTGTAGAGAGCATCCACCGTCA
>JAHDFX010000156.1 GCA_020627965.1 Saprospiraceae bacterium | reverse complement strand
TATGAAGTGCCAGATAATAAAATATTTGCAGAACCAGCCCCACATAGGCTGACCTCCAATATCGAAGGTACTGGCTGGGCTTTATTTGCTCGTTATATAAGGGGTATAAAACCAGCTATCACTGTAAATCTTGCCGATCGTTCGGTACAAACGGTAAGTCCTGCGCAAATCTCTGCCCGAATTCGGCAAACATTACCTTATGATATTAATGCCTTTAATCCTACGGATGCACTTAATATAAGATTAGACAATAAAGCCAGTAAACGTGTACCACTGGTTCTGATAAAAGATATTAACTTCGCTCCCCAGGTACAGGCAGCAGCAGTTCCTCTACTCAATCCCGACAGTATTATAATATATGGGCCAGCATTTATAGTAGATTCTTTAAAAGAATGGCCTACCCAAGCTGTCAAACTAGATAACCTCAAAGAAAATGTTGACATCAAAGTCAGTATGCAGCCTCACACTAATACTGAAGTAAGCTTTGAACCAGCAGTGAGTCAATTAATCATGCCTGTAGAAAAATTTACAGAAAAAACGCTGTCACTTCCTGTTGAAATCATCAATGCGCCAGATAGTTTACTGCTAACTATTTATCCTTCCAAAATTAAAGCTACCTGTCGAGTAGGGCTAAGCGATTATGATAAAGTAAACCCTGCGCAGTTCAAGGCTGTTGTTGATTTTAATCAGGTAGACCTTGAAAACTCCAATTATGCTCCTGTTATGCTTTCTACTCAATCTGACTTACTCAGCTATCTCAGGCTAAGCCCGGAAAGTGTAGAGTTTATTATCAGCCGCTGACATCACAACCAAAACTAAAACTTCCAAATGCACCCCTTGGTCTATAGTTTTGTTAATTATATCTAAAAATGACGATAGACTGTCTTTTTTGATTAATTTCACTAATCCAAGTATGTTACACTTTTCGTGATATAACATACAAATTTCGTAATTATTAGGTTTGTTTTTGAGCAATGATCCTACCTCAACACATTACTCATTTGCAAGTTTAAGACTATTATTTCCTACCATGAAAAACTATTTAAAACGTAGAGATTTTATCAAGGTGGCTGGAATGGGGCTAGGAGCATTGGCTGTTCCTGTTTCTGTATACAGCCACTCCGTACCACTCAATTATGCTGGTACAGAAATGGATGCAGCAGTCAACAAAAAGTTGGCTAATGTTGCTTTAAACGCCGCTACAAAAGCTGGTGCCAGTTATGCTGATGTACGCATCGGGCGTTACATGAATCAATATGTATTTACCAGAGAACAAAAGGTTCAGAACATCGTCAACACCGAATCTTATGGAGCAGGTGTCCGTGTAATTGCCAATGGCACATGGGGTTTCTCGGCAACCAGTGATGTTACTGAGGACGGCATTGCTAAAGCTGCCGAACATGCAGTTAAAATTGCTAAGGCCAACTCTGTACTGCAAACTGAACCCGTCGTTCTTGCTCCCGTAAGAGCACATGGTGAAGTAGAATGGAAAACCCCGATTGAAAAAAATGCTTTTGAAGTTCCTGTAGCTGAAAAAGTAGATTTGCTGCTTAACGCAAACAAAGCTGCCGCCGATGCAGGAGCAGCCTTTGTTAATTCTGCCTTATTCTTTGTCAATGAGAAAAAATACTTTGCCTCCACTGAAGGTTCTTATATCAATCAGGATGTACATAGAGTATGGCCGAATTTTAGCGTAACGGGTACTGATCCTAAAGCTGGTAAATTCAAAACTCGCCAGTCGATGAGTGCTCCAATGGGATTAGGATATGAATATCTGATTCCGAAGAAAAAGGATCAATTAGAAGGTCCTGCCGGAGTTACTTTATACAAAAACAGTTATGATATTGTAAAAGATGCTAAAGAAGCTGCTTTACAAGTCAAAGAGATGCTAACTAAAGCAAAGTCGGTAGATCCTGGCAAATACAGCCTTGTCTTAGAGCCCAATCATCTTGGACTAACTATTCACGAATCTGTAGGTCATCCACTTGAGCTTGATCGTGTGCTCGGTTATGAAGCCAATTATGCCGGAACTAGCTTTGCTACGCTAGACAAATGGGAAACTAAATCATTCCAATACGGCAGTAAAATTGTCAATCTGGTTGCAGATAAAACTCAAGTAGGTTCCCTCGGAGCTGTTGGTTATGATGATGAGGGTGTAAAAACCAAGCAATGGGATCTGGTACGCGATGGTGTTTTAGTTAATTATCAGGCTATTCGCGACCAGGCTAAAATCATCAATGAAAAAACTTCTCATGGTTGTTGTTATGCCGATAGCTGGAGTTCTATTCAGTTTCAACGTATGCCTAATGTTTCTCTTGAACCTGGTACAGAAAAGTATAATGTTCAGGATATGATAAAAGACGTTGAAAAAGGCATCTACATTGCAGGTAGAGGTTCTTATTCTATCGACCAACAACGCTATAATTTCCAATTTGGTGGAACTTTATTTTATGAAATAAAAGACGGTAAAATTACCGATATGCTAAATGATGTTGCCTATCAGTCGAACACTCAGGAATTCTGGAATTCCTGTTCTAAGATATGTGACGACAGTGATTACAGAATGTTCGGTTCTTTCTTTGACGGGAAAGGTCAACCAGGACAAATTAGTGCCGTTTCGCATGGTAGTTCTACTACACGTTTTGATGGGGTAAATGTTATTAATACTGCCCGTAAAATCTAATATCCATTAATTTTAAAAGTCAACACATGTCTATATTAAATAAAGAAGAAGCTCGCAAAATTCTGGAAAAAGTCGTGAGTTTCTCCAAAGCCGACCACCTTGAAGTTTCTTTGGATGGTGGTGTCAATGGCAATATTCGTTATGCCAGAAATACAGTAACGACCAGTGGTATAGAGGAAAATATCTCTTTAGGCGTTACAGCCGCTTTTGGTAAAAAAACAGGCACTGCCACGATCAATGAATTTGATGATGCTTCATTAAAAAAAGTAGTACGACGTGCAGAAGAACTGGCTCAGTTATCACCTGAGAATCCAGAATATATGGAACCAGTTGGTCCACAAAAATTTGCTGAGTCTAAGACTTTTATCCAGTCTACAGCAGATGTATCACCAGAGCTTCGTGCCCTTTTGGCTCGTAAGAGTATTGAATTATGTAAATCAAAAGGCTTAGTTGCTGCTGGTTTCCTTGAAGATGGGCAAGGCTTTAGTTCTATGATGAATTCAGCAGGGCTGTTTGCCTATGAAAAAGCTACTAATGTCAATTTTACACTAACCGTAAGAACCAAAGATGCTACAGGTTCTGGCTGGGTGACGCGTGATTTCAACGATATTGCCAAGTTAGATGTAGAAGCTGCTACAAAAATTGCTATGCAGAAAGCAGAAGGCTCTAGTAATGCCAAAGCTGTAGAGCCTGGCAAATATACCGTCATTCTGGAACCCGCAGCCGCAGTAGGTTTATTACAAAGAATGTTCTGGAATATGAACGCCCGTTCGGCTGATGAAGGACGTAGCTTTATGTCGAAAAAAGGTGGTGGTACCAAACTCGGCGAACAAATTGTCGATAAACGTGTCAATGTTTATTCCGATCCTTTCCACCCTGATGTCCCCGGTTCTACCTGGTCGGGCAGTGGTTTGCCTATCAAAAAAATGGACTGGATAAAAGACGGAGTTATTACTAATCTTCGCTATGGACGCTATTGGGCTAAAGAAAAAGGTGTAGATCCTGTTCCTTTCCCCAGCAATGTCATTATGGAAGGCGGTAATGCTTCTGTAGAGGATATGATTAAAAGCACGAAAAGAGGTATTCTTGTCACTCGTCTGTGGTACATCCGTAGCGTAGACCCTCAGACATTGCTCAATACAGGATTAACTCGTGATGGTACTTTTTATATTGAAAATGGTAAGATCAAATATCCGGTCAAAAATTTCCGCTTCAATGAGAGTCCAATCATTATGCTGAATAATCTGGAAATGCTCGGTAAAGCCCAACGTATAGATGGTAATATGATTCCGGCACTGAAAGTCAGGGATTTTACTTTCTCCAGTTTATCCGACGCTATTTAACAATACTTCGTATTGATTTTTGCCTTTATCGGTAATTATAAGGCAATACCAAAGTCAATTTATATCAAAAGCGCATCTTTTTAAAGATGCGCTTTTGCTTTTCCTAATACTTCAAACAACACTATACCATCCAATACAAAGCATTGTCATTTTTTTATTTTATATTTGATTGAAAATATTTCTTTTTAAAACATAACAAATACAGCAAGCTATGAAAAAACTTCTACTTCTACTGATTATTTTCTCACCATTCATAATGAATGCACAGTTAACCAGCGACGACTTTGAGAGCTATACTGCCGGCTCATTTGATACACAATGGGATCCTAATAACTGGGTAGGCTGGTTCGGTGCTGGTTCTGGAGTTGATATCGTTGATACGATTGCCAATAGCGGCTCTAACTCCATGGTTCTTGAGCTTAATGATGATGTTGTGGCATTACTGGGTACGCTGAATTCAGGTACTTATGAGATCTCGTTTATGCAATATGTGCCTGCTGGCAATGGAGCATATTTTAATTTACAACATAATTATACCAATACTGCTGGTGATTGGGCTGCTGAATTCTATTTCTCCGATGACAATACAGGAACTGTTCGAGTCATAACAGACGGAGTTCCTACAGACACCCCTGGGCTTGGCGTACATGATGCTTGGGTAGAACATCGTGTAATAGCCAATTTCAACACAATGGTTGGCCAGTATTATTATAATGGGGTTATTCTGCACGCCTGGATGCTGAATACCAATGCTTCAGGTGGAGCAGGACTGAATCAGTTAAATGGTATCAATTTCTTTGGTGCTTGTTTGGATGAAGGGCCAGGCTGTACTTCACTGGCTTATTATGATGATGTAAATATTACTTTTATTCCACCACCAGATTACGATTTGTTATTAGCAGAGTTTGCTACACCTTCAGAGTATACAATTGTTCCCACAGGATTAGAAGCTCCGTTCAATTTGGAAGCTACTGTAACAAATATAGGAGCAGCAGACGCTTCTGATGTTTCTGTTACGTTCACCGTATCTGATGGTGGTGGTGTTGTGTATACAGAGACATCTGCCGCTCTCGGTGCTTTGGCGCCAGGGGCTAGTAATACGTTCATTCCTATGAATGCATTTACACCAACAGCAGGAACTTATACAGTTGATTACCAAGTAAATCTAACTGAAACTGACACCAATCCAGCTAATAATAGCGCAGCAACAAGTAGCTTTACCTATACACTTGACCCTTCTATTTATGCACGTGATGATGGCAATTATACAGATGGACTTGGTGTCAATGGTGGTACAGGAACATTGGGTCACAACTTCGACTTCTCCTTGCCTGTAGGTGTAAGTAGTATCCAGACCTCTTCTATTGGAGGCGGAGTTGGAGAGTCGATTATTGGACACATCTATTCTACCAACGCTGATGGTTCTCCTAATATGCTCATCGCCTCAACAGATACAACGATTATTTCAACTCCGGGAGCATTAGGAAGTCCCGTTGATTATACGCTTTCTTTTCCTGCTATTGTCAATTTACCTGTAGGTGACTATGTTTTTGCTGTTGAACAGGCTGGAAATACCAGTTTTTCATTATCTACTACGCCTAACATTTATACATCAGAATCCAGTTGGGCAACTACTGATATGGGCGCTACCTGGACAACATTGGAAGGTATAGGTTTTCAATTGGCACTACATATTCGTCCTGAGTTGAGTGGAGTGGATGTAGTTGATGTTCAGGAAACTGAAAATTATGTTAATACATTGGAAATTAATCCAAATCCAAGTACAGGCTTATTTAATCTTCAAATTGAGCTGAGCGAGACTAAGTCGCTTCAAATTGATATTTTCGATGCATTGGGTAAACTTATTGACACGAATAACATCGGTCAAACACAGGGAGGTCAATATAATATAGACCTGTCGGGCATGAGTTCGGGCGTATACTTCGTCAGATGTCAAATAGCTGACCAAATCTTAACAAGACGTGTTCTTGTCAATAAATAAAAAGTAGCTATATTTACTACCACTAAGACATGAGTCGTCCCGAATTTTAGTCAAATAGAAATTCTGAGAGGACTATGGACATTTTTTAACACTTTTAAAGTTTGGGATAACTCATGTTTTTAGTGGTAAATAAATATATTATGAAAAAATTGTTCTTTCTTTTATTCATCCCCATTATATGCTGCATTTCCTGCCATCGCAACTGCGTAACCAAAGCTCCAAATAAAGAAGGTTCACAAAGTATTCAGGACTTATTTTCTACAAAGATAGACGACAAGAAGGTCATGAGTTTTGATATAAGCGTACACGTTGTTTACAACCACACCAAGCCCTCCATGTCGGCAGTTAGCAATGATCTTGAGCGTTCTGTTAATGAAGCCAATGGTTTTTCCAGTCAGATGTATTTCAATGTAGTATCCTCCCGTCTCGTAAAACACAGTGCCATATTATCAGATATTCGTCATTCAAAGAAAAAAGAGAGTAACCTCTGTGAGAGTGAAGACATCAAAAACACGATCAATCTTTATATTGTAAGAAGTAATAATGACCTCGAAGGCTATGCTCCTGTACTTGCCAGTAATTTTGAGGAATATGCCAATTTACCCGATATGAATCGTGTATTTGTTAGTTATAAAGGATTGGCAGATGGAGCTGTTCTTGTACATGAATTAGGTCATTTCTTTGGCTTAGGACATGTAGATGATTGTCGAAACTATATGAGTTACAACTGCTATCGTGATACTTTCACAGGCGAACAACTGGAAACGATCCTGCGTTTTGCCAGAGTATATCGTTCCTATCTACACCGTCCTGTATAAAAAACAGCGCCCCCGGTAAAAGACGCTGTTCTCGTTACAAAATCTGTATTACAAACTAGAGCATATGAAACACTCTACAATGGAGGGCTTTTTTCCCCTTTGCCATTCCATTGTCCGCACTAAAAACGACCTTGACATAGAATTATTTCAAATGGGATGTTAAGGTTTTGTTATAAGAGAAAAGACCGCTTTGCTGCGAGAAGCAAGATCGTTCACTAGACTTACTGATAGACCTCATTGCAATAGCAATACTGAGATGAGAGAACGGTGAAGACGGTAATTAAACCTAATTAATAATAACTGTGTACAGACAATATGAAATAAGAAAATGGCAATGAAGAGCCAAAGAATTTATTGATCAGAGTTTTGACATAGAAAAAGACAAATATCATCTACAAAGTTATTATATGTAACCTGTTTTTTAGGCGTAATTTACGCTATCCAAAAATGACTAATTTGCCTATATAAATCTTATTTTGTAATTTTATGCTTATAAAACTTAATAATAAATTATGCCCTCCAACATGAATAAAACCAAAAACATTACATACAAGCTTCAAACAATCTTATTACTATTGTTTCCTGTCAGCCTAACATTTGCACAACCTGTTATTACAGCTATTGAGGGTAATCCTCAGTTAGGAGAAACTATTGTAGTTGCCAATTCAAACTTAGAATGGGGGATAGAGGGACCTGCTGGCGAAAATGTCACCTGGGATTTTTCTGAAATTTCTCTACTAAATGATAACCAAATAATGTTTGTCTCACCCACTTCAACAGGCTTAGCAACTTACTTTCCAGATGCTAATTTAGCCTATCCCATAGGCTCCAATAGTTGGAGAATGATGCGGGTGGATAGTAGTGGATATTATGATACTGGCTTGACGAGTAATCTTGTACCTAAACCTTATTTTAATTCTCAACAACTATTTTTTTGGCCAGCAACATACGGTGATGTAAATACGGACACTTATGCAGGTTCGTGGGTAGAGAATAATGCCTATTTTGATGTAGAAGGCTTTGTCTATTCAGAAGTTGATGCATATGGCGATTTGATCCTTCAAAATGATACTATTAAAAATGTACTTCGGTTTAAAATTGATGAAGAGTCTATAACGGAATTCCAGGCAAACACTGGAAGTAGCTCTTTGTTTCAGGAAGTTGACACGTATATATGGTTTAAGGCGGGGTTCCACCATCCTTTATTAACTCTGACTCGTAGGATAGTAGGTGGGCAAGGCACCTATATTAATAGCAGTTTCTTAACATACCCTGTTGTAAGCTCGACCACTGAAAGTCATTCATACGAGTCTTTAGAGGTCTTTCCGAATCCTACTACATCTTTTACTACCATTTCAATCGTCTTAGAGGAAGTTAAACGAATCAAGATTTCGGTCATTAATATACTTGGTCAAGAAATTATGTCGATTCTAGATCAGGAATTAACTCCCGGGGAATATGATTATACTATAGATTTTACCCCTTTTGGAAGTGGTTTATATTTTGTTAAATCAGAGTCTGGTGATAATATAAATACTCAAAGGATCATTGTTAGATAAAGTGGATTGACAATCAATACTTAAAATTCCCTCTGATAGGGTGTACATCAACACAAAATCAATAACACAATAACACACAAAAACAGTATCTTTGCCTACTCAACAGATACTGAATATGTTCGACTATACCATATTATTATACCTGGACCCGGGAACGGGCAGCTTTATTGTGCAAATGCTGATTGCCGGTTTTCTGGCCGTGGCTTTCTATTTCAAATTAGCAAGAGACACAGTAAAAGACTGGTTTATGAGACTCATGGGTAAAAGTACGCAAGAAGAAGATGTCAGCGATGAAACCGCTCAGTAGTTCTTTTAGAGACCCTAGTGGCTTCATGTTCCAAAAAGATGGGCAATTGTTCCGTAGTGTGCATAAGTCTTATCAGGAACATTACGATATGCTAATGCAATCCGGTTTATATGAAGCCCTGACAGCAAAAGAGCTACTTATTCCACATGGAGAAATTGACTTCGACCAGTCCGCTTTCCCCCAACAATATCGACTTTTAAAACCTAGTCTCATCCCTTTTATTTCTTATCCTTATGAATGGTCTTTCAGCCAATACAAAGACGCTGCTTTGCGAACATTAGCCATTCAAAAAATCGCTTTGGGAAAAGGCATGACACTGAAAGATGCCAGTGCTTATAATGTACAATTCCATAAAGGTAAGGCTGTTTTCATAGACACACTTTCTTTTGAAAAATACGAAACTGGTCAGCCCTGGATAGCTTATGGTCAGTTTTGTCGGCATTTTCTGGCTCCACTAGCTTTGATGGCTTATCATCACCCACAAATGGGTGGCATGATGCGTCAGCATATTGATGGAATTCCACTGGATATTGCCAGTAGTTTATTGCCTTTTAAGAGTCGTTTCCGAATGCCTTTGTTTTTGCATATTCACTTACATGCAGGCAGTCAGCGCAAACATGCCAACACAGGTAAAAAAGCCAACACAACAGGAAAATTTAGCCATGCGGCTTTCATGGGTTTATTGCAAAGCCTGGAAAAAGGCATTAAAAAACTGCAACTAAAAACTAGCCGGACAGAATGGGGTAAATATTATGAAGAAACCATTCTTAGTCAGGCATATTTAAATGAAAAACAAGAACTGGTTCGTCAGTTTTTATCAGATATACAATCAAAATCAGTCTGGGATCTGGGAGCAAATGATGGTACATTTAGTCGCATTGCCGCGGAGAAAGCCTATACGGTCTCCTTTGATATTGACCATCTGGCAGTAGATTATAATTACCAACAAGTCCGCCAAAATAAGGAACAAAATATTCTCCCCTTGCAACTCGACCTCACCAACCCTAGCCCAGCTATAGGCTGGAACAATGAAGAACGAGACAGCATTTTTCAACGAAAGCGACCCGATACTGTAATGGCTTTGGCATTGATCCATCATCTGGCAATCTCGAATAATCTGCCACTCGATAAACTGGCTGATTTCTTCGCCGGCTTATGTAAGCAGCTCATCATCGAATTTGTACCAAAATCTGACCCCAGAGTACAAACCTTACTAGCTACCCGTCAAGATATTTTCCCTAATTATACCGTAGAGGGTTTTGAACAGGCTTTTAGCCAATATTTTTCTATTCAAAAGAAAACGCAGGTCGGTGAGACCGATCGTATCCTTTACTTGCTCAAACATTCATGATCAGTCGACTGACAAGTCTATTCCAAAGCAAAGTCCTGCACCCTTTCCTGCTGGTCAGTTTCTTTGTCATGTATTGCTGGAAACAAACCTCCTGGTTTTTTGATGTACCCAAAGGACTAGTTGCCTGGGGAGTTGGTTTACTCTTAGCTGGTTTGGGCTTTTTAGTATATAAATGGCTACTCAATCATCCCGTCCGGGCAGGTGTCGGCTGTACATTGACCTTGTTGTTGTTATTGTTTTATTCTCCTGTTTATAATATGGCACAGGATATGCTTCGACATCGTTATTTGATGCCTTTATTCCTCCTGACTATTTTGCTGATCTTTATTGTATTAAAAAGAAGTAAAGCCACTTTTTCCACCCTGAACACTTACCTGAATACGCTCTTTTTAATCTTATTCGCTTTTGAAATATTTAATGTTGTACAAACTTATCAAAAAGACAAAAAATGGTACCAGCCGATCAGTCAGCAATTTACCAAAGAAAAAGAAATACCTAGAAAAGCAGCCAGCGATTTACCTGATGTTTATTATATTTTATTGGATGGCTATACCAGTCCGGCCAGTCTTCAAAAATATTGGCAATACGACAGTGACAGCCTGCTAAATTATTTCCATCAGCAAAACTTCTTCCTTGCCGATGCTGCACATAGCAATTACGATTTCACACCTCAATGCATGTTGTCTACTTTCAATATGGAGTATATCCCATTTTATACTGAAGTAACCAAACGAAAGCTGATGACTATGGCATTGTACCGAAAAGGCATTCAGCACAATAGCACGATGAATTTGTTCAAACAGGCAGGTTATGAATGGATTAATATTTCGCCTTTTGATATGGACAATCAGTCTCGTAGTTTCCACGTTTTTCGTATTCCTGATGCTGCACAAACCTGGCGCTATATGGCTGAAATGACGCTTCCCGGTCGCATGTACTTCGATGCCACCGAACCTAAAACCTACGAAACCAATGAAGAAGTCATTCGTAAATTAAAGTCGATTCCGCTTGAGAAAAGTACACAGCCTCGTTTTGTCTATGCACATATTTTCTCTCCGCATGGTCCTTATTATTATAATGCTGCTGGCAAATTGAATCCGAACGGCTATTGGAATAAGCCTGAAAAAGAGCTGTATTTAGGTCAGCTCAAACACACAGAAAAACAGTTATTGGATATGTTGGAGCATATTTTCAAACACTCCCCTACTCCACCTGTTATCGTTATTCAGGGCGATCATGGCTCTCGCATCAAATCTATAGAGCTGGAAGAGCATTTTTCTATTTTATCTGCCATGTATTTCCCTGATGGTGATTATCATAATTTGTATCGTGATATATCTCCAGTCAATTCTTTTCGTGTTTTATCGAATAAATATTTGAATAGCCAATTTCCGGTATTGGAGGATAAGAAGGATTATTTTGTGCCGATTGATAGTAGAAATAGCCAACCTTTAAATTAGACTTTATTCTCCAGTATTCAAAAGGTTTTTTTGGTAACTATATTTTGTCTCCCGATCCCTATCGGGTACGAGACTGCTGTTCTGAAAATGTAATTTCTAAATCCTTCAAAATCTAATCGACTTCAATATGCACTGTCCCGCTAGGGACGACATATTGGTAGACGTAGCATTTCTTAATCTTTAAAATCGTGCCGTAGGTACGAAATATGAAAACCTCAAAATACCTCCTAATTAAATAACAACCAACACACTACACATTACCCTGTCACAACACCGACCAAATATATCATATCCTCCTGTACCTACTGGCGTATACTTGTATCAGAAACATTGCACAACATACATTATTTACTCATTTACCCTAATAATGTACAAAATCCCAAAAAAGACGATAACAGAAACTCAGCTATTTGAAATTCTGGTATTTTTATTAAAAGGCTAAAAAAAGGTTGCTTCTTACGAAGCAGCCTTTTTTGTTTTTACAGACCGCCCTACGGACTCCTAGAAGCGAGACCTTATCGCAAGCGATACAGAGAGACGAGAGATGTTAAAGAATTTATAACTGCCCTTTGTGCAACAAGTTTTTTAACTTTGCCGTTCAAGTCTAATAAACAGAAAACATTACTGTATGAAAATCAACATAGCCTGCCTGCTAGTGGCTTTTACACTCATTGCGACAAGCATATCTGCACAGAAGCCCCGAAATACTATTCAAGAAGTTATCAATATAGAAGCAGTATCAGCCATCCCTGGCGGACTAGCAATCAACTGTATTTTTGTAGATGATGACAATTCCAAATGGGTTGGTACAGATAAAGGATTATATCGAGTGAACAATCTTAAATCTGGTAATGCTGTCAATCAAAGCTCAGGAGTGACAAATTCGACTAGAGGTGGTGTCGGGAAAGACTGGGTGGCTTTGCGAAATGGAGCTATCATAACCGCAAAATCTAGTGACAAAGTCAATCTACTGGAAAAATCAGGTGATAATCCACGTATCAATTGTATAGAAAAAATACAAGGCGAATTATGGGTAGGTACAGACGATGGTATCTATGTTATTGATCCTTTCGACAAAAGAATCATTGAGCATTATCATGTAGGCAATACTAAATTGCTGACAAATCAAGTCAATGATATCCTCTTCAATAGTGGCGCAAAATGGATAGCAACCGATAAAGGCTTATACCGGGTTAAAGATAATAACTGGAAAAATTATGAACGGGCTACCCGTTTTTACAGGCTCAACCAATCTAAAGCTGGCGTATGGGCTTTAAGTCAGGAAACCCTCTGGAATATTGACAGGAACAATCGCTGGTTCCCCGTCGACCTAGACGGCAGACTGCGCACCGAAACTGTTCAGGATGTTGCTTTTGACGGACAGGGTACAATATATCTGGTTTCTGAAGCATTGGTGAAATACAATCCTTATAAAAATAAGTCGAAAAAAATTGATGAAAGGTATGGTTTTGCGACCAAAACATCTTCCTGCATAGCCGTTGATAAAGACGGTTTTCTCTGGATAGGCACAGAAACAGATGGACTTTTCAGGGTAGAATTTACTGAAGAAGTGAGTGGAGAGTTATCAGCTTTATGTTTTGTTGACCAAGAAATCAATTGTGCTGGGCAGGCTGGTGGAGCAGTTCGTGTAACGGCACAAGGCGGAGCACCTCCATACAATTTCAACTGGAGTGATCCGAAGCTGGAAGGCTCTAATCCTTCAGGTTTGAAGGCTGGTACTTATACTGTAACCGTCGTTGATGACAAAGGGCTTACGAAAATAGCTGAAGTGATGTTAAAAGAACCAACTGCCCTGGAAGTCAGTGTAGAAGAAGCTGTACGTATCAGTGAAAAAGGCAGAAAAGATGGTCGTGCCCGTGTACAGGCTTCCGGCGGCACAGCTCCTTATCAGTATCTATGGGCAAATGAGAGTAAAGAACCAGTCGTAAGACGCCTGGCAGCAGGTATTCACACTATTACTGTGACGGATGCCTCTGGCTGTAAAACCACCAAGCAAGTTACCATACAAAAAGAACCTGTTATTCCTGAATTGAAAGAAGTAGCCGCCCTGGAAATTGGTCAGACTTTACAGGTCAATGAATTATATTTCAAAGCAGATTCTGCTGTTATTTCTGATGCTTCTCATGCTGTATTGAACGAAGTTTATCAGTTTTTAAGACAGCATAATAATGTAGTAGTAGAAATTGGCGGACATACCAATAGTATTCCTTCAGATGAATATTGCAACAGATTGTCTACTGCACGTGCTAAAAACGTAGCTGAATATCTTTACAAAAAAGGTATTTCAGAAAAACAGCTTTCTTATAAGGGCTATGGCAAAACACTGCCTATTGCCTCTAATAAAACCGTACAGGGAAGGCGACGAAATCAAAGAGTGGAGATCAAGATATTGGATATTGGGAAGTGACCTCACCTAACCTCTCCTAAAACATAAGTCATCCCGAATTTGAAAGTGGTAAGAAAGGTCCATAGTCGATGGTCGATAGTCCATAGTTGAAGTAAAAAGTACTCCAGTTTACCAAATTATGTACGCATTTTGAGATGCAAAATGAAAAACTGGATGATTTTAAAACTAAAAGACAGCTATCGACCATCGACCTCTTATAATTTCTATTTTGACCAAAATTCGGGATGTCTCATGTCTCAGGAGAGGGCTGGGGTGAGGTCATTTATCGCTTAGAAATAATCAGCAAACCGATAAAAGTCAGTAAGCCATTCAGAATCAGCAATTCAAAACCAAACTTATAGCCATTTAGCAGCCATTCGGAATTAGCATTAATTATGTAAGTCAGTATCGGTGCCAACAAACATACAACGATTGCCCATTTATCTTTTATTTTCAATTTGGTAAATAGCCCGAAAGTATACAAGCCGAGCAGCGGGCCATAAGTATATCCAGCTATTCGGAATAAGCCATTGATGACCGAATCATCATTAATATACCAAAATGCAATGATCACCAGGAACAATAGGAAAGAAAACCCTAAGTGAACAATAAATCGTGTTCTTTTCTGCTCTTCTTCCGTTCTATGATGTCCTTCTTCTTCGAAACCCAGAAAATCCACACAGAAAGAAGTGGTCAGTGAAGTTAGAGCTGAATCAGCGCTCGAATAGGCAGCAGCGATCAAGCCTAAAATAAATACAATCCCAATAGTTGGGGATAAGTATTGTAAAGCGATCATAGGGAATAATTGGTCTGAGCGCTCTGGCATTTCAATACCTTTAGCATTGGCATAAATATACAATAAAGCTCCCATCCCCAGAAAAAGCAAATTGGCAAAAAACAGTACAATACTAAACCAGAACATATTTTTCTGCGCATCGCCCAAGGTTCTACATGTCAGATTTTTCTGCATCATATCCTGATCCAAACCTGTCATCACAATGGCAATGGAAGCTCCTGACAAGAACTGTTTGAAAAAATTATTTTTATCATTCCAGCCACCTTCAAAGAAAAACATTTGGGAATATTCACTTTCCCGAATCGTACCGATCACTCCTCCCCAACCTACTCCCAGGGCATTAGCTATAGCACCAATCGTCAATATAACGGCTGTAAGCATACAAAATGTTTGTAAGGTATCCGTCCATACGATTGTATTCATCCCTCCCCGAAAGGTATACACCCAAATCAGGACAATAGTAACGAAAACCGTCAGCCAAAAGGGCACATGAAAACCTGGCATCATGTCGAAGATAAACTGGAAAACCATGGCAACCAAAAATAGTCGAAAAGAAGCTCCAATAGTACGGGAAAGCAAGAAAAAGCCAGCCCCCGTCTTGTAAGACATGTCCCCAAAGCGATCTTGTAAATACGTATAAATAGAGGTCAATTGAAGTCGATAATACAAAGGGAGCAAGATCGTTCCGATCACCAAATAACCGAGTAAATAGCCCATGACGATCTGCATGTAAGCAAAATCC
>JAHDFX010000155.1:9300-15686 GCA_020627965.1 Saprospiraceae bacterium | reverse complement strand
ATTCAGGTAGGAGTGATTTTAGGGCTTCCAGGTTATCACCATGTATGATTTTATTGCCAGAATGGGTAGTTTCTTTTTGTTCTCCTTGTTCACCAGAAAAACCATACTGATGTTCTAAAACTCTAAAGGGTACATCCTGATGGTGATTAACTACTTTTTCCTTTCCTATCCAATGCAGTGTTGGCATTTATTTGAATTTATTTTTTGTGGAGGTGATAATTCGGGACACCGTGCGTCCCGTTTCTTTTATAAAGGTAAGTAATCAGGCAGAATTATCTATAATTTATAATCAATACCACTGAATCAAATCCCACTTCGAGTCCAGCATGACCTTTTCTTTTTAAAAATTTGAAGCATTTTCCTACACCACACCATCAGATTTAGCCCTATCAAAATGTAAGAAATCCAAAAATAAACACAGAAAAAAAATAGATATTTGTATATTATTTATCATAAATTACCTATGGGTAGTACGTCCTTAAAGCCCTGAGACAGGTCCTGAAGACATATGCTATACGTTGCCAGCGTATATGGTATACGTTACACACCTATATGATATACGTTCTTTATGTATATGCCATACGTCTTCAACCTATATGGTATACATTTTCGACGTATAAAGAGTACGTCGCCGATGTATATGATATACGCTCTAAACGTATATGATATACGTCCCGGAGAGGTATGCCGGACTCTTTAACGTATATGATATACGTTTTCCACCTATACTATATACGTTGCTGGCGTATATGATATACGTTTAGAACCTATGCCATATACATTACTGACGTATGCAATATACGCCCTGAATGTATACTATATACATTTTCAACGTATGCCATATACATTGCCGACCTATATCATAAGGTTTCAGAACCTATCCGACGGAGTGTGGAGTGGCTTTAAAAAAGCCCTGAAAGGGCGAAATATCGTATATCTTCGATATTTACCATAATAGGTGGCGGGAGTGTTCAAAATTCTGTGTCAGTTTTACTCAAATTCTTCAGACGTCCACCCCCTGCACCCCCTCCAAAGGGGGACAACAAACTGTTAAACAGACGAATACCCCCCTTCGGAGGCAGGAAGTGGAATACTGAAAAACTAAAAGACCGAATGACACACTTTTCTGAATACTCCCCACATTTTTGCTCAGTTGTCCTCCCCATTGTTCTATTTGGCAAGTCCCACTCACCACTCAACCACTCACCACTCAACCACTCACCACTTCACCACTCAACCACTCACCACTCACCACTCACCACTCACCACTTCACCACTTCACCACTTCACCACTTCACCACTTCACCACTCACCACTCACCACTTCACCACTTCACCACTTCACCACTTCACCACTCACCACTCACCACTCACCACTTCACCACTCACCACTCACCACTCACCACTTCACCACTTCACCACTCACCACTTCACCACTCACCACTTCACCACTCACCACTCAACCACTCACCAATCACCACCCCCCCAATGTAATATTTTCAAAAATAAAACACACATCAAAAGTGAAATTTACAAAACCATATTTGTTTTTAAAAAATCTATAACTCATATTTGCAGCGTCAACATGATGTACTGACCTCAATACTTTAACCACAGAAGTACTCCGGATACATCATAATTTTTAACTCATTAAATAAAGGACACTATGCCCTTTGAAAATTTTAACAATCGACACTTTTCCGAACAGGAAAAGACTATGATCGAAAACACATTAACACAACTGGAAACCGCTTTTGCCGGCAAACTGGCCAACCTGACCCAGGAAGAGCGTAAGCAGTTCGGTAGTGTGAATGAGCAGAACAAATTAATTATCAACAAAGTCAAGCAACTGGCAGATACGCAGGCAGATCTCAAATGCCCGGATATAGACTGGCAGGAATTCGATGCTGATTACCATTCACGTGATTTTCTGGATGGCATGGTCGGACGTATAGATCGCTTGTATAATGGTTTGACTAGTGCCAAAATACTGCACGATTACGACAATTACAAAGATGCCCTGAAAGATTACGAATATGCCAAATTCAAGAATGGTATGGAGGCTCCGGGCTACGCCGTTAAGGTGAAAGAATTAAGACAGTTTTTCCCGGCTGGCAATACTAATCGTCGGAATGATGGTAATACAGAAGACAATAACGAAGATGCTGAATAAGGCATAAATATTTTTATTTAAGTGAAAGGGCAGAATTGAGGGGTCAGGAGTCAGGTTTTATACAATTGATTATCAGTTATTTAACCTTAATTAAAGTGTCGCTTAGTTACGTCCACCCACTTAACACTCCCTCTTCATACCGCCCTACTTGCTTTCTATAAAGCGAGTAGGGCTTTTTATATACTGCCGACGACTCACCTATAACCACATATTCCCCACCTGTCACCGATTTCATTCCAGTTATACCCTTCTCTCAAACTCATTCTGTTGAAAGACTCATATTTGTCTTGTATTTAAGCGCTTGCCTGCAATTTTATCCATTGCCTGAAAGGCGCAAATTTTATCACTTTAATTTTTTTTTTATGAAATCTTGTATCATATCCATTAAGAATGACACTGATCTCACACCCGAAATTACTCAAATAAACCTTGATGATTGTTGTTGGGTTAATTCACAGGAAATAGATGTTCCAAAAGCAATAGCCAACCATTCTACTGTAGTCGGAATGGTGGAAGGAACACCAGAATATCAGATTCAAATGGTCGTTCGCTCCTACCTTTATAGTGAAAATATTGAAATCAACTTAACTGTTAAGCAGGATAATGTTGAAGCAGTAATAGACCAGAACAATCATTTTTTCTGTAGTGCAAAAACAGTAGAACAGGAAGGAATTTTTCTGGTGCTTTTAGAATTAGAAACCTATGCTAAAATTTATAATACCCATCAGGAGGCTATCAATCTACTTGGCGGCGGCGGTGATGATTATCTGATTGTCAGAGCAGGTAGTGTAACAAATTTGATCGATGTCATCAATAATGATGGAGGGACAGCCAATAATATATCTGTAAATCGTTCTTTAAAAGCTTACTCGAGGTCTAAATTAAGTACATTACTTACTCAACTAAGCCAGTCAGATGCTTTTAAAAGTCGAAAACAAATTTGTTATGCCTGGGAAAAGAACATTATCAAGAAGCAGGGAACTATTCGCCAGGATAAGTTAAAAGACAATAAGTATCATGCTTTGCTGGACAACCTGAAAGCAAAAAATGTGGGTGGGCTTTTTGTAAATGTAGCTAATCCTAATTATGATCCGAATCAGGTAGAAGAGCTGGTTGGTGAAAATAGTCTATAGTCTATAGTCGATGGTTGATAGTCCATAGTCCATAGTCCATAGTCCATAGTCCATAGTCCATAGTCCATAGTCCATAGAAATTTAGAGCGCCTTTGGCGCTCGACCATCGACCATCGACCATCGATTCCGATCAATTATCGGAAACCATCGACCATCGACCTCTTATAATTTCTATTTTGACCAAAATTCGGAATGACTCATGTTTCTTTTTTTTGAGCAATAACAACGTAGGTAGGAAAAGCATAAGACGGTCTTTCAATAATGTCTTTAACTTCAAAATCATTGATTTGCAGGAACAGTTCAATTTCATTGCAGGTAAAAGTACGAACCAGGGCATGGTTTTTCCCGATTTCCACTAATTGCTGTCCTTCTCGTTTGTAATAGACCGACGCCCATGTGCAGTCCATTCCATTTTTTAGGTTTGGTGTCCATTTGCTTTTTCGTACATAGTCCACACGGTTATGACTGGCGCTGTGTTCTACTTCTTTTCCACCCCGCATTTCCAATATAAATCTATTCGCATCAATAAAGTCGAAGCTCAGTATTCCGTCTTTTTTAAGGTTATTATGAATATTTTTAAAGGTAGCGTTCACATCTTCATTGCTAATCAGATAACTGATCGTTCTTGCTGTGATAATGGCGCTTTCCAATGCCTGGGCTAATTCAAAAGAACGCATATCGCCCTGTATGTATATGCCTTCCGGGTTTTTCTTTCTGGCAATGTCCAGCATTTCCTGATTCAGGTCGAGCCCGTAATACTCAAATCCATTTTCGTCAAAGTGTTTGGTCAGATTTCCCGTTCCACATCCTATTTCTAAAACACTTTTCTTGTTATATTTTCTGATGATACTGCTATAAAACTCGTATTCTTCTCTGTAATCAATAAATGTAGCGTACATGGCTTCATATACCTCTGCCAGACTAGAATAAAGACTGTCCATTTAATTTAAGCTTTAAGTGAGGGGGCAGAATTGAGGGGTCAGGAGTCAGGTTTTATATAATTGATTATCAGCTATTTAACCTTAATTAAAGTGTCGCTTAGTTACGTCCACCCACTTACTATTTTTAAGCTTCACGCAGATAAATATCAAAATTCACTGCCAGATTGCCTTTTGTATCTTCGAGCGAGATGGGCAGTATACGATGTTGAGCCTCTTTTTTAGATGCCCAGGGGTCTTCATCAATATGCGGATCACCTTCAAAATATATTTGAGAAATCAGTTCTTTACTTCCCGGTGCTGTAACCCGAAAATGAATATGCGCAGGACGGTATAATCTGCCATTCAGGTATTTACCTGGCAAAACCGTTTTGAAAGCATACTTTCCTTCTGCATCTGTAAACCATCTTGCTCTCAACTGAAATGCTTTGGATTCATTATCATAACGCCCTTCTGTATCGCATTGCCATATCTCGACTAAGGCATTTTTAAGCGGTGTTGTGCAATCAGAACCGTATACCTGTCCTTTTAGCTCTACCACACTCCCCTTTTTTCCTTCCGTCAAATCATAACGCACTGGTGCATCAGGACGATAAAATGGTCCGAGAATGTCATTGGTCGTTTCACAATCGCCTTCAAATTCGTCTCCTTTTTTGGATACAAAACCAAAAGCAGAAACTGCAAAGGCACTTAACATACCTGTCTTGATAAACTTTTTCCTGTTCATATATTAGTTAGAATAGCAAAATCCAGGCCTTTTTCTTTACTTAGTAAATACTGTTCACAAGATTCTCGTAAACTTTGCTCTATAGGTGTGAACTCAAAATTCAGGGCTTTTTTAAGTTTTGAATGGTCATAAAAAAAATGATGTGCCGATAGGCGAACCGTTTCACGAGTAACCAGTGGCGAACCGCCCGTAAGACGAGAACGCAGCCATTCAACACGCCAGAAAAACTCACGCTGCCACCCCGTAATCTCACGACTTGGCGCAGGTACATTTAAGTATTTTGCCATAGTATCAAAAAACCCCTTCCATTTAAGGTCTTCTCCGCTTACAATATACCGTTCACCGGAAATATCGCTATTCATTAGCCCTATGGAAGCCCTCGCTACATCTCTCACATCCACAAAACCAGTACCTCCTTTCGGATAAAATTTCAAGCCATTGGCTATTGTGCTGAAAAGCGCCGTAGAGCTGTTGTTCCAATATCCACTGCCCACAATAATTGTCGGGTTCACAATGGCAGCAGTCAGTCCTTCTTCTATGCCTCGCCAGACCTCACATTCTGCTTTGAATTTACTGATCGAATATTGCGAATTAATGGGGCTTTCTACCCACTTTGCCGTCTCGTCCATATGCTGAACATTCATATCCCGACCCAATGCCGAAATACTACTGACAAATAATAGTTTCTTCACTCCCTGCTCCAATGCCAGATTGACCACATTCGCCGTCCCTTCTATATTGACTTTAAACATCCAGTCTTTTTCCTTAGGATTAAAGGATACTACTGCCGCCGAATGATATACCCGCTTTATTCCTTTCATGGCATCTTCCAATGCCACGACATCTAGTATGTCGCCCTCTACCCATTCAATTTTATCCGCAATATCTGCTACTAAGTCCATACGACTGCTACTGCGTTTCAATGCCCTTACCTGCTCTCCATTGCTGAGCAGGTAACGTAGAATATAGGACCCCAGAAAGCCTGTCCCGCCAGTTACAAATGTTGTTGCCATGATCTGATGTGTTTATGTGTTGATGTGTTTATGTGTTTTATTACTTTTACACTTCAACACAAGGCGCACTTCAACACAATTTATTGAAAATAAATTTCTACTGACAAAAATACTAAATGATTAAACTTTATTATGATTTGTTGAAAGGAGAAGCGTTTGATTTTGGTGTGAACGCAAATAAATGGTAATGTTTTTTAGGTTAAAATATGTTGCTGTAATTAAGATTCTAGCTCTTTCCTGATTTGTTCAACTGCATCAATACTCAAATTGGTATATTTAGCAATTTCTTCCACTGCTATATTGTTTTTCAACATTTCTTTAACGACTATTGCATAAGCTTCTAGTTTGCCCTCTAGTTTACCTTCTAGTTTACCTTCCAGCTTACCCTCTAGTTTACCTTCTT
>JAHDFX010000155.1:0-9200 GCA_020627965.1 Saprospiraceae bacterium | reverse complement strand
CTGCTATATTATTTTTCAACATTTCTTTAACGACTATTGTATAAGCTTCTAGTTTACCTTCTAGTTTGCCCTCTTGCTTACCCTCTAGTTTACCTTCTAGTTTACCTTCCAGCTTACCCTCTAGTTTACCTTCTTGAAATCCCTGAAGAAGTCCTTTATTATATACACGCTTAAAACCTGCGTTTTCTTCTAAATTTATTGTTAAAGGCATATTATTGTATATTTTATCCGTTTCCTCATCCAATTTACGTAATTGCGAGAAAACTTGCAATTGGCTGATGTATTTTCTTAATCTGCTTTCATTAATGATAACAGCTTTCAGCCGATGAATAATAGAACGTATGATCTCCTCTGATGGTTCGTCTTCAAAATCACTAAGTATAGCCAAAACGATTTCTTCAGGTATTCGCCGTTCCACTATATAATGCTCCACCAATGCTATCTCGCTTTGCTCCCGTCACTGAGCTGAAACAATTCGGTATATGCTCTACACGTAATACGCCCATCAAAGCCATCAGAATAGCCTCTTTATAGTCAATAATATCCCTTTCGGGCAATATAATCTCAGTATTCACAGCCTGGCAGTCTGTTTGAATACATTCCATCAGGTAAGTATTAAAACCACCGCCACCAGTGACCAACATCGTATATTTGTCTTTATGTAAATGTTCCTTTCGGATAATATTTTTAAGGCTTTCGCCAATGTGTTTACTAATAAAATGTACTGCTGTATGTAACAAGTCAGCAACGGGTGATTCTGCAATGGCGAAGGTCGGTAAAACATGTTCCCGAATCCAGTTATTATCCAGCGATTTCGGATAATCCTGCTGAAAATAAGCGAATTGCTCCAATTGATCTATCAACTCAATATTCAGTTTACCGGAACGGGCAATTTGTCCATCTTTATCGTATGGCAAGCCTAGTTCTGCTGCCAGCATATTGAGTATTTGATTTGCCGGGGAAGTATCAAAGGCAATATATCTACCATTCGCATTACAGGTAACATTGGCAATACCGCCAATATTTAAATAAAAATCGTAACCAGGAAACAAGAAACGATCAGCAGCCGGAGCAATAGGTGTCCCCTCTCCTTCCAGCGCAATATCCTGTGTTCTGAAATCGCTGGCTACCGAAATACCTGTCAATGCAGCCAGTGTTGCACCATCTCCAATTTGCAGAGTCATCAGGCGGTCTGGTTCATGGAAAATAGTATGACCATGAGAAGCAATGAGGTCAGGCTGTATTTTATGTTCTTGTATAAAATCATTAACCAGATCCGCCATAAAACGGCTAAAATAGACATTGGTACGGGCTAGTGTACGAGCATTCTGTTCTGGCAAATGCTGTAAACGAGCGGTCCATTTTTCGGGATAATTCGCTGTAGTAGCCTCTAGTAATTTCCAGTCTGTAATGGCTTTTTTATCTACTTGAAATTCGCAATAAGCAATATCCAGCCCGTCCAATGAACTACCCGACATCAAACCGATGACTTTATATGTTTTTTGACTCATTTAATTTTAGAAAAACTATTTTTCAATTAAAGTCTCAAGATACCTGGATACTGCGGCAATTTGCTTATCATTCAAGGTGTTTTTATAAGGAAGCATTGTATTCCTACCATTACTAATAACCTCAATACGATCAATAAGAGAGAGTTCGGAGATCGTGAGATCAGAAGCACCATTTAATCTCAAATTGCCTTTTGCACCATGGCATTGAAGACAATATGTCTTATAAACGCTTTTACCCAGTTCCGCACTTTTCTTTGTTGCAGCACTGCTTTTGCTCTTGGAACTGCTGCTTTGTTCCTGTCCGCCACAGGCGTATACAAAGCCAGCTATGAGGCAAAAAATAATTATCTTTTTCATATCCACAATATTAATTCTTTTTTTCCATATCCAGATGTGTGTGTAACAAATTGCACAGTTTTACTCAGTTGTCCACCTCCTTCATCGCCTCCAAAGGGGGATATTTGATTGTTTGTCAGCTCATTATCCCTCTTCGGAGGGGGAACAAAAACCCAATACGAAGTATTGTAACTAAACACTCAATAATAAGAAATTGTTAAGCTTTAAAAAACCGAGGAAACTTTTAAACTTTTTTTTGTTTCCATCGTTTTAAGCACATATATTTGCCCCCGCTTAGAAATTATGACAGCAGACAATCAAAATAATAAAGTTAGACAGATCGCCGATAAGGCGAAGGATATATTTATCCGTTACGGTTTTAAGAGTGTAACGATGGATGATATATCTAGAGAATTGGGTATCTCCAAAAAGACTTTGTATCAGTACTTTGACAATAAACTCGACCTGATACTCAATTGTGTTGCCTTTATGATCGAAGAAGAAAAAGACTTCATTACCCAACAAAAAGCAACTAGCTCCGATGCTATTGAAGAAATGATGGGCATTGCAGCACATGTCAATCAAACCCTAAAAAAAGTAAACCCGGCAGCCATCTATGATCTTCAAAAGTATTATGCGAAAGCCTGGCAAACCTTAGAGCTTTATGTCAATCAATTCATATTTCATAGCATAAAAAATAACCTCGAAAAAGGTATGGAAACCGGCGTTTATCGAAATGATTTTCGCCCAGACATCATAGCAAAATTATTTATAGGTAAAGCAAGACTTATCCTGAATAACGATGTATTTCCTTATTCCGAATATAAAACTTCTGAATTACACACAGTGCATGTGATGTATCATATACGTGGTGTTGCCTCCCCAAAAGGTTTAGAAATTCTCGAAAAACATTTAAAGTAAAAGAGACATTTAATGATGAAGATTCAATATAACTTTTTGTTCCTGCTGCTTTTGCTGAGTCAATTAGCAGTAGCCCAACAACCATTCACCCTGGAAGAAGCCATGGAATATGGTATACGCAACAGTACAGCTATGCGTGATGTAGCGCTGGATCTGGTAGATGCAGATTTTCAGATAAAAGAGACTGCCGCAGTGGGCTTCCCGCAGCTTAACGGACAATTAGGACTTACACGCTACCTGCAGGTTCCCAGAAGTATTATTGACAATACTGCTTTCCCTGGCTTCGATCAGTCACAACTTCCTCCGCCCTGGAATACCGCAGAGATTGAAGACCTTCCGGGAGAATTGCGCTATTCGGAGTTCACGACAGGCGTAAAAAACACATTATCAGGGCAGGTAGATTTGAGTGTCCTGCTTTTTGACCGAACTTATCTGACTGGTTTGAAAGCTGCCAGACAATTAAAAACCCTCGTCAATAGTCGGGTCGCTACTACCGAAATTGGTATTCGTAATAATGTACGTGAAGCTTATGTCGCCACGCTTATTATTGATGAAACAAAGAAAACGCTGGAAAACAATATTGATAATCTTCAAAAGACTTTATACGAAACCAATGCGCTTTATGAAAATGGCTTTGTAGAAAAACTGGATGTAGAAAGGCTGGAATTATCTCTATTTAATTTGTCGGCTGAAATGGAAAACCTGGAAGATCAGCGTCAGTTGTTGCACAATGTATTGAAATATCAGATGAGCTACCCCGTAGATCAAGAGATTATTCTAACCGACAATTTGAACACCCTCTTACTAACTGCCCTGGAGGTAGATGTGGATGCAGAGGTCGATATTACTGAGCGCCCTGAATTTCAAGTTTTTCAGGAACGCTATAAAATCAATGAATTTAATCTGGAGCGTATTAAAAGCGGTTATTATCCTTCTGTGGTTGGTTTCGGATCCTATGGTATAAGCCTGAATCGTGATAGATTATTTAAAGATAAAGATATAGGCTGGCTACCAGCTTCACTGATCGGTTTACAGGTAAATGTACCCATCTTCGATTCTTTCCAAAAAAGAAATCAATACGAACGTGCTAAGATCACTATTGAAAAAATTAAGAATGAAGAAGTAGAACTGCGCCGTGCTTTACGCTTACAGGGCTATAATGCTAAGTTACAATACAAACTGGCTTTACAGAAAATTGCCAATGCAAAAAAGAATCTGGCATTAGCAGATAAAATTTATAATACTGCCAAAATAAAGTACAAAGAAGGATTGGGCTCCAGCCTTGAAATTACCCAGGCTGAACGTGATGTTTATGCTGCGCAATCCACCTATAATCAAGCTGTTTATGAATTAGTCGTTGCCAAAGCAGCATTGGACAACGCATTAGGACGATAAATCATTAAAGATGAATAAGATATTACTATCGCTTTTAGCTATGCTTTTATTCTTCAGTGCCTGTAAACAGGAAGAAACACCGGAGACTTTGAAAAAAGATATTATTGCTAAAAAACAGGAAATCAGAAAAACTCAAAAACAACTTCAGACTGAACTGGATTCTCTGGAAGCCAAACTGGCTAAGTTAGACCCCAGTAGCATGAAGAAAGAGAAAAAACGCCGCCTTGTTACAACGAGTCCTATAGAGAAAAAGGACTTTAAGCGTTATGTAGAAATTCAGGGCGGTGTAGAAACAGATAAGATCGTCAGTGCCAGCAGCGAAACAGGTGGACGTATTCAGCAATTATTAGTTGATGAAGGCGATTATGTGACCAAAGGTCAGCTTATTGCCGTTACAGATGCCGAAGTAATCAACAGCAATATTGATGAGATTAGAAAAGCATTGGAATTGGCAACCAGTGTATATGAAAAAAGAGACCGACTCTGGAAACAGAATATTGGTTCTGAAATAGAATATCTCGCCGCCAAAAATGAGAAAGAAAGACTGGAAAAATCTATTGCTACAGCACAAACTCAGCTCAGCAAAATCAATGTATATGCGCCAATGACCGGCATCGTAGATATGGTGATGACCAATCAGGGCGAGATGGCTGGTCCTGGTACGCCCATCATTCGTATACTGAGCACAGGTCGTGTAAAAGTTGTGGCAGATCTGCCGGAAGTTTATCTGCGTTCTGTAAAAGCAGGCGACTGGGTAACTATTCAGTTCCCTGCACTGGAAAAAGAACGTCGTGCAAAGATTACCAGCATAGGCAGAACCATCAATGCCAATAACAGAACCTTCCAGGCAGAGGTGATGCTCAATAATCCTGGCGGGCTGCTAAAACCCAATCTGATGGCGATTATGCTCATCAAAGACTTTGAAGCTAAAGATGCCGTCGTATTGCCAACAGAACTAATTCAACAGGATGTTGCCGGGAAAGATTTTGTCTTCATTCAGGATGAATGTGAAGAGGGGCTTTGTGCCAAAAAAGTGCTGATAGAAACTGGTGAAAATTATGAAACAGAAACTCAGATCATCACTGGGCTGGATGGCACAGAAACCCTTATCCGACAAGGTGCCAGAAGTGTGTCTAATGGAGAACTAATTAAAGTATTAGAAGCGGAAGCAGAGACTGCCGAAAAGGGATAAAGCACGCAGCAGCTCCGTGGTTATTGATTGGGTTAATTGAGTTATTGAGGTTCATTGCGTCTCGTGTTGAAGCGTTTGAATTACAACACGACAACACATCAACACAAATAAAAACAACATGGCTAATACAGAAAAAAAAGTCTATCGTGAATTTCCATTGACCACATGGGCAGTGGATAATGCGACTAGTATATTCTTACTGACCTTTATGATCCTGTTTTTCGGATTAAGGTCATATGTTGATATGCCAAAAGAAGCCTATCCGGAAATCGTTATTCCGACCATCTCTGTGTATACTATTTATCCGGGTAACTCGGCTGTGGATATGGAGAATCTAGTGGCTCGTCCTATCGAGAAAGAGATCAAGTCGATATCAGGTATTAAGAAGCTGACCTCCAATTCGCAGCAGGATTTTTCCAATATTATTGTAGAGTTTAACACTGATGTTGTTGTAGACAAAGCTTTGCAGGAAGTTAAGGATGCTGTAGACAAAGCGGAGCTGCCGACTGATCTTCCTCGTGATCCTAATATTTCAGATATTAACTTTTCTGAGTTCCCGATCATGACCGTCAATATTTCTGGCGATATGACGATGGATGAACTGAGAAACTATTCCGAATATTTGCAGGATGAAATAGAAACACTGACAGAAATATCAGAAGCAAAGATAAAAGGTGCATTGGAGCGTGAAGTACAGATCGACGTTGATTTACCGAAAATGCAGGCACTCAAGCTAAGCTTTCGTGATATTGAGCAGGCTATCGGACAAGAAAACCTGACCATGTCGGGCGGAGAATTATTGACTGGGGAGTTTAATCGTGCTTTACGTATCGTGGGTGAATTTAAAAATGTCCGCGAAATTGAGAATGTTATCATTAAAAGTGAACGCCGCCAACCTATTTATTTGAGAGATGTGGCTAAGGTGCGTATGGGCTTTGAAAGTCGTACCAGTTATGCCCGCTCTAATGGCTTACCCGTTGTTTCGCTTGATATTATCAAACGCTCCGGCGAAAACCTACTGGCTGCTTCCGACAAGATCAAAGCCATTGTAGAAGACGCCAAAAGAGAAAAATTCCCGGAAGAACTGAACGTCAGCCTATTCAATGACCTTTCTATACAAACCAGAGATCAGGTAGACAACCTGCAAAACAGTATTATTTCGGGTGTTATCCTGGTGGTTGTGGTATTATTATTTTTCCTGGGTTTCCGTAATTCACTATTCGTTGGTGTAGCTATCCCTTTATCCATGCTCATGGGTGTGCTGATTCTCAATGTGATAGGCTATACCATGAATATGGTGGTCTTATTCTCCTTGATACTTGCATTGGGTATGCTGGTAGATAATGCAATCGTAGTCGTAGAAAACGTATATCGTTATATGCAGGAAGGCTTTTCAGGAAAAGATGCTGCCAAAAAAGCAACGGGCGAAGTTGCCTGGCCGATCATTGCTTCTACAGCAACTACATTGGCTGCCTTCGTTCCCCTGGCTTTCTGGCCTGGATTGATGGGGAGTTTTATGAAATACCTGCCGATCACCCTGATTATTGTGCTTTCTTCATCGCTGTTCGTTGCATTGGTTATCAACCCTATGTTGACTTCTCAGTTTATGAAAGTTGATGAAAAAGCTGATAGTCCTGAGGCTCGTCGTCGTAAGGTCATCAATGTAATATCTGCTACCTTATTGATGATTGTGGTGGCTGTTCTGGCACATTTTACTGATGTCATGTGGCTTCGGAATATCCTGGCAATGGTCGCTATTATCACAGTAGTCAATTTCTTTTTATTACGCCCTGCCAGTTTCTTTTTTCAAAATAAAGCACTTCCTGTTCTGGAAAGAGGCTATGATAAATTTATAAGGGTAGCCTTACATAAATTTGTACCGCATTTTACTTTTGCAGGAACAATCGGACTATTGTTTGGTGCTGCCATGTTATTGGGCGTTTTTATGCCTAAGGTAGAATATTTCCCCATTGCTGATCCGCTTTTTGTAAACGTTTTTGTGGAAACACCTATTGGTACCGACATAGATGTTACGAATTCAAAAGTGAAAGAAATTGAAGAAAGGGTTGTGGAAACAGCCGAACCATATGGAAGTATTATAGAAGCTATTCTTACTCAGATCGGCGAAGGAACTTCCGATCCTGCCGGTCCGCCGGAGCCTGGTGCATCGCCTCATAGAGCCAGAATCACAGTTTCCTTTGTTCCTTCGGTAGAACGGGGAGACCTATCCACAATCAATGCCCTTCGCGATATACGGGAAAGCCTGAAAGGTTATGCCGGTGTATCTATTGTTGTGGATCAAAATCAAGACGGGCCGCCATCAGGAAAGCCTATTAATCTGGAAATTTCTGGTGAAGATATGACAGAACTTAGCCGTCTTTCCAGTGATATTTTACGTTACCTCAATGAAGCAAATGTAGAAGGCGTAGAAGAACTGAGAGCCGATGTAGTACTCGGCAAACCCGAGTTAATTATCAATGTGGATCGTGATGCTGCTCGTCGTTATGAAGTATCTACACAAGCTGTAGCCGGTGCCATTCGTACTGCCGTTTTCGGGCGGGAAGTCTCTAAATTCAAAGCCGGTGAAGATGAATATCCTATTCAGCTCCGACTTGATAAAAAATACCGCAATGACATCAATTCCTTATTGAGTCAGAAAGTAACTTTCAGAAGTCAGGCGACAGGTTCGGTGCATCAGGTGCCTATCTCAGCCGTTGCTGATGTTCGTTATTCTTCTACTTATAGTGCCGTTAAACGGAAAGATATGGACAGGGTGATTGCTATCTACTCCAATGTCTTAAAAGATTATAATGGCAATGAGGTCGTTGATGAGCTTAAAGATCTTATGGCGGGCTATGAAATGCCTACAGGGTTTACCTATTCTTTCACCGGAGAGCAGGAAGAGCAGGCAGAACAAATGGCTTTCTTATCTACTGCATTCCTGTTGGCGATCTTTGGGATATTTATCATACTTGTCACACAGTTCAACTCGGTTACTTCCCCGATCATTATCTTATTATCTGTAGTTTTTAGTGTTATTGGGGTATTATTGGGTTACATATTTACAGGCATGGATCTGGTCATCATTATGTTTGGTGTAGGTGTTATTTCTCTGGCTGGTATTGTCGTGAATAATGCCATCGTACTCATTGACTATATAGAACTCACCCGGAAACGGCGTAGAAAAGAACTGGGGCTGAAAGAAGATGAGAAGCTACCCCCTGATGTGGTTCGTCAATGTATTGTACATGCAGGTAAAGTCCGCCTTCGCCCTGTATTGCTGACTGCTATCACAACAGTGCTTGGTCTGATACCACTGGCGATTGGTTTTAATTTCAATTTCTTTACCTTCGTCGCACGTCTCGACCCACAGATTTTTATTGGTGGTGATAATACGGCTTTCTGGGGACCCATGGCATGGACAGTTATCTACGGACTTATATTCGCCACTTTCCTGACGCTGGTCGTTGTTCCGGTGATGTACTGGTTATTCTATCAATTGACCAATGTACTGAGTCGTGTTTTTGGTAGAAATACAAGTAGTACCAAGAAAGATAATGACAGACCATTAGATACCCCTCGCGATGATCTGGATGATTATGATTTTGCTTTGCAATAGAATTTTGGCTTTGGTGGGTGCTTGAGTGGTGGTTCTAATTTGACTAGTCCCGAAGGGGCAATATACCGTCCTTTCAGATGCTATGCTAAAGACCAGCGATTCTCGCTTTGAAGAAAATTTTATTTAATAAAATTGTCTATGTACAGGACAAAATCCAAATTATGGTTCGTGATATGCTGTACCTACGGCACATGAAAATGAGGGATGTATTTAAATCTACCGATAT
>JAHDFX010000154.1:5446-15821 GCA_020627965.1 Saprospiraceae bacterium | reverse complement strand
CTTTTCTTGTACATAGCAATTCCATTTTTGATGGGTAGTTTTTCCCCGTCAACACTAATACTAATTACATCTTCGGTATCCAATGCAGCCAGAAAAACTTCTGCTTCAAAAGTATCTCCTAGCCTAATATGTTCTTGAGGATAAGTGTAAGATGTAAGTACAAATTGATCGAAAACCAGCTCACATTCAGATAGCATTTCTGAAATTAATGTTATCAGGTGATATGTTTTCAGCTTAGCATTATTTTCTAAAAGAGCTAAATTATAATGCGCCGCTGCGACAGAGCTGTTCTTAAATTGTTTTTCTATCTCGTAAGTTTCTTTGGGGGATGCAGCTAACAATTCAGACTTGACCTCTGCTATCTTATCTTTAATTTTAGTTTGATCTAATCTTAGTTCTTGTTGTAATTGGGTCATTGTTTTTATCAGTTGAGAATTGGTTTCTTCGTGTTTTGCTTTTAATGCTTCCAATTCTGATGTTTCACTTAAAGGGTGTTTATTGAAAAATTTGGAAGTATAGCTTCGACTTTTCCACTTTGCTTGTGTAGGGTCTGAAAATCCACTCTCGCCATCTTCCCAGACCGTCTCTAAAAACCGACGATCCACATCCTCAATATGCTTCATCAACTCCGAGGTGATCTTTTCAACTTTTTCAACTGCTTCGCCCAAAGACTGATAATCAGAAGCTTTTCTTTTTAGTTCATCTCTTAATAATGCACTAGTCCACCAACTCTCAAACTCTATCATGCTGCTGTTGGCATTGATCTGCTCAGTAGCATCCAGGTGATCTTTGGGGGCTACTTCGTTTCCTATATCAAAGCAAGCCGTAGTTGACAAGCATAAAATGGACATGATTATATATCTCATTAGATTTAATGTTGAATTTTGAGTAGTGTTCGATTAATATAGGGTACATGTAAACCTGAGAGTCGCAAGGCGAATTCCTCTTTTCAAATGGTAGGTTTTGGATATTCCCCTCGTGTTATGTAAGAAATATTCGCCTTGCGACTACACCCTACATTAGTCGAACACTACTGAATTTTGAATATCTTGATTCATTAATTATCAATTTGAAATATCCTCGCAAACGGGTAAGACTTCGTACTTATCATTTGTATACTAGACTTCATTCTGAAAACATATCTCCAAACCCCAAAAAGAACACGTCATGCCGGACTTGATCCGGTATCTCCACAAGCGTCGAAGAGGGGTTTCAAACAGTAGCTACTAACTCAAAACCTTGCTAAACTTCGACTAGTGCCGTATAGCTATCGGCAGAAACTAGTTCAGCATGACGCTTGCTTTTTTAGTTTTTATTCAGGCTAATAACAACGCTTCCCCACTTCAAACTTGAAGGTCTTTTCATAAGTTTCTATCATTCCATGAAATGGATTTTTAACAAAAATCTCAGCCTTATAGGAATGTTCTCCATATTTTGTTGGTTTGACAGTGTAATTCCCAATACCGTCTTTGAAAGGAATTTTTTCGCCATTGATAGTCACATCAACAATATCTACCATTTGTGTTATGCAACTAATATTTAGATATATTTGGGTCTCAAAAACTTCCCCTTTTATAATGTAAGGTTTTTCTGGAGACGACATAACCATTGGCCAGTTATGACATCTTATTCTTCCCATTTTGCTTTCTAAAAAATTAATCTGCCTAATCACATCAGTTACGGCTTTATTTTTCAATGTAATCAATGTCATATAGTTCTCTATCGCTCTTTTGTTGGCAAAATTAATCGTGCTAGTGTCTATTTGTAATAAAGCACTTTTCTCAGTCAATTCATTAATTTCTTCCTGTCGAATACCTAGATTTCTATTGTCGGATAGTCTTTGTAACTGCTGCCTAATCTCTCTTTGTAATTCTATAACTAATTGCTTCGATTGGGTAAATTGAGGGAACCATTTACTGCGCCATTGTCGGACAGTTAATGCTTGCTCACTTCCTTTCTTTTCTTCAATCATTCCTTCTGATACTTCCCAATTCATATTGGCAATAGCTTTGTCAATTTCTTTTATCAAGTTAGTCGATTTAGTTCTTATAGCCCAAGCCGCAGGGACAAGTGCTTTATAATCTGGCTTGCGTTTTACAGTTTCCTCCATATTACTTATTGTATGCCTTATCTGCTTTTCCAATACTTGATTGTTGTTCTCTATATCCCTTGCGATGGAAGTCAGTTGTTCTATAGTCGATTTAGAAGGTTTTTGAAAACAGCCTGATAGTATAATGCTACATAGTGTTAGTAGATAGAGTTTTTTCATGTTTTTTTATTATTTATCCGGTGGATTGATCCCGATAGCTATCTGGGACCACCGCTTTTGCTAACAAAACGTTGACTTCGCAAGAGCGGTAAGTTTCAACCTACCGTATTCTATATATCATCAACGGCAACGTTCGACCACTTCAAATTCAAAAGTTTTTATATGGGTCTCCGTTTTGCCATTCTCTGGATTTTTAGCGATTATTTTAACCTTGTAAGAATGTAGACCATAAGAGGAAGGTTTTGTTCTGTAAACGGCTACCCCGTCATCCATTGGAATCTCTTTTCCGTTCACATAGATCAATTGTTTCGTATTGATATATTTAGTCAGAAATATATCAGTCTCAAATGTCTCCCCTAATTCTATAAATGGTTTTTCAGGAATAGAAGATGGCATATACCGATCCCATCCCGTAGTCGTAGAGCCTATTTTTAAAGCTAAATAATTGATAATCTGATGAACAGAAGACGTCGTAGCATTTTTCAAGGCAATTAAATATTCCTTTTCCTCTTGTATTGTTCCTCCTGAAATTTGAATATCAAATCTATTTACATGAAGTTTATTTATCAACTCATGTACTTCATCATCGCTAATACCCAGCTTTCTTCTGGGCATATTCGTAAAGGTCTTTTTAACATCTTCTTTAAACTTATTCCGATTTACTCGAACCTGACTAGTATCAATAATTGATAGGTACCCTCTTTTAGGAAATAACCAAGGTAAAAAATCTCCCATTTCCTGTTCGTAATCTGCTAATTGTTTTATTTTATTGTCTATATAATCGGTAAGTTCTTTCCCGCCTGACTGCATATTCTGAGCAGCAGGTATAAGCGACTTATAATACGACTTTTTCTTAGCCGCCTCCATCATAGAATAGACTAACCAATTTGTACTTTCATTAGATTGTAAGCTGGCAACTTCTAACTGTTCCTGCATTAGGTCTCTGGTCGTTTTGGGTTCGGCTTCCTTTTTTCCACAGGAAGAACAGAGTATCAATAAGACAATGAGGAATCTATTCATAGCAAAGCTTTGATTGGGTAGGGGTATTATTGTAATGAAATAAAATGGAAAAGATACAACACACCGTATAGGCACACTTAGTCAACGTGTACGATTGAAATAAAACCCAAAAAGGAACTGTCATGCTGAACTTGATCCGGTATCTCGTCGGGGTTTAGCACGATTTTTCATCAATAGCCACTGAATTAAATACCGCTTCGACTCTTGCGGAGATACTGAAACAAGTTCAGCATGACGTTCTCTTTTGAGATTTCAAAGATTTTTATTTTAATCGCACAGCTCTCCTTTAGCTGTCTTTTTAGTCCATTGGTGATTTTCTGGAAAAGTCCAATTTTGACGTTCTGAAACCGACATTTGACGTAATCAACGTCAAATTTGACGTGTTTGATGTCAAACTTGACGTCATTGGTGCCAAGTTTGGGCGGTGTGACGTCAAAAATGGGCTTCAGGACGTCAAATTTGAGCTTCGTGGTGAGGTGACTGAAGTTGCCTATAAGTGGCGCTTACGGTTCCATCTGCATCAATGTCCTGCAAATCGACAAGGCCTATTTCGTTGATCATTAAAGGATCGTAGGCAGTGGAAATTTTGATATAATTATCCGTAAACCCCGTCATTAAGCCGGGTTGTTTACTGTTCTCGAAGAGTACTTTTCGGGAGCTATTTAAATATTGTGAATAAAAATGCCGACGCTTTTTCTCTGATAAAATACTGAGCATTTTATTCCTGCGACGACGTTCTTGTACTGGTACAACACCTTCCATATTTGCGGCAAGCGTATTCTCCCTTTCCGAATAAGTAAAGACATGCAAATAAGACACATCCAACTCATTGACAAAACGATAAGTCTCCAGAAAATCTTCCTCTGTCTCACCTGGGAAACCAACGATCACATCTACACCAATACAACAATGCGGCATCAATTCCTTAATAGTAGCCACCCGATCAGCATAGAGTTCTCGCTTGTAACGGCGGCGCATGTCACGAAGTTGTTTGTTATTACCGGATTGTAAAGGCACATGAAAATGCGGTACAAAACGCTTCGACTGCGCTACAAATTCAATGACTTCATTGGTCAATAAATTCGGTTCAATGGAAGAAATACGGAAACGCTCTATGCCTTCTACTTCATCTAAAGCCTTAGCTAGATCAATAAACAAAGCTTCTTTTTTAGGCTTCACACCTTCAATGACTTCGGTTCCATTACCAAAATCACCCAGATTCACCCCCGTCAATACAATTTCTCTGACGCCCATGTCAGCAATTTTACGGGCATTCACTAATACATTCTCTACGGTATCGCTCCTACTCTTACCTCTAGCCAAGGGAATGGTACAAAAAGAACATTTATAATCACAGCCATCCTGCACTTTCAGGAAAGAACGGGTACGATCACCAAAAGAAAAAGCATTGATGAAATCCTTAGCTTCCTGTACTTCTCCGGCATGCACCAAGCCATTGCCAGGAGCTTTAGTCAGGTCATCCACAAAATCGAGGATACGGAATTTTTCTGCTGCACCAAGTACTAAGTCTACACCTGGTATTTCAGCTATTTCCTGTGGTTTTAGCTGGGCATAACAACCAATCACAACTACATTAGCATGCGGTGCTTGTCGCAATGCCTGCCTAACCACTTTCCTGCATTTACGATCAGCAAAATCGGTCACTGAGCAGGTATTAATGACATATACATCTGCTCCCTGATTAAATGGAACTACTCCATAACCAGCATCCTCAAACAAGCGACCAATAGCCGATGTTTCAGAGTAGTTGAGCTTGCAGCCCAGGGTATAGAAGGCGACGGATTTAGGCGTCATTTTATAATTATTAATTATTAATTATTAATTATTAATGTTCAATTACGAATTACGGATGGCAAAGATACGGAAATTCTTCAGGCATGTAAAGTCTCCTTCCATCCGCTGAAGTAGTTCATTCGCTTGAAGACTCCCCGAACCTTCACCCTCCACTATCGTGTTCACTCTCTCAGTACCGATAATTATCGGTACGGTCTCTCAGTGAGCGCAGCGAACGATCTCGCCTCTCGCAGCCCGAAGGGCGGTCTCCTTAAACAGCTACGGAATGTTCCCTTAAAGCCTCATTCAATGAAACCTTCTTGTCTGTACTTTCTTTACGTTTGCCAATGATCAAAGCACAGGGAACCTGATATTCTCCGGCAGGAAATTTCTTTGTATAAGAACCAGGAATAACAACAGATCGTGGAGGCACATAACCTCTGTATTCCACAGAATCTTCGCCTGATACATCTATAATATGGGTCGACTGAGTAATGACCGTATTTGCGCCAAGCACCGACTCCCTGCCAATACGGACGCCTTCTACCACAATACAGCGAGAACCAATAAAGCAATCGTCTTCTATGATCGTCGGAGTTGCCTGTAAGGGTTCTAATACGCCTCCAATACCAACGCCACCGCTCAAGTGTACATTTTTACCAATTTGTCCGCAAGAGCCTACTGTTGCCCAGGTATCCACCATCGTACCGCTATCTACATAAGCACCTACATTGACATAACTGGGCATCAAAATAACGCCTTTCTGAATAAAAGCACCATGACGGGCAATGGCATGAGGCACTACACGTACACCCTTCGCTGCATAATCCCGCTTGAGTGGAATCTTATCATGAAATTCAAAAGGACCGACTTCGATGGTTTCCATAGTTTGAATCGGGAAATATAATACGACAGCCTTTTTCACCCATTCGTTCACTTTCCAGTCGTCGCCATCAGGCTGAGCCACCCGTAATTCACCGACATCCAGCAGACTGATGACTTCACGAATAGCCGACTTAGTTTTGTCGTCTTTCAACAATTCCCGGTTATCCCAGGCAGATTCTATAATTTGTTGTAAATTTTCCATTAGATGTTTCTATTTTTACAAAATACGTTATTAGGGTACTTCCCCATTTGGGGCTTAAATAATCAAATTGAAATAAACTGACTTTAAATTCGTTTTTTGAGAGTACTGCGTACTCGTTTTTGTTCTACTAGCAGCATAGTCATCATAGACTATACTTTTTAAACTAAAATTAGACTTTATTCAAAAACGAATGTGATAACATTCTCAAACGCAAAGGAACTACAAAACCTGTTTTTATTAAAATGAAAAACGTGAAAAAAATTATCTTTTGGACTTTATTATTGGCTGTCATTGGATGCTCAAAGCCTATTGAAGTCATTCAGGAAAAGGATACCAACGGGAATCTGCAAGTTGAATATGAGCGTAGAAAAGAAGATTTTGCCAAGCATGGCTGGTATAAGCGCTATCATGATAGTGGGCAATTATTAGAAGAATCGACTTATAAGGACAATAAGTTGGAAGGAGAGCGGAAATTATATTATAAAAATGGAAAAGTAGAAGCCTCCGAAACCTATAGCAATGGTGTTTTTGAGGGCACTTTTAAAGCTTATTATCCGACAGGACAATTGAATCAGGAAGGCAATTATATCAATAATGAAATGACTGGCGACTGGACATTCTACCACGAAACGGGTGAATTAAAAGAGGTTGTCTTTTTTAAGAAGAATCAGGAAAATGGTCCGTTTAAAGAGTATTATAAAAACGGAAAAGTGAAAGTAGAGGGTGATTATGAGGGTGGCAATTTTGAAGTCGGCGAACTGAAAAAATATGATGAAACGGGTAAGCTTATCGCAAAAATGAATTGCGAAGTCAAAATGATCCAGGATACAAAATTCAGTCAATGCATAACGACCGGGCAAGCGGATAATGATTAATGATAAATGGTTAATGATAAATGAATAAATTATTATACACACTAATACTGAGCATCTTCGCGAGTAGTATTTTCGCACAAATTGGTGGCAATAATGTCTACGAATTCGCCAATTTGCCGGCTTCGGCGCGGGTAAGTGCCCTGGGCGGTCAATTGATAACCGTGAAAGACGACGATGCGGTATTGGCTTACAGCAATCCGGCCGCTTTGAATCCTTTGATGCATCAGCAGGCGGCTTTCAATACGGCTTTTTATGTGGCTGGTATCAATCATGGCTATGCGGGTTATGCTCATCATTCGGATAAGCTGAAAACGACTTTCAACGGAGGTATTCAATATGCTTCCTATGGTACTTTTACTGCGGCTGATGTCACAGGACAGGTAATAGGTGAATTCAAAGCTGCTGAGTATGTATTGAATTTTGGGGCTGGGCGACAATACAGTGAACAAATCTCTTACGGGATGAATTTAAAAACGATTTATTCCCGACTGGAATCCTATAATTCTGTGGGTCTTGCTGCTGATGCTGCTATAATGTATGCAGATACAGCCAGTCGTTTTACAGCCTCTCTCGTTTTCAAAAATATGGGCGGGCAATTGTCTACATTTACAGAAGAAAACAAGGAGCCTATACCATTTGAAATACAGGCAGGCATCTCTAAAAGGCTGAAATATCTGCCTTTTCGCTTTTCGGTCATCGCTCATAATCTGCAACGCTGGAATATACGTTATGATGATCCCAATGTGGAAGAGCCTACTTCTCTATTTGAGGAAACACCTCAGGAAACCAGCAAATTTCTTATTGGTATCGACAATTTCTTTCGTCACCTGACTTTCAATGGTGAATTGCTTATTGGTAAAGCAGATAATTTCAGGATCAGGATGGGCTATAATCATCTTCGCCGCTCAGAACTGAATGTGAATAACCTTAGAACATTGGCTGGTTTCTCTACCGGAGTTGGTTTTAAGGTCAGTAAATTCAGACTAGACTATGGGCTGGCCGTCTATCATATTGCTGGTTCTGTGCATCAGTTGGGCATTTCTACGGATATTCGCTCATTCAGAAAATAAAACATAGATGTAAGATTATTGTTAGATTTTAACTTATAGCTTGGTAGAGCCATTCTAAATCTCTATTATAGCGCTTCTTAAAAAATTAATCTACAATAATGCGTCTCATAAAAATCGTTATCCTCATGCTTGGGATATTCCAATTTAGTACTTGTATTATCCCAGAACCTTTTGAATCTATTGCTCCCGGTAAGTGGCGGGCAACTCTTCAATTAGAAGAAAAACGTGGAGCGAAAGAGTTTCAGCCACGAAAGCGTACAGAAGAGTACCAAATAGAAGAAGTGACAGAAGGAGAATTGCCTTTCAATTTTGAGGTTGTTTATGAAGAGAATAAAAAAGATTTCCATATAGATATCATTAACGGGTCTGAGCGTATTCGTGTCAATAAAGAAGATATTTCTGTAGGGCGTAATATCGCCAATGGACAAGATACGATCATCATTGCCTTCCCTCATTATGAGTCTTACATAAAAGCTATTTATGAAGAAAGAGTAATGGAGGGCGAATGGGTAGTGGAAACCCGCCCGAATTACAGCATTCATTTCACCGCATGGCATGGACAGGATCATCGCTTTACTACTTTAAGAAAAAAACCTAAAATAGATATTGACGGAGACTGGGCTGTCACCTTTTCTGAAGATGATGATCCTTATGTTGCTATCGGCGAATTCAAGCAGGACAATAATGATGTGACCGGTACTTTCCGTACAGAAACGGGAGATTTTCGTTTTTTAGAAGGTAGTGTACAGGCAAATAAACTATATCTTTCCTGCTTTGATGGTTCTCATGCCTTTCTTTATGAAGCCAAAATTTTGGAAGATAATACGCTGGTAGGTGCCTTCTGGTCGGGCAGTCATTACAAAACCACATGGAAAGCCAAACGAGACGATAACTTTAAACTAACAGACCCTAATGAACTGACTTATTTGAAAGCAGGTTATGACAAAGTAGAGTTTTCGTTTCCTGATGTCAATGGTAAGACGGTTTCTATCAATGACGACAAGTACAAAGGGAAAGTCAAATTAGTGCAAATTTTAGGTACCTGGTGCCCAAATTGTGCAGACGAAACGGCTTTTTTAGCTGATTATTACAATAAATTACAATCAGATGACCTTGCTATTATTGGTTTGGCGTTTGAGAAACATAGAGAAACAGAAAAATCTAAAATCGCTATAGAACGATTCATTAAACGCTTTGACGTAAAGTATGATGTACTCTTTGCCAATGGTTCTTCGTCTAAAAAAGAAGCTGGTGAAGCCTTGCCCATGCTCAATGCTGTCATTTCTTACCCCACTATGATATTTATTGATAAAAACCACAAAGTCAGGCGAATTCATACGGGCTTTGAAGGCCCGGCAACTAGTCGCTATAATGATTTTGTAAAGGAATTTGATACATTTGTAAAAAAACTATTAGCTGAGTAAATAATCAAGATGAATTCATACTTAACCTATTCCGAGGAGAACGCCATACTTGCCAGAGAAATAGCAAGAAACCTAGGTACAACAGGTGCCGAGTTTGTGCATGATACCAGAGACGAAAAAGAGCAGAACAAACTCAAACGGGAGATGCGTCTCAATCAAAATCCGGTTTTTCTGCTGATTAGTGATAATTTCCTGAAATCGGCAGAATGTATGCGGGGAGCTTTATCTTTTATTACAGATATGGGTATTTCCAAAAACATCCGCCCAATCATTATAGATGGCATGAATACAAACGGAAGTACTTATGCCACGAGTATCAAAAGGTCGCAGGTCTATATTGATTACTGGCAAAATGAATATAAGGAGCTTCGGTCCAGAAAAGGAAATATTGCGCCACAGGAAAAAGAGACTTACAATTGGCGGGTGATGATAATACGCCGTATATCCAATGAAGTTGGAGCTTTTCTGGAAGAATTGAAAAAACTTAATCCGATCAGTTATAAGGAATTTTCTGCTGATAATTATAAGGCATTTTTCAATGCTCATGGCAAAGCGGATAGTCCAGCTCATTTAAATTTCCAAAATACGCCTGCTGAAGCAGCAGCAGTTCCTGAAGAAGAAAAACAGGAAAGCAGTATTATTCCGCCAGTTATTCCCGCTATAATACCGAGTACCAGTAATCAAATCCTTGAAAAAACCGTTGAAGCTGACGATATTCAGGAAACTGTAGAGGAAACTATTAGCGATAAGACCGAAGTCATCGAAAATATTGTCGAAGAAAAACAAGAAGAACTGGAAGAGCTCGTGGAAAGCGTTGATGTACCAGAAGTTGATGT
>JAHDFX010000154.1:0-5346 GCA_020627965.1 Saprospiraceae bacterium | reverse complement strand
TACCAGAAATCATCACCCCAACGCTCGAAAACGAAACTGATCTCCCAACAGTCAGTCAAGTATCGGATATTGAAGAAGAAATCATTGAGCCTGTACAAGTAGAAATAAATACAGGTGATGTAGAAGAAGAACTTCGTGTAGAGGATATGGTAGAAGAGGTAAAAACAGAAGTGCCTGAAACTATTGAAGAAAATATTATTACCGAAGAGGTCGTCCCTGTAAATCCTGCTATAAGTGAAGCAGAGGAAGCGGAGATCACCTGGCAGGATGCAGAAGATGCGGCAGCCAGTGGCGAACATGATACCGCCAGAGAATATTACGAAACTTTATTGGAAAAGACGCCCTATCATGCAGAAGGGCGCTATCAGTACGGCATGTTATTATTGGATAAATTCAATGACACTGAACTTGCCAGAACGCAATTTGAAATAGCCGTTGATCAGAAAAGTAAGTATACAGAAGCCTGGATAAAGCTGGCTCAACTAGCCGAAAAGGATGAAGATTACTTATTGGCGAAAAGCTATTATGAAAAGATAATAGGACTAGACGAAGATAATGCAGATGCACATTACAGACTTGGTAATTTGGTCTCTCGTTATTTTGATGACCAACCGGAAACAGCAGCTAATTATTATAAAAAAGCGATTGCATTAGACGACAAACATGCGGATGCTCATTATGAATATGCTGCATTACTGACAGAGCATTTTGAGTCTTATGAGGAGGCTAAAAAACAATTAGAAGCTACCATAGCAATCACCCCTGATCATCCTTTTGCTTATTATGACCTGGCAAAACTGTACAAGCAGGAAGGAAAAGGCAAGAAGGCAAACAATTATTATAAGGAAGCAATAAAAACAAATAGCATATTCAAAACAGAAAAGAATGACAAGCTGTTTGCTAAACCCAAAAAGAAGAAGAAGAAAAAGAAAAAAGCTGATAAGAAAAAATACAAAAAGCTACTCGAACTACATCAGGTAGCTCCCGTTACTCAGCCCCAACCTGAAGCAGTGCCTGATGAAATAGAAGAGGATGAGATCATAGAAGCCAAAGAACTAATACTTATTACAGGAGCAACTTCAGGTATTGGAGAAGCTACAGCAAGGCTATTCGCATCACATGGTCACAATGTAATTATCACAGGTCGTCGTCATAAAAGACTTGAAGACCTGAAGGCAGTTATCGAAGAAGAATATGGTGTTGATGTTGTTACCCTCACCTTTGATGTCAGAGTGCCTAGCGCAGTAGAAAAGGCAATTGACAGCCTGGGGAAAGAGTGGAAAGATATAGACATTCTCATCAATAATGCTGGTTTGGCAAAAGGCTTTTCCCCTATACACGAAGGTGCTTTAGATGATTGGGAAACCATGATAGACACGAACATAAAAGGTTTACTTTATATAACACGAGCTATATCGCCGAAGATGGTTGAGCGTGGTAGCGGACACATTATCAATGTAAGTTCGAGTGCAGGCAGCGAAGTATATCCTAAGGGTAATGTGTATTGCGGAACCAAGCATGCTGTACGTGCTCTGACACAAGGGATGCGTATGGATTTAGTTAAACATGGGATTCGGGTAAGCTCAGTATCTCCTGGCCATGTTGAAACGGAGTTTGCATTAGTTCGATTCGATGGAGATGAAGATAAAGTAGAACAGGTATATGAGAACTTTACGCCTTTAAAAGCTGAAGATGTTGCAGAAACAATTTACTTTGTAGCCACACGTCCCGATCATGTCAATATTCAGGATGTAGCCATGTTTTCAAAACAACAGGCTTCGTCACTAGTTATTGACCGGAGTGGCAAGGTAGAAGACTAAAAAGCTATTTGAAGGAATGAGACAAAATAAAAGCGGAATACGAATTAAACATAATTTGTATTCCGCTTTTATTTTATAATTCAAGTGGGTATTACCACTTCATGTCGTCTTCATCAATAGATTCAGGAGACTTATTTTCATGAGGATGAGAATGATCTTTTTCTTCATTCTGTTCCGACTCCTGCTCCTGTGCCGCATTTTCAGCAGCCCTTTTAGCCTCATACTCCTCATGACGACGAGTATACTCATCATAATCATAATCAGGCATCAACTCATTTTTAATATGGTCAATGGTTTCGGTCATGCCTTCTAAAAAGCGATTAAAATCTTCTTTATATAAGAAGATCTTATGACGTTCGTAGCCATCGCTATTGAAGCGACGTGTACTTTCGGTGATCGTCAAATAATAATCTTCACCGCGTGTCTTACGAACATCAAAAAAATAAGTGCGGCGTTTACCAGCACGTATTTTCTTAGAGAAGACACTTTCAAATTTTCGTCTATCGTCCACGAATAAAAAGGTTTTTGGGTGGAAAAAACGTTATTCTTTGTCTTTGGATTCGATACAAAAATAATTAAATGATGAAGAATTAAAAAAAAATCACGATTTAATTTCCTTCACTTCTGACTTTTGTTTTTCCAGCATATCGAAATAAAAACCCTTTTGGCGAACCAATTCTTCGTGTGTGCCGGCTTCAATTATTCGTCCTTCATCCAGTACTATAATTTTATCAAATTGCAGTAAAGCATATATTCTATGGGTGATTATAATGGCTGTTTTGGCTGCCAAAGCCGTCCCTAAATATCCCAAAATTGTCTGTTCTGTTGTGGCATCTACAGCCGACAAACAATCGTCCATTATTATAATATCCGGCTCTTTTATAAATGCTCTTGCAATAGAAATTCTTTGTTTTTGTCCGCCGGAAAGTGTCACGCCTCTTTCGCCTACAATAGTTTCAAAACCATTACTAAGCCCCATAATCTCCTGATATACAGCAGCATACTTAGCATGCCTTTCAACGGCTGCTCTATCTACCTCCTGCGTACCAAAGCCCAAATTAGTTTCTACAGTATCAGAAAACAAGAAGCCATCCTGCGGTACATAACCTATTCTTTGTCGAAGCGAAGCCAGGCTATAAGAACGAATATCTTGCCCGTCCAATAAAATTTTTCCGGCAGACACATCATACATCCTGACCAGCAGGTCGGCTATTGTTGTTTTTCCCGAACCAGTGCGCCCGATAATCGCCATTTTTTCACCTGGTTTTAAGTCGAAAGAAATATTATTCAAGGCTTTAATTCCGGTATCAGGATAGACAAATCTTACATTATGAAAAGAAATTTTTCCTTCAAATTCCTGAACATTAAGTGCATTTTCTTGATTTTTAATGCTCGGTTCTGTCTCCAAAAACTCATTTATACGCTTTTGAGAGGCTGCTGCCTGCTGCACAATAGATGCCACCCACCCTATCGCCGTAACTGGCCAGGTTAGCATATTTACATAAATAACAAACTCTGCAATATTGCCTGGTGTTATGTTTCCTTTAATGACCTGAAGCCCGCCTACATATATGGTAATGATGGTACTCATCCCAATCAACAACAGCATTAAAGGATGAAACAAGGCTTGTACGCGAGCCAGTTCCATCGTCTTTCCTTTATAATTCTCGCTCTCGCTCGCAAAATAACGCCCCATAGGTACTTCCTGTACATAAGACTTTATTACCCTGATACCTGAGTAAACTTCCTGGGATACACTATTCAACAAAGATAATTGCCCCTGAATAGCTGTACTTTTCTTATTGATCAGATTACTTACGTAGTAAATAGATATAGATAAAAATGGTAGAGGAAGCAGTGCGTAGAAAGTAAGTTCAGGACTTACACTCAACATGGCATAAATAACCATAGCAAATAAACCCACCAGATTGATACCATACATAATAGCAGGACCAAGATACATACGCACCTTACTCACATCTTCCGTGATTCTTGCCATGAGATCGCCTGTATTATTTTTTTTGTAAAAAGCGAGGTCTAATTTTTCATAATGAGCAAATATCTCATTGCGCAGATCATATTCTATTAATCTAGACATCACAATGATGGTTTGTCTCATAAAATACATGAACACGCCCATGACCATAGCCAGTATTAACACTGTAAGTCCAAAAAACAGCAGAATACCTGCCAGTGCAGCATACAATTCTTTTTGAGCTTCAAAGCCATCATACATTCTATACAAGCTGATATTCTCTACAACAAGGTCTAGTGCATGGCGAATCATCCGGGGCTGCAAAATCCTAAAATAATTCTGAAAAATCACGAATAAAATACCGGCCAGGAATAGCCATTTGTATTTGACAAAATATTTATTGAGATAAAATAAGTACTTCATAAGAATTAAGTCCGGCAAAGGAACAATAAAAAAACGATAAAAAACAGGTCAATGTTTAGCAGGAAACCAAAAATAGTGTTTTCTTTGTTCTGCAAATTCAAAAACAATCATCTAAACCCGTAGTCGTCCATAGGGAAATGATAAGTAGGAGAAACGTTCGCATCAAAGTGATGCAGGTATTATACGCAATGAATAGAGATAAAGCTATCGATGCTCGTCTCTCTAGGCGTTATTATGATGAGAGTGTAAAAACCTCATATAAAATTTACTTGCTTAATGTACTTCAATTGTACAAACTGGCAGAATATGTCCTGCAAGATGCAGAACTACGTGCCAAGAAACACTTACCAACAGAAGAAGATAAAATTTTTACCACCAAGCTCTATCACAATACTGTTGTGCAGACTATCCATAATAGTGATGCCTTCAATAAAGAGATAAAAGTAGGTAAGCTGAACAAACTGCTGGATGCAGATTTTACCAGAAAGATCTATTTGGAGTTTTCCAAGACAGAGTCTTTCAAAAGCTATTATAAAAATCCGCAGACAGGTAATGTAGAAGATAGGGAGATTTTACTGGATATGTATAAATTTCTGGTAAAACATGAACTATTTGAAGAACGCCTGGAAGATAATTTTACCAGTTGGCAAGATGACAAATCTTTGGTTATCGGCGCTATGAAAAAAACGATCAAGCGGGCAGATGGTGAAGAATACTTCCACGAACAACACCTTCCAGAATCAGAAACAGTAGAGGAATACGGAGAAGAGCTATTGCATAAAGTAATGGCTAAAGATAGTGAACTCTTTGATTTGATAGAACCTATGCTGCAAAACTGGGAGGCAGAACGTGTAGCCATCCTGGATATGGTCTTACTAAAAATGGCACTTGCCGAATTGCTCTATTTCGAAACAATTCCTACCAAAGTCACGATCAACGAATACGTCGACATTTCTAAGATATACAGCACACCTAAGAGCAAAGAATTTATCAATGGCGTATTGGATAAGCTCATGAAAAGACTCAAAGAGGAAGGGCATATCAAGAAAGCAGGAAGAGGATTGGTCGATTAAATCAATACTCCGTATTGATATTGAGAATGCTCCGCATTCGTTTAAGACCTAATGT
>JAHDFX010000393.1 GCA_020627965.1 Saprospiraceae bacterium | reverse complement strand
TAATACCAGCATCTTTAGCCACTTGTTGTACAGGAACAGCTTTAGTGCCTTTACTGAGTTCAAATTCTTTCCCAGTCTGTGGCATAGCGATAACATAAACCTTGAATAGTTCTGTGAAGGCGATCCATTTATTATCGGGACTGGGGGTAAAACTGCGGGCATATTTAGCAGTAAAGAGTGTTTTTTCTTCTGTCTTATCAATATTGATCTGCTTGTATTTTTTGTCGAGTCCGCCACCAGTCTGGTAGAAAATCTTTTTACCTGTTTTATCAAATATCGGTGATGATCCGCCTTCTGTAATCTGGCGGGCTTCACCGCCATTGGCGGACATGATATAAATGCCTGGATTTTTGCTGTGTGTATAGCCCATGTGTCCATTTCCTCTTCCTTTTTTATACACAATAGCTTGTCCGTCAGGAGAAAAAGCTGGCGTCTGATAGAAGCCTTTCTTAGCGGTTAATTTGACAGGACGCGCTTTGCCCGAAAGGGAAATTTTATATAGGGCGCCATGTGCTTCATCGCTCCATGTAGCATAGACAATACTTCTGCCATCTGGAGAAAAACTTGGCTCATATTCAAAATCAGCGCCACCAGTCAAGCGTTGTGGTTTGCCATTGGGCAATGATTTTTTCCAAAGATAACCGAGTGCATTGAAGACCAGAGTTTTGCCGTTGGGCGATGTTTTGGCATTACGAATCACATTGACTGTAAATTCATCGGAATCGACTGTTTGTTCAAAACGGACGGTTTCGGCAAGCTGATGTTTTGTATTGACCGTAAAGGGGATTTCAGTAGCCTTGGCAGTCGCAATATCGACTTTCCAAATCTTTCCCTGCCCCCAGATAATGATGGCTTTATCGTCTGGTGTCCAGGCATAATTGGTATAACAGCCAAAGATAGCCCATGCTTCCTGCTGGTCTTTGCTAAGTCCGTCGAATACTGGCCATTCTTCACCAGTTTCCAGGTCGTGAATAAATAGAACACTCTTAGTCCGAACACGACGCACGAAAGCCAGTTTGTTCCCATCCTTGGATACCTGTGGGCGAACAGCACCACCTGGTCCTGAAATAATGGTCTTGGTTTCGCCTTTTTCACGATCAAAACGCTTGATTACATAGATTTGGCTATTAGGGTCTTTATTATATTTAAAATAGCCCCCAGGGTACATATCTTCACTAAAATAGAGGTATCGTCCATCAGGCGAAATAGCAGGTTCGTTTACATCCTGCTGGTCATTTTTACGTTTAGTCAATTGCAAACCAGCACCACCGCTTTTATGATATAACCACATCTCACCAGCCCCCAGAGAACGTCCAGAAGTAAAATGTTTACGAGCCACAAGATATTCACCATCCGGCATCCAGACAGGATTATTGAGTAGTCGGAAATCTTCTTTGGTGACTTGTTTTGCATCAGAGCCATCTCGCTTGGCTATCCATACATTATCGGCACCGCCTGCATCGCTGGTAAAGCAGATATGTTTTCCATCAGGACTAAAACGTGGCTGTACTTCATAGGCAATACCTGTACGGATAGGGGTTGCAGTACCGCCGGCAACAGGCATAGTGTAAATATCACCCAAGAGATCAAATACGAGTTCTTTACCATCAGGACTGATGTCTACATTCATCCAGGTACCTTCATTGACGGAGAACTCAACAGTGCGCCATTCGCCTGGTGGGTTGTTGACATCCCATTTATCTTTGTCTTTTTTTTGTGCGCTTAAGCTAAAGATAGATAGGCACATTGTCAAAATCAGTAGAGGGCTTAGCGATTTTCTATAGTTCATAATTACAGCTTTATTTTGGTCAAATTTAGGGAAAAGTTAGGAGATTAAGTTGTATCAGCGATTTTGAATAGGTTGATTACATCAAAACAAATTAACCACAGATATCGAATGGCAATTGCAATAATAAAGTTTTTGATCTACTGAGAATTTTATAGGCTGATGGTCGATACTTGTTTTGTTTACAAGGCGAGGATCGACCATTTTTTTAATAAGTTATTGAAGGGCAATAATTTTTAAATAGATTTATGTTTAAGTTGCTAACTTTTTTCTTATTTTTGAATACTCTTTTTCCTACACAAACGGAATAGCTTCTGCATTTTTTTGAAAAAACTCAAGTTTATATGCCCATTGGTTGACGGGTATTCATTCTGTTTTAATCATTACATTTTCTTATGAAGAATATACTACTAAGCATATGCTTAAGTGCATTTGTATTGCCTGTATTTAGTCAGACTTATGCCCCGTTTCCCACAGATAGTACGGTCTGGCGGGAGCATTATGAAGTATGGGATGGTCCTTTTTTTCAGTATGGAGATGTTAATTTTTATACGATGCTTGGAGATACGACAATCGACGGAAAACTTTATAGTCAAATATATGGACCGTTTCAAAGTTCAGACTTACCTATAGGTTTTATAAGAGAAGAGAGTAAACAGGTTTTTTACTATCCCGGATATTCAACCGAAGGAGAAACATTGTTGTATGATTTTAATTTAGAAG
>JAHDFX010000153.1 GCA_020627965.1 Saprospiraceae bacterium | reverse complement strand
AATAGCCTTAGCTATTGGGCGAGGACGTGATGAAGTGCAGGCGCAAAAGGCATGTGCAAAATTATTCAGAACTTAGTTTACAGAACGCTAGTTTTTAAACGAATGCGGAGCATTCTCAAAATCAATACGAAGTATTGAAGATAAGTAAACACAATTAATCTATAAAAATGACCAGAAATTTTACACTATCAGTATTTTTCATTCTTATGATGCTGTTGCTATCAGCATATAATGCTCCAAATTCAGTTCCGAAATTACTGACTCCGGCCAATCATGCTACCTTATCGCAAACCAACCCTACATTCAATTGGGATGGTACTTCTGGTGATTATACTATAGAATTTTACGATTGTACACCAGGCACTGATAATTCTATTTTATTGAGCAATTATACCTTAGATATAGGCCCAATCAATATCAGTGGCACAGGCGATTTATCAGGTTTATCATACAATGAAGGGAATAACCTTTTATATGGTATTGATAATAGCACTAATAATATCTTCGAGATGGACACTGACGGTAACGTTATTCGTATGATCGAATTAAATGGTTTCGATGATACAGAAGCTATTGCTTACATGGGAAATGGTGAATTTGCTATTGCGGAAGAACGCAGAGGCAGAATAACTTTTATAAATATTGGCACTTCCCTCTCGGTCAATTATCCATCTACCTTTGTGCAGCTTAATGGTACATGGAATGACAACTCCGGACTGGAAGGGCTTGGTTATGATGCGGCAACTAATACGATGTATGTTATTGAGGAATATGCTTCTATGGCTATTTATGCTTTTACAGTTCCTAGCTCCCGCACAGGAACTATAAGCCCTACAACGCCATTTAATATACAAGGAAATTACGGTTTTACCGATCTGTCGGGTTTGCATCAATTGAATCTTCCCTCTACATTCACCCCACACCAGTTTTCTGAAAATATTTTAATACTTAGCGATAATAATATGGCCCTGGTAGAAGTAAATCCTGCCAATGGAATCGAAATTAGTCGCCTTGGTCTGGGAAATGGAGGTGCAAATAACACACTAATCAATGGTGTACCACAGCCAGAAGGTGTGACTGTTGATTCAGATGGTAATATCTATATTGTCAGCGAACCCAATCACTTTTATCGTTTCAAACGCAGTTATTTTCCTTATGCTCCTCCTGTACTCAATAGCTTGATACATTCGGAAACTGTAAGTGTTAATAACTATCAGTTGCCTTCAGGCCTATTAGATAATGAAGTTGATTATTGCTGGCGCATAGTTGACAATACAGATGGTAGTGTATCCGAAGAATGGTCTTTCACTATTCATCCATCTTTACCTTTGGAATTGACCCGTTTTGAGGTAAACTCAACTAATAAACAAGCTTTAATATCCTGGACAACACAATCTGAAGTCAATATCGAAAAATTTGAAATAGAACGTTCTACTGACGCAATAAATTATGAATACATAACAGCTCTAAACGCTACAGGTAGTGAAGGCAACACAGCAAGTTATGAATATTCAGACTATTTGTCCGGCAATGGAACTACTTATTACAGGTTGAAGATCATCGAAACTGATGGAAGTTCTTATTACTCAGATATTCGCTCTGTCAATACAGAATCAGTAGACGTAACTTTTGATATATTCCCCAACCCTGTCCATAAAAAAGATCGCCTGCTCATGCTTGAACTGGACAACCCAAAGTATGCTTATCCACTACATGCAGAAATTATGAATATTGACGGGCAAATTATTTATGATGAAACTTTTACGTTGGAAACTGGTTATAATGTTTTTCCAATTCGACTTAGTAATAATATTTCATCTGGCATTTATATAGTAAGAGTAAATAAGAATGGAAACATGTTATCTAAAAAACTACTTATTCAATAAAATTATCAGACAATTCAAATAATCAAACAATTGCTATTTTGAATATTAAAGCTCAGGAATCAATATACAAAACGCTTGTAGAAGAGAACGCTGCTGGTCTTTTTCATCTCGAAAATGATATTATTACCTATGCTAATCGCTCTTTTTCTGAAGTTGTTCGTGTTTCTTTGAATGAACTCATTGGCACTTCCATTTATGATTATATACTACCAGACGAAAAAAATATACTCATTGAAGCAATTGAAAAAATTAAGAAAGGTAAACTTGAAAAATTCAACTACGATTTTAAATTAAACCATGATGCAGACGAAGTTATTTATTTTTCCATGCATCTCACTCCCTACACCCAAAGCAAAGAAGTGACTAGTATTGTCGGAGCTTCCAGAGATGCGACGAGCAGAGCAATGAAAAACATAGAAATGCTCAAAGCAAAATCAAGATTTGAGGCTTTATTCCGAAATATGATCGATGGTATACTCATCTACAACTACGCTGAGGAAAAAATACTGGACTGTAATGAGACGGCACTAGAAATGTTTGGCTACGAAGATTATGAAGCTATTTCCAAGATTAATCGCTTTGATTTTATCCCTAAAAAATCTCATTTTTTCCCAGACATGGATCTTCATGAAGCCACAAAAGGGCATGGTCAGCGTGTAATGAATGGAGAAGCTTTTCATACACCAGGCATCATTAATCATAAAAGTGGCGTACAAAAAATTGTATCTGGCAATGTGGTGCCTACTTTTCATCAGTACGGAGAAGCTTTTGTTATTTTTCATGACATTACAAAACGTGTCCTTGATAAAAGAACCAAACAGCAAACAGAGAAACGCTACAAGGATATTTTTCAAAATTCGCATGAAGCGATTATATACATAGACCCGGAATCTATGCGTCCTATACTCTGTAATCCCAATGCATTAGAGCTAATGGGTGTATCTTCTTTTGAAGAACTAGTTCAGCTTTCTATTGATGATGTTTTACCTGAAAATTCTCCCGACAAAGTTTATTTAATCAAATCTATTCAAAAAGCACTTAAAGAAGGAAAATGTGAAGTATCACTGACTTTAAAAAAACAAAATCAAAAGTCTATGAGGGTTTCTGGTATGTTTGTCAGTGATCTCAGTGATAAAAAAAACCCAAAATTTATTGCTTTTCTACGCGATGTTACCACATTATATGAAGCGCAGGAAGCTATTAAAAATAAAAATCAGGAACTCGAAAAATATATCGAATCTAATTTGCAATTAGAAAATTTTGCTTACTTCGCTTCGCATGATCTGCAAACACCCCTAAGGTCTATTACAAGCTTCACTCAATTATTGGAGCGTCGTCTGAAAGACCGGATTTCTGAAGAGGAAAAAGAATTTATGAGTTTCATTACTTCTTCTGCGATAAATATGCAAAACCTTATCAATGACCTCCTTTCCTATTCCAGAACAAACACAACAGCCATTAACATAACAGAGGTCAGTGTAAAAATGCTATTGGAGCAGCTATTTATAGAAATGAGTAGCACCATAGAAGAAAAACAAGCAGAAATCATTATGCACCCTTTTCCCGAATCAATAGGCTTAGATGAGACAAAAATTCGGCAAGTTTTTCAAAACCTCATTACTAATGCGCTCAAATTTTCAAAACCCGATCAAAGGCCTAAAATCGTTATTAGTTGTCAAAATAAAAGAAATGAATGGGTATTCTCAATTGAGGATAATGGTATTGGTATAAAACAGGAATTTCAGGAAAAGATATTTCTTTTGTTCAAACGTCTTCATACAAGTCAGGAATACGAAGGCACAGGAATTGGGTTGGCTATGGTTAAAAAAATCATTTCTCAACACAAGGGAAGGATATGGCTAAAATCCGAGTATGATAAAGGCTCTACTTTTTTCTTTTCTATTAATAAGAAATTGAGTTGATTGAGTGATTTTATAATAAAAATGCACGAACAAAATGTCCGTGCATCTGAAAAAATTACTCTTGTGATCTCTAAGTCGGTAAACTCAGATAATCGAAGTGTTCATACTCCTTGGGAACAGTAGTTTTACCCGCCACTTCGGAAATAAAAACCTTGCGATACATCACATTGATAGCTTTTTTAATTGTCTTCATGGCATCATTTTTTGGTGAAAAATTATGTTTCAAAATTCACCTTTAAAACACCTACAAGCTCAATTAAGTTTCATTTATTTAACTAAAAATGAAGCACTTACAAAACATAAAACACAACAATATTCATCAAAAAAGTCAAGACTCGTATTAATATTACGCCAGACAAAACACTTATAGATTCAAATTTGGTTTTCTTTAATAACTCAGGATATAATTGGGGGTGTTTTTTTTACAATGCTCTAAGAACTTTTTGAAGTTGTTCACCAAAAATACATTATAATATTTAACTTTCCCAAATAATTACAAACATTAAGCACCTGTTTATAAGTATATTTACGCACCTCATGATGACCTAATTCAACTTATCAACATAATTACCTGTTGTAAAAACAACTCTAAAATGTTTTACAACAAAATTGAATATAAAATGGCAAGTGCATTAAAAAATCTATCTACTTACGACGAGGCAAATCTAGCTTCAGGAGAAGAAATGAAATTCGGCATTGTCGTCGCCGACTGGAATGCTGAAATTACCCATGCTTTATACGAAGGTTGCTACGACACGCTGGTCAAACATGGTGTTGACCCCGACAATATCCATATCATTCAAGTACCCGGAACTTTTGAATTACCAGTAGGAGCAAGATTACTGATCAAAAGCAAAACGCCCGATGCCGTAATTTGTATAGGCTGTGTAATCAAAGGGGAGACTTCGCATAATGAATACATCAATAATGCTGTAGCGATGGGCTTAACTCAGCTTGGACTGACTTCTGGTATACCTTGTATATTTGGCGTTTTGACGCCCAATGACGAACAACAGGCAAAAGATCGTGCAGGTGGAAAATATGGTAATAAAGGCGTAGAAGCAGCCGTAACAGCCATAAGAATGGTAGCATTGGATAAAGAGACTTCGGAACGTAAACAGAAAATCGGGTTTAATTAGGTTTTGGTGAGTGGTTGAGGCGTGAGTTGGGAGTGGTTTAATTTTTAATGAATTAAAAATACTTAGATGAAAGTGAGTATTATAGAAACTGGTTATTTTAAGCTTGATGGCGGTGCTATGTTTGGCGTTGTTCCTCAAAAATTGTGGAAAAAGCTAATGCCGGCTGATGAAAACAATATGTGTACCTGGGCTATGCGTTGTTTGCTGGTAGAAACTGGCTCCCGGAAAATCCTGATTGATACAGGACTGGGCGATAAACAAGATGCTAAATTTCGCAGCCATTTTGAGCCACATGGCACAGATAGTTTACTGGCTTCACTGACTCAGAAAGGACTTATGCCGGAAGATATTACGGATGTCTTCGTTACTCATTTCCACTTCGATCATGTAGGCGGTGCCGTATTACGTGATGATAAGGAGCGACTTCTACCTACTTTCCCCAATGCTACCTACTGGACCAATCAGTTACATTATGATTGGGCATATACCCCCAATCCACGTGAACGAGCCTCTTTCCTGAAAGAAAATTTTGTCCCGCTGAAAGAACAGGGTAAATTGAAATTTATTGATGTAGAAGAAGGGGTAGAATTTCTTCCCGGTTTCAATATTGGCTTTGCTTATGGACATACAGAAGCGATGATGCTTCCTCATATTCAGGTCAATGGCAAAACGCTGGTTTACTGTGCCGACCTGATTCCTTCTTATGCCCACATTGGCCTACCTTATGTGATGGGCTACGATGTACGCCCACTACATACCATGAAAGAAAAAGCAATCTTATTGGAAAAAGCCGTTACTGATAAGTATATATTGTTTTTTGAACATGATCCTTCAACGATTTGTGCTACTGTGAAACGTAATGAAAAAGGCAGGATTGTTTTGGATCAACGCTTGTCATTTGAAGAGGCAATTGGATGAAGGCAAAATAAAAACAAAGATATAGCATGCAAAAATTACCCATCACCGAAAAGGAAATATCAAGCCAGACAAATGCACCAGTTTTCTCTCCGATACTCTGTGCAAATCTAGCTTATTTAGACATAGATACTGATGCTTTTATTGATTTTTTCAAGCACAGTTTCACTGAAATGCCTTTCGATTATTATGATGTAAAACGCAAGCAGTGGGAGTTGCTGCCTGGTGATATTCAGACAAATCAATTTGAGGCATTTAAAGATTATTATCTCAATAATCAGGCAGATTTTGAACAGTTTGCCAATGAAATAAATCTTGATAAAACTGTCCGAAAAGATTTAACAGATATTCAGCCCTGGCGAAGGCGCTCAGTCTGTTCTTTTGATTTAACAATAGGGAAAAATATTCGTATTAAACGAATTTTCCCTGAAGGCTTTGAACAGGGATCAGATGAAACGGATATTCGTTCTTTACCCAGAGTATTTGAGGAGACAAAGAGCGAGCTGGTCGAAAATCCTCTATTCTTTGGCTTTTTAAGGGCTGTTGCCCAATATGCACAAAAAATCACTCCGCATGTCAGCATTGCAAAAGTAAATATGACAGCTCATTTCATGAGTGTAAGAGCACGAAAAGGTGCGCCCGGTGATAATTCGCCCGAAGGTGCGCATGAAGACGGGGCAGACTTCATTGTTTCGGCAATGGTCATAGATCGAGCCAATATTGTAGGCGGAAAAAGTCAGGTCTTCGAGAAAATGCCCGATGGCGAACTCGTCAATATTTTTGAACGTGAACTACAAGCCGGCGAATTTCTTTTCCAGGCAGATACAGGAGAAGAAAAGCATTATGGCAATGACCTTTGGCATTATGTTACCCCCTTTTATGTAAAACCTCCCGCAGAAGAAGCCTGGCGGAATATTATTGGTTTGGATCTTACAATTGTTCAACCCAAAATTTAGCTTCATCCAGGTTGGTACCGTATTCAAAACGAATATGTAAGTGTACAGGCTTGCCTTTTTCTAAATGCACAGGTTTTTCCAGTTGACAAACCGTTGGCGGCATCAGGCTATCTGTACCTGTAAAATTGCACCCCTCGGCTACCTGTACCAGTGAGTGCATGTAAACACAATTTGCCAGACCTGTAAGCACAGGGGTTACTTCAAGTATTTTTTCAATAACTAGTCCCTCTGCCTGATAAAGATCGATCTCATTAACTACTTGCTGTAAAGACAATTGCTCGGGTAAATGACGGGTAAAATTGATCGGGTAATGTTTGTGTTTCTCATCAAATTCTGCATTTGCCAACTGAATGACATTGGTGATATATTCAGGCAGCAGTTTACCACCAGGTTTTAAATATTGACGTAAGTTCTTAAATATCTGTACCTGAAATTCATTGCCACAATAAATACTCATCAACTCTCCGACAATATAATCGACCGGCTCTGGTAAAACGACTTTCATAGCATCACCATAGATTACTTCCACCTTATCTGCCCAACCATTTTTAGCCAGTTCTCCTTCTATAAAGTCCTTTAGATCAGGATTATACTCGATCAAATAGGCTTTTTTCACTACAGGTAAAAAATGCTTCGTCAATGCCAGTGTACCGATACCCGCTTCACAAACTACCTTATCTGTAAAATCATAGCGTTCAAAAGCCTTTGTAAATGATTCCACTCTGGTTCGGTCAGTTTCCATGACTTTGTAATAGATAGGCGGAAAGCCAAAGTGTTCTTCACTAAAGGTTTGCGCATCTAGTATCTCATATTTCAATTCATCGTAACGATCTACTAACTCAGAAAAAAATTCAAATGACATAGTAATTTTGATTGATTTTGACAATGCTTCGCATTGGGTTAACGTTTTATTGCTATCCTGTATTCAGATAACAGGTCTGAGTACAGGACAAAATTGGGATATGCATAGAACATATTGTGTACCTACGGCACACGTGGATAAATATTATAATTAAAATCTACCAATATTTTGTCTCTACGAGACTGCATGTAAAACCCAGTCCCGTTAGGGACGATATATTGGTAGCTAAATATTTTAAAATTTGATTTGCGTGCTGTTAAGTACGCCATGTTTTCTACACATATTATGGAAATAGAATTTTGCCCTGTACTGGATGACAAATACAAAACTATAAAAATAATCTTAAAAAAATCTATGTTCTTATGCACTGAAATATGTATTTTTTGGACTGACATGAATAAGATCAAGAAGATAGTATTATTATTTGGACTAATATTCATCATTCATGAAATCGCTATTATATCCGACGGACTGATAGATGACAATAATTTAAAAGCTGATGTAGCTGTTATCTTCGGCTCCAAAGTCAATACAGATGGAAGTTTATCTGCCAGGCTCAAAGCAAGACTCGACAGAGGGATAAAACTCTATGCTGATTCCATCGTTAATGAATTATATGTCAGTGGTGGCTTAGGTAAAGAAGGTTTCTATGAAGGCACTGTGATGAAGGATTATCTAATTGCTAATAATATCCCTGAAAACTCCATAAAAGTGGATAATCAGGGAATAAACACCAGAAATACAGCACTGAATTTTAAAAAAGATTACCCTTCAGCATCGAAAGCTATTGTTGTTTCACAATTTTTCCATGTCAACCGCTGTAAATTGGCTTTCAGGCAAGTAGGAATAAAAAAGGTCAAAGGAGTACATTGCAATTATTATGAATTCCGGGACATCTATGCTACTTTTAGAGAGTTTTTCGGCTTTTATAAATATGTAATTTACTATTCATAGTGGATTTAAGTAAGATAAGTCAATCATCAGGACTATGATAAAACCGTAAAAGTATGACCGAAAAGGAAAAAGAATTCCTAGATCTCGCAGTAATAAAACAGTTGAAGTACACAGAAATTGAAAAAATACTAGGCGTTGAAGGAAGTCAATTGACCCAATGGTGGGAAGATTTGAAAGTAGAGCGGAAAAAACTTTCAAAAATCAGAAAAATTTGGAGAAAGAAATTTACAGCTATAGATTTTTGGGACTTTAATAAGTGGTATACAGAAACAAAAAGAAAATGTTTTTATTGCAATATTACTGAACCTGAAATTGATAAATTGATAAAAAAAGGGCAAATTATAACAAAGAGACTGACAACACGAGGAAGAAGTTTGGAACTTGAAAGAAAAAGAGCAAATGAACCATATGATAATTTAAACAATTTAACTTTCAGTTGCTATTGGTGCAACAATGCAAAATCTGATGAATTCACCGCTGATGAATTTTCAAATATTGGAAAGCAAATAGGTGAAATTTGGCAAAAGAGACTAAATACATTATAAACTAAATAATAATCAATATTATGAAAAATCTCTGTAGACAATCGCTCGCTTTTATTTTTGTAGCCTTTATTGCCCCTCTTTTCGGCTTTTCACAAAACAGCACAGCAAAACCTGACTACGAAGTATACAAAATATATCCACCTCTTTCTATTACAAAAGAAAAACTGAACGAAGCCCAAACACTGGTTGATCTCAATAAATACTACAAATCTTCATGGGTAAAGGAATTTGTCTCCGTCGAAGTACTGGCAAGTCAAAACGGCAAGATCAGGCAAGTAGTGGCTAAGAATGACGTGTTCAATCAGGAACAAAAGAACATCATGAATATGGCTGATGTCGGTACGGATATTATAGTCAAAGTTCGATATATTCCCGATAATACATTAAAACATAATGGCATCAAGGAATTCGATTTTACATTCGTGATCGAGCCTGAATATGAAGCAAAATACCCAGGTGGACAGCAAGCCTTAATGCAATACTTAAAAGAGAAAGCCATTAACAAAATCCCTGATGGTATTTTCAATAATTACGACTTAGCGATTATCGAGTTCACCATCAATGAAGAAGGCAAAACTACTGATGTTCAGGTATTTGATTCTTTATACCAAACATTCAGCAATGAAGAAACAGAGCAATTATTATTAGAAACAATTTCTAATATGCCACGCTGGAAACCAGCACAATACGGCAATGAAACTAAAGTAAAACAGGAATTTGCGCTAGTTGTCGGAAACATGGAAAGCTGCACGCTTAATCTTATCAACACCCGTAGATTTAATTAGTAAAAGAACATCAAAAAATGAAACAACGAACTTTACTATTGGCTATGATATTATTTCCAATAATATTATCTGCTCAATACGGGGAATCCATCAGAACAGGAAGACCAGGACAAGCCATCGGTGGCTTTACACTAGGCAAAAATGTATTTCAGTTACAAACTGGCTATACTCTAAATTTCATTGAGGATGCCCCCTGGGAATCTCGGTCAGTGGTTAATTCAAGTGTTTTCAGAGTAGGGCTACTTGAAAAATTTGAACTAAGTGCTGTAGTAAACTGGTCTTCAGACAAATTCAGCCCTTCTACCTTTCAAAGCGATTATCATGTCGGCGGAATCAGTAACACACAAATCGGAGGAAGGGTAAATCTTCTGGAGAATGACGGCTGGAAACCTACCGTCGGTTTGCAGGGAAGACTCCTCCTAAAACTTCAGGATGAAGCCTACAGAAGGGATAAAATGGGCGCTAAATTTTTATTAGTTACAGGAAATCGAATAAATGACCGACTATCTGTCATTACCAATTGGGGCATCACATGGACAGGTAATCAGAAAGAACCTATCGCTTCTTATGTACTGAATGTATCTCATGGCATCAGCGATAAATTTGGTACCTTCCTGGAAATTTATGGTGATTTTAATGACTTCAATATCAATTACGATACAGGGCTATCCTACCTGGTCAACAAAGATTTTCAATTAGATATTTCAACGGGCTGGCAAGGTACTAAAGATGTCCCAGATTGGTTTGTTGACTTTGGTCTGTCCTGGCGATTTGACTGGCGAAAATAAACACGTACAGTCGCCTTCCTCTCATTAAACGCTCAAAAATGAAAAACCTAAATGACTTATTGCAATTAGGCGATCCCCTACTCTATCAAATCTCCGAACCTGTCTTGCGTAGCGAGTCAGATCAAGTACAAGAGTGGGTAAGCGACCTACACAATGTCATGGAGGAAATAAGAGCCAAATACAATTTCGGACGAGCCATCGCCGCCCCGCAACTAGGTATCATGAAAAGGCTCATTTACATGAATATTGACAAACCTAGAGTCTTCATCAATCCTCAGATCACTTCAAAAAGTGATGAAATGTTTGAGCTCTGGGATGATTGTATGTGCTTTCCCAATTTATTGGTCAAAGTAAAACGGCATCAACAAATAACTATAAAATACCTGAACGAAGATTGGGAAACTGTGGAATGGACTGTGCAAGATGATCTTTCCGAGTTATTACAGCATGAGTACGATCATTTAAATGGTATATTATGCACCATGAGAGCTATAGACAATAAATCCTTTAAATGGAGAGCATGAAAAAATATCTGGAAAAACTCTATTGAAGAAGATTAGAAACATGAATAAATTCTACCAGTTTTTCTCTATAATTTTACTGATCTTTATCACTGCATGTAGCGGACAACGATCTTCCAACCCAGATACTACTGAATCTAATATTCAAGCAAACTCCAGATCTTTATCAAGCCTGGGATTTAGTTCCAGAATAGGTAGTATTTTAGAAGACAGCAAAGGTAATTTTTGGTTTACTGCACAGAATGAAGGCGTCTGTCGTTTTGATGGAAAACAATTCACTTATTTCAATGAGAAACAAGGTTTAAAACAGGTCAGAGACATTCATGAACATACAAATGGCGATATATGGTTCGGCATTAAAGACGCTGTGGTGATATTCGACGGGCAAGATTTTACAACTGTTTATCCAGAGCCTAAAAGCAAATTAATAACAAAGAGTTTCGGTTTTACTGACAATAACTATACAGAAAAATGGGACAAAGAACGTAACCATTTCTCGTTCAGTGCATTTAGTAAAAATGGTATATACAAATATGATGGTAAACAGTTGATCCACTTAACTTTACCTGTCCATAAAGGTTATCCTGATTATAGTAATACAGAAGGGTATCTTCCTAATCATGGTTGGGATATATACGCCGTCTACGGCATCTATGAAGACAATAATGGCATTATGTGGTTTGGAACACCCGGCGCAGGATTATTCCGGTATGATGGCAAATCAATATCTTGTATCAATCAGAATATTGAAAAAGGTGTTGTACGTGCCATACATCAGGATAGCTCAGGTAAAATTTGGTTTGGCAATAATGCAAAAGCTATATATCATTACGACGGTGACACCCTGATCAATTTTTCAAAGCAAAAACAACAAGACGAAAATGGGCTTAATGGTGCTTTGGCGATTGAAATAGACAAGGAAGAAAATATATGGTTTGGCACTTTTGATGCGGGATTATGGCGATACGCTCCCTCTTCCGATAACAACGAACAACCTTTACTAATACAGGGAGATGCTCTTAGCAATTACTCAGCTGAAAGTGGATTGGATGCCAATTACATCAGCACACTTTATCTGGATAAAAAAGGTAAATTGTGGGTAGGCACAGGAAAAGGTCGTGTCTTCACTTTTAATGGAAAAACCTTTGATGAATTTATTGGAAAAAAATAAGATCAACATGAGAAATATACTATTCCTTTTAGTTATTCTGAGTTCAACATTATCAAGTTGTTATAGGAAAATGAATGTCAGTGAAGCCTCACGAACGCAACAATCTACTGCTGGTCTGTCTGATGATTATCTAGCATCAACAGCTGCAACAGAATACGATATGGAAGATAAGGCTAAATCTGCTGAGAACGCCTATAACTCAGAAAGAAAAGTCCTTTTCTCTGCCTATCTCTCTATGGTCGTTGAAGAGCCGGATTCGACTAATTTGCGCCTTCAGGATATTGCCAAAAAACACAAGGGCTATATCAATGAGATCGGCACATATAGAACAACCATCCGTGTAAAAAGTGAACTACTGGAACAGGCTGTTGAAGAAATCAGTCAATTAGGAAAAGTACAAAACAAAAACATACACGGTCAGGATGTAACAGAAGCCTATTTTGATGACCAGATCAGACTTGGCAATGCCGAAAAAGCCAGAGATCGTTATCTGGAATTATTAGCAAAAGCAGAAAACGTAGAAGCTGCCCTCAAGGTAGAAAGAGAACTGGAAAGGCTCAACGGCACCATTGACATGCTAAAAGGTAGAATGAACAGAGTCAATCACTTAGCTGAATTTTCGACTATCACTATCAATTTAAATAAAAAGAAAGAACCAGGTATTCTGGGCTATGTTGGTATCGGGCTTTATCGTGCTGTAAAGTGGCTCTTTGTCAGAAATTAAAAACTTAACAAAATGAAAATTTGCGTTTATTGTTCATCAAGTGCCAGGATCGATCAGTCCTATTTTGAAGCCACCAAAAAACTGGCAAAACACTTTGTTGACAATAATGTTGAAGTCGTTTTCGGAGGCGGAGCTGTTGGGCTTATGGGGCAATTAGCTGATACTGTTCTTGAGCATGGCGGCAAAATAAAAGGAATTATGCCCAAATTCATGGATGAACTGGAATGGGGACATCCGGGCGTCACTGATTTTGAATATACCGATACTATGCACGAAAGGAAAGCGAAATTATTGGCAGGCGTAGATGCATTAGTGACCCTGCCCGGCGGTAGCGGAACGCTTGATGAATTATTAGAAGCTATTACGCTGAAAAGGCTAGGGCGATTTACTAAGCCCATCATCATATTGAATACCAATAACTATTATGCTCCGCTGAAGCAAATGCTGGAATCATGCGTATCTGAGAATTTTATGCATGAAAAACACTTAGAAATATGGAAGTTTGTTGACCAACCGGAAGATATAATTGCTGCTATCCAAAACACTGAAAACTGGCAACCTGATTTTATAAAATTTGCTGTAAACAAGTAGCTTCCCAATTTGTATATAAAAAACATTTAGTATACTTTTGCTCAGCACTAGCGTCAAAAAGAAACTATTACAACCAATACTCAATCAAAAACTTATGAAAACTATACTACTATCATTACTAACCTTATTGTGCCTAATAAACTTTAGTATTTCCTCTACAGCCCAGGTTGCCACTCCAAAACAGAAAAAAGGCAAATGGGGCTTATTATACGAAAATAAAAAGGTAGTTGATTTCATTTATGATGAGATCAACAGGGATAATATTTCAGGCTCTTTTCTTGCCAGAAAAGGCGATCAATGGGGCGTTTTTAATCTTACAGGCGATCAAATAATTCCTTGTCAATATGCTTCAGTTGAGCATTGGAATAGTGGTTATTATATCGTTTCCCAACAAGGCAAATATGGTCTTTATCAGATCACACAAACCTCAAAAGCCCAACTTCCATTAATTTACGATGACATCAAAAAAAGTACAGAAGAAAGAGGTGTACTGATGGTCACCTATAATGGTAAAACAGGTAGAATGTATTCAGATAAAAATATCATTTTTTCGGATGCCGGGAAAGCTGGATTAATGACAGTAGAGGGCACCACTCTCATCCCTTTTGAATATGAATCCATTGAATACTACAGAAAAGGCGTTTACAAACTCAAACAGGATAACAAATGTGGGTTTTACAAAGTCGGGGAAGACAATGAGATACCCGAATGTAGATATGAAGACATCGACAGATGCAGCAGCAAAGACCCTAATTTGAAAGTTAAAGTAGATGGAAAATATGGCTTAGTCGATGAAGATGACAATACTGTTTTAGCCTTTGAATACGATTCAATCAGATGTGCACAAAAAGAATTTTATTATTTGCTAAAAGACGGAAAGCATGCCTGGTTCGACGCTCAAAAACCAGATAACAAACCAGTATTAAAATATGACAACATCGACCATATAAAAAGAAAAGGTCTTACAGGAACCGTAAAATTAAATGGCAAATGGGTAACATTGAAAGAAGGAGTTGTAAATACTTCAGCCGAACGAGTTGAGTTTACTAACCCCGAATCCAGAGCTTATTTTATAGATTGCGACAACCTCTCACCCGAAGATGCTTCGGAAATGAGTTGTGCAGATAAAAAAATGTTGGAATTCATTTATGGAAATGTCAATTACCCTACTGTTGCCAGAGAAAATGGTATTGAAGGTATGGTCGTTATTAGTTTTGTCGTTTCGCCACAAGGAGAAGTTTCTGATGCTGAAGTTATACGGGAAATTGGTGGCGGCTGTGGAAAAGAAGCTAAAAAACTGGTAGAAGGTATGCCAAAATGGGTACTCCCTGCCGAACAGGATGGACAGAAGGTATGGATGCGCTTTAACCTTCCTGTAAGATTTATGCTGACGAATTGATTGACAATGCTGTGCATTAGTTTTTAAACTATATCAGTGTTAATATTAAGAACTCCCCAATGTAAGATTTCCCAAAAACAAACCAACACTGTGGATAACTTTTCCTGCACAGCATTGACTTTCTCCGTATATTTGCCACAACAAGTATTTACAAATCATAAAATATTTAGATACTCTACCAACCATTTACATGGTTCGTTGCGTTCTTATTAGTGTACATCGAAAAAACTTGGATGAAATACGCTCAAAACAGCGCGGAAACAGACTTAATTGACGGATGTCGAAAACAACATCGACTTGCTCAAAAATATCTCTATGAAAGATATTACGGCAAGATGATGAGTATTACCATGAGGTATGCTGGCGGCGTTGATGAAGCTCAGGACATCCTGAACACTGCGATGTTGAAAGTATTCAACAGTTTGGATAAGTACAAAGCCAGGCAACAAAGTTCTTTTAGCGGATGGGTAGCGACAATTGTAACCAATACATCAATTGATTATATACGTCGAAATACCAATTACAAACTCCGCATTGACCTGAATGTTGAACGTGATCATGCTATCAGTAGCATGGCACTCGAAAGTCTGGCGACTGAAGACATATTCAAACTCGTCCAGAAATTACCCCCTGCTACTCGCACGGTATTTTCAATGTATGCAATTGATGGATTCAAACATCGCGAAATTGCCGAAAAACTGAATATCAGTGAAGGCACT
>JAHDFX010000152.1 GCA_020627965.1 Saprospiraceae bacterium | reverse complement strand
CCACCACCAGGCACTTCAAAGCTTTTCAGTCGATTATAACCTGTCTTCATATACTGATTAGCACGTTTCATGACCTGTTGATTCATTTCGCCGGTCTTCTGTAAGTAGTCGATCACCAGTACGTTTGGATAATTAGAGCTTGAAGTTTGCTCAAAGCAGCCACCAGGCTGACGCAACATTTTATCTAAGCCTTTCATGACTTCTGATGTAATGCTGGGGTAAGCAGTAAGGGTAGCTTGTACAGAACCTGTCAAGGCTTGCTGAATATTTACATCAAACTTATTCTTGGGATCTTTCCCCGCAAAAACTTCGTGTACTGGAAAACCTCTTGAAGTAGTTTTTATACTTGTTGTAAAGGTGTCATCAGCTCCATCAGTCTCAAAGTTGATCCTAAATTCTCCATGTGTCAGGACATCTTCAACCAGATATTCCAAAAATATTGTTTTACTCTGTTTTGGTCGTAGGCTAATCGTCGGGTTGACCCGCTGCAACATCTTGAAATTAGCCGGAGTAGCCAGACGGAGATTGCCCGTCATGTTTTGCATGGTATTATTAGTTAGCGTAAGCGGTATATTAACTTTATCGCCTGTCAGTACTTCTGAAGGCACTTTTGCCACCATCTGGAAAGGTAATTGTGTAAAATAACGAGCTTCCTGACGGCCGACGCCTCCGCTATTAGAGAAACCTTCTAATGTTGCACGGAAAGTAGTCACATCATCTGAATTATAAAATTCTACTTTGGCAATACCATTATTATCCGTTTGCACATTCGGATTCCAATACACCGTACTGCGAAAATCGGAACGCATACTATTGTTTTGCTCGCCTTCATATTTGGGAGCGTAAAATTCTCTGGATCTGTAATACAATACAGATGCAGGTTGAACAGGTGCAACAGCAGGCTTTCTGGGATTAGTAGTCAGACCTTGTGTGCGAGAACTATTTAAGCTGAATCTTATTGGCAGATTATACTGAACAGCAACTGGCATATTTCTTTGTTTGCCTGGATGCCATTTAGGCATACTACTAATAATTCTCAATGCTTCTTCTCCACAGCCTCCTGCCAGATCACGAATAATCCGAGGATCAGTAATATTTCCTTCCTTGTCTACTATAAAACTGACCACAGCCATTCCTTCTATACCATTTTCACGAGCGATAGCTGGATATGTAAGGTTTTTATATAGATGATCCACCATCAGTTTTTCTGCACATTTTTTGCGCTCAGACTTATCTGTGATTCCCTCACAACCCGGGAATTGTGGCATTTCCTGTGCTATAGTAAAGATCTCATCCAGCTCCTTTTCCTCCGGTTCTGGCATTGGTGGCGGTGGCGGAGGTGCTAATGCTTTCTTTGGTGCTGGAGGAATGGGGGCAATATCCTTTTCCATAATGGTTTCTTCCTCAACAGTCTGATCTTCAAAGACTATATCATCTTCAATAAATTCTTCTACCTCCTCTTCCGGTACTTCCTCAATAACGGGAGGCATTGGTGGCGGTGGCGGTGGCTCTGCAGTGCGTGGAGGTTCTATGAATACTTCTTCTTTGCTAGGCACTACTTTTTGATCTCTGCTTTTATTTTTGTTCTTTGGTGCCTTGTATTTTTTTGCTCTGCCCGGACGAACACTGCTTAAAGATTCTGTTTGAACACTCGTAACAGTGGTGCTTTGTGTTGTCACATCATATCTTGCTGTGGGAACTCGGTGATCTGTTATTACGACCTCTTGTAAGTCCTGACTCGTTACTTTGATGTCTGTATTAACACGCACATTAGTCTTGGAGAATACTTTTACTTTTTCTAATTTTTTGGTATTGGAGCCATAAATGACACGCATATCATAATAACCCGGATATAGCTTGGGGAAACTGTATTTCCCTTTGTTATCTGTGCCTACTACCGCTATATTTCTGTTATTTTGAATCATGTACACATAAGCATTTTGAAGCGGATCCTTGGTGTCTTTATTGGTAATTATCCCCGACATTGTTCCTGGATGGAGTTGTAATGTAATTCTGTACCCTTCGTAATAAGCTGCTATTGGCATACTGTATTTCTCATACTTTTCATCATCAATATCGAGGTAGGAAGTTTTGTACAATTTTGCATCAGGAAAGATAAAACGCCCTGCTTCATCTGTTACAGCCGTAAATTCAGTATCCCGTAGTTTAACTGTAAGTCCTTTTATTGGCTCCTGATAGGCATCCACTATTTCGCCACTGATAATAGCTCTTTCAGCCAGGTGAGGTGTTCTATTGCTTTTCGCAATTTGCTCCCAGTTAAACCGGCGCCAGCCCTGTGTCATCAGCAGGTAATCCAGTGCTTGTTCAGCTTTTTCTTCCTTTTTGTCAAAATAGAAATTAGGCTCAAATATTTCACCAGTCAATTCAGATTCCAATAGCATATGTGCCAGGATATTGCCCTGTTTATCATCAGCAAAACTCAGGTTCTTTTCGTCGGCTACAGCCAATGAGAAATCTCCGGCAACTGGTCTGCCATCTGTATCAGTCGCTTTGATTGTCATGCTGACTTTATCACGAGGCTGATATTCTTCCTTGTCGGTTTGCACCTCAATATTAAGTTGTTTGTTAGTATTGATAAAAACCAGTCTTTCTGCTCTGGGTATTTGCTTGCTGTCCAAGAGACTAATTTGAGCGATGCCAATAGGTAAGCCAGTTGTAGGAATATTGATGCTTTCTGTGGCTTTTAATTTAATCTTTTTAGAAAAGTATTCTTCTCCATTGGATTTGAGTAAGACTAAAACTTCTTCCTTTTTTGTACTTGATACAGAAATGCTTATGCCTTGTTTGTTTTGCTCAATGACTTTGATGCCATAACCGTCCTGTAATGCATTAGGAAACTGAAAAGCTTCTTTCAAGCCAGTAGGTTGGGTCAATTTTACATAATAGCTCTCATTTGCCTCTGGCGTAAATTCTACAGCGCCCATTCCTTGGTGAAAGCTACTTAAAGTGGCTACTTTTTCATCATTGCCTTTGTATAAAGTACCAGAAATATCGGCGGGTTTACCAAATTCATTAATTGCCTTAAATGCTACTTTTGAAGGAATACCCGCAATCAAATCACCGCCTTCAGGAAAGAACTGTAAGTCAATGTTTCCGAGTACAATAGGTACACTTCTAGAAATAGACTCCATTTGTCCACGATAGGAGATCATGACATTCAATAGCCCATCATTACTAGCTAAATCTTTGGGTAATTTGAAGTTGAAGTCAGCATGACCTTCAGGATCAGTTTTACCATTATACTGGCCTATTTCTTTACCATCGAGCATCACTTTGTAACGGAATTGATAATTGCCTAGTGCTTTGTTATCCAGTGTATTTAAGTCCAATTCGGCTATCACTTTATCACCAGGTCCATAGGTTTCTTTTTCAAAATCGAGTTTCATACGCAAATTGGGCAATACGCTCTTTTGCACTGTAATTTCTCGTTCAAAAAACTGTTTAAAATTATTTTGCCATTTGGTGTAAGCCTTGATCTTGTAAATTCCTCCGGGCATATCTTCGCTGATATGGAAATCGCCAGGGACACTGCCTGTATTGGCTATGAGTTTGAGGTGCTTCACTTTGCCACCCTGCGGATTGAGTAATTCAACATGAATAACTCCACTTTTTTGTGATGGAGCCATCGTATTAGCATCTCGCAAATAGGCTTTAAACCAGACATCTTCACCAGGTTTGTAGAAAGTTCTGTCGAGATGGAGATAGACCTTTTCTGTAGTTGCTGGTTGAGCAGTTTGACAGACAAGGCTGGTAGCATCCTCAAATAATAATTGGGATATTTCTGCTTTTTTGGTGGCGCTAATTAATAAACCTAAACCCAATACAAATAGGGTAGAGGCGAGTATATTTTTAAATTTATTCGTGTTCATAGCTTTTAATTTTCCCACGCATACCTGAAATGGTATGTGGTAGCCAGTTTAGAAAATCGAAATCGGATATTGCTGCAATATTTTACTGGACTAGATGCGAGGAAGTATTTTTTTGGTGTGTAGGCATGCGAAAAATGTAGTTGACTACGTTTGTAAACGTATCTAATTTTGTTCTCATCCTTTAAAATCCACATTTTGTCTATTATTTTATATTTATAATACATAGATTTCCTTTATTTGTAAAATATTACTTATCAAAATGAAAACTATGAAAACTAAACAGCTTGGCGTATTACTAATCTGCGCCCTAATTATTTATGCATGCAAACCCTCTGAGAGCACACCCAAAGAGATCAAGCAATACACCATCGAGCAATTTTACAAAAACAAACAAGTTGGTGGTGGTGCCTTTTCTGATGATGAAAGCAAAATGCTTGTTAGTAGCAATGAATCAGGCATTTATAATGTCTATGAAATTGACCTGGCAAGTGGAGAGCAGAAAGCAGTGACGGACTCTAAAGACGAGTCTTTCTTTGCTCAGGATTACGTGCCTGGAACCAATGACATTTTGTATTCTGCTGATAAAGGAGGTAATGAGATTAGTCACATCTATTTACAAAAAGAAGATGGAACTGTGCAAGACCTGACACCAGGAGAAAAAGAAAAAGCCAGTTTCTACGGCTGGAATGAAGACAAAACCGAAATGTACTACGGTTCTAACAAACGTGATCCTAAGTATTTTGATGTTTACAAAATGAAAATAGGAGATTGGAAAGGGGAGATGTTGTACAAAAACGATGACGGCATTAACTTTAATGACATTTCTTATGATGAGAAAATTATCGCATTGACCGAAAGCGTCACTACGAGTTCCAATAAACTTTATCTGTATAATAGAGATACCAAAAAACGTACGGAAATTTCTGATGCTAAAGAACCAGGCGAATATGGTGCTTCTGGTTTTAGCAGAGATAATAAGTCCTTTTTCTATACAACAAATGCTGGCAAAGAATTTACTTATCTGGTGAAGTACGATGTTGCCTCCGGCAAAAGAGAAACTATATTTGAAACAGACTGGGATGTCTGGTACAGCTATTTGTCTGAAAAAGAGACTTATCGGGTGACAGGCATCAATGAAGACGGTAGAACTTCACTCCGAATTACCAATAACAAAACCGGAAAGCCTGTAAAATTCCCAGAAGTAGAGGGCAATATTACCTCCATTTCGATCTCTGATAGTGAAAAACTAGCCCGCCTGTCAGTCGGCTCTTCAAAAGCACCGAGGAATCTGTATTTATACAACTTTGAAACTAATGAAGTCAAGCAACTGACCAATACGCTCAACCCTGAGATCAATCCTGACCATTTGGTCAATGCAGAAGTTGTTCGCTATAAATCTTTTGATGGACTGGAGATTCCTGCCATTTACTACAAGCCCCTGACTGCTTCAAAAGACAATAAGGTTCCTGCGCTGGTTTGGGTGCATGGCGGACCAGGCGGACAATCACGTGTAGGCTATTTCTCTCTGATCCAATATATGGTCAATCATGGCTATGCGGTATTAGCAGTGAATAACCGTGGCAGCAGTGGTTATGGTAAGACTTTCTACAAAATGGACGATCTGAATCATGGCGATAAAGATTTAAAAGATTGCGTTTATGGTAAGAAATATCTCGAAACACTGGATTATATTAATAAAGACCAGATAGGGATCATCGGTGGTTCCTATGGCGGCTATATGACTATGGCGGCACTGACCTTTGAGCCAGAAGAGTTTGAAGTAGGAGTAAATATTTTTGGTGTAACGAATTGGCTACGTACCTTAAAATCCATTCCTCCTTATTGGGAGTCTTTCCGTGAATCCTTATACAAGGAAATAGGCGACCCTAATACGGCTGATTCGGTTCGTTTGTATGATATTTCCCCACTTTTCCATGCCGATAAAGTAACGAAACCTTTAATGGTACTGCAAGGTGCCAATGACCCGCGTGTATTGCAAGTGGAGTCGGATGAGATCGTAGCAGCAGTGGAAAAGAATAATGTACCTGTGAAATATATGGTATTTGAAGATGAAGGACATGGTTTTGTAAAGAAAGAAAATGAGATTGAAGGCTATGGTGCAATCGTAGAATTTCTGGATAAATACCTGAGGAAAACAGAACCGGCAGATAAATAATGCTGAATTATAAATTATCAATGGTTAATTATTGCTTGATAATTAACCATTGATAATTATATTTTTTTACTGCGAAGTCGGATAGAATTACCGATCACAACTACATCCGAAAAAGCCATAAATAATGCGCCCCACATCGGATTCAGATACCCCATAGCAGCCACCGGAATAGCCACTATATTATAGGCAAAAGCCCAGAACAGATTTTGTTTAATAGTTAGCAAAGTGTGCTTGCTGATGGCTATGGCTTTCGCCAAATGATCTAACCTGTCATTAAGTAAAACAATTTCAGAAGACTGAATAGCTACGGGTGAAGCATTGCCCAAAGAAACGCCTAAAGTGGCTTTAGCGAGCGCAGGAGCGTCGTTAATACCATCGCCGACCATAGCAGTAGGGGATTGTTTGGTGAGTCTTTCTATGACTGCCAGTTTTTCTTCGGGCAAGTGCTCTGCATAAAACTCTTCTACGCCAACTTCTTGAGCTATCTGAGCTGTTTTGTGATGTTTGTCGCCACTAAGTATAATAGGATGAATATCGTGCGATCTGAGATAATCAATGGTGTTTTTCGTGTCTGTTCTCAATTCATCTTCAATATCTATTCCTGCAAGCAATTCTTCGTTCTTTTTGAGGTAGATATGATGCTTTTGAGTAGGCTGAAGATCGCTAAAAATACGCTTGGAGCCTAAGTAATAAATGTTTCCTTTTTCATCTTCTCCTTTTACTCCGACAGCTTTTTCTTCCTTAATATTTTTTAACTTAAAATTCAAATCATTCTTAAGCTTCAGATTGAATTGCTGAACTAATGACTTGGCAATAGGGTGGGAGGAGTGTTGCTCCAATTGGACGATGAGCTGCTTAATTTCATCGGCTGAATAGCCATTGTAGCATTGCAGGTCTTTTACTGTAAATTCACCAGTGGTTAGTGTTCCCGTTTTGTCGAAGACCATATTTTTAATGCCGGCAAATACTTCTAAAGTTTGTCCGCCTTTGATAAGAATCCCATTTTTCGCCAATCTGCCTACACCTACCATGACGGCAGTAGGTGTGGCGAGTCCCATAGCACAAGGGCAGGAAATAACCAGGACAGCAATAGCATTCATCAGTGCTTTTTGGAAAGCCACATCAAAAACAAAATAAGCCAGCAGGAAAGTCAGCAGAGCAATGCTAATTACCACAGGAACAAAAATAGCGCTGATCCGGTCTGCCAGCCGTTGAATATCCGGCTTATCTGCCTGTGCGGATTTGACCAATTCTATGATCTGACTAAGCATAGTATCTTTACCGACAGCATTTACACGAACCTGAATATTGCCGGATTGCACGATAGATGCACCAACCACCAAGCTTCCTTTTTCTTTCCAAATAGCTTCACTTTCCCCAGTAAGCATAGATTCATCCAATGCAGCGGTACCAGAAATGACTTCCCCATCTGAAGGTACTTTATCGCCTTCGTTGACTTGGATTATATCATTGATTTTAAGGGTTTTAATGTCTACCAGTTGACTTTTTCCGTCAATTATTTTCAATGCTTTTTCTGCTTGTAAACGACCTAATTCGCTAATAGCGGTTGTCGTTCTTTCTACAGCTCTTTTTTCCAATAAATTACCCAGCAAAACCAATGTAATAATCATAGCACTAGTTTCATAGAACAGGTAATCATGACCTAATCCCATTAAAGAACCAGTCAGGCTATAAATAAAGGCAGCAGTACTTCCAATAAAGATCAGTACATCCATATTGGGAACGCCATTGCGAAGGGATTGCCAGGCACTTTGTCCGAAATGCCAAAAGCCCAGCAGGTAGACGGGGGTACACAAAGCCAGTTGTACCCAGTGATTATGCAAAGGTTTCCAGGGAATAAACATGTGAGCAAACAAAGGTACAGTGAATATAGCAGCAAATATTAGCTTTCGCTCCAGTGTCCACCAATGCTTACTCGGAACTTGCTCGTCAATGACTTGAAAACCTAGTTTGTGAATGCCTTTTTTGACTTCCTCTAGTTTTATATCCAGGTTGGGCATGAAGCGTACTTCTTTTGTAGCAAAATTGACATAGACATCTTCCAGCCCTTTTCTGCTTAGAAAACGGTCTACACTTTTTGCACAATTGACGCAAGTCATTCCTTCAACTTTCAGTTCAATATGTTCTTTTTGTTGCGACATTTAAATCTTTCTAAAATTATAAGCGGCTCGCTTTTATTAGACTTTATTCCAAACTATTCCAGAATAAAGTCTATTTATTTGTAAATTTGAACCACTAAATTACATTGTTACTATGAAGAAACGTAAATTTCTAAAAATTAGTGGTGCACTTGCAGTTGGGGCGGCTGTAGTTCCTTTCTCTGCCTGCAATCCTGATGAAAGCACCTCTAGTTCAACAATCGGAGACGCCAAGTCGTTCACATTGCCTAAGCTAGGGTATGAATATACTGCTTTGGAGCCCAATATAGATGCTAAAACTATGGAGATACATCATAGCAAACATCATGCAGGCTACGTGAAAAAATTCAAGAAAGCGCTGGCAGATGCAAGCATCTCCGATAAATCCCTAAAGGACATTCTGACAGGACTTACAGATACGGACAAAGATACAGCATTGCGAAATAATGGTGGTGGTCATTTCAATCATAGTTTGTATTGGAGTACAATGACACCAACAAAAACAGAACCAACGGGAGATATATTAGATGCTTTGAATTCGTCTTTTGGTTCTTACAACAAGTTTAAAGAGGTATTCAACAGAGCTGCTAAACTACATTTTGGCTCAGGTTGGGCTTGGTTATGTAAAGGTGCTGATGGCAAATTGTTTGTCAGTTCTACAGAAAACCAGGATAATCCGTTGATGAAAAACATTGTCGAGCAATCAGGTACTCCACTATTAGGGATTGATGTGTGGGAGCATGCTTACTATTTAAAACACCAAAATAGAAGAGGAGATTATATTGGTAATTTCTTCAATATTATAGACTGGAACAAGGTAGCCGAATATTTAAAAGCATAGAAATCAGAAAAGTTTTCCCTTTTTCGGGAACTTTTTTATCTTTGCGTCGCTTTATAGTAGAGTAATTGGTTATTGAGTCAACTAAGTATACTAAATAACCAAAAGATGGTGATTGTAGCTCAGTTGGTTAGAGCGCTGGATTGTGGTTCCAGAGGTCGCCGGTTCGAACCCGGTCTTTCACCCTAACCTATATACAACTTGGTCTCGTAGCTCAGCTGGATAGAGCAGCTGACTTCTAATCAGCAGGTCACAGGTTCGAGTCCTGTCGGGATCACTTTAACAATAAAAAGAGTTATACAGCAATGTGTAGCTCTTTTTTTATGCCCTGTGGTTAGTTGTAACTTATTGATAGTCAATAGTACATTTTTTTGTCCTTCCTTTCTCTTATTCCATTTAAAGTAAATAGTATCTCGTTTTAGGGTAGCTATAAGGGTAGCTATTCTTCAAAAAAGGGTAGCTATTTTTATTCTCACATCAATTTGAATTACAATTAGTTATGAAAATATTTAAAATCAACATACGATTTATATTATCCAAAAGTAAAGTCAAGAAGGACGGTAAAGCTCCATTACTTTGCAGGGCTACATTGAAAGATAGACGAAAACAGTTTTATACCGGATTATTCATTAAGCCGGAGAATTGGAATAGTTCCTTACAAATGGGCAAGCCACCCAATGAAGAGAACCAATTTATAAATACTCAACTCAGCCTGATTCGTAATAAAGTGAATCAGGCTTTTTTATTGCTACAAATGCAAGGTGAAGATTTTGATGTAGAGGATGTTTATCTACGCTATAAGGGTAAGGCTACCCAAAGGGAGGGAACGCTCTTAGAGGTCTTTGATATACACAATGAGCGGCTTGGTAAGTTGGTAGGTATAGAGTATTCCAAATACACTTTTGCCAAGTTTAAGGAAACCAGAAAGCATCTACATTCTTTTATGCGGAAGCAGTACAATAAGCAGGATATGATGTTGAAAGACTTGTCTATAAAATTTCTGACTGACTTGGATTTCTATTTTAAAACAGAGCGTCAGCATAGACAATCTACGACCAATAAGCATATTCATCGATTGAGAAAGATTATCAATATTGCAATAGGAGAGGGCTTTCTGGATTGTGATACAACTCAAATTCCAGTAGAAAAGATTGGTTTATATAAACATCCCTATAGGACCTGTAGCACCAGACGGTGTCCAAAAATTATTAATATTCGGAAGAATTTGGTTCAAATCTGAAGAAGAAGCACCGAACCAAAGTGCCAAATCAGCAAAATATTCATCGCATGGAAAACATTAATTCCATTCAAAGAAATATTCATGGAAATATCCTGGTTGGTATTATTGGAGTGAAGGATATCTGCTAATCGTCCGCCCCAACCTAAAGCGTCTCTATCTTGTGGTACTGAAGTTTGCCAATGTACTCTTTGGTCGGAATGAGAAAACAATCCGATGGGTAAATTTTGATCGGCATTGTAGGTGGCTAAGGTGGTAGGTTCAACTAATGCTCCCACATTGGCAACAAATGCCAGATTCCCTGCTTCAAACATCGATTGAATATTGGGCATACTGGGGTGTAAACCGTATTCCTTTCCGTCAGAAACGAGTGGGTTAATGGGTAAAATATCAGCTTGTGGAATCGCCATATTTGTTCTTCTTGTGGCATAGTCGTTATACTCAGTAGTACCATGTGGCATAAGCATGTTAAAACTATCATTTCCACCAGACAGCATGATACAAACCAATGCTTTATAACCTGAAGATGCAGAGGTAGCAAAAGTTGGTCGGTTGGCAATTGCGGCGGCATTAAGTAATCCTAAGTTGGTAATACTTGATAAAAGCGGTGTTATACTCAAGGAAGCACAGCCTAAGCCTGCTAATTTTCCTAAAAAATCTCTTCTATTGTGCTTATGTTTTCCCATTTTTATTTTTTCTAAGGTGGCAAAGCCACTAGACGAACATGAGTCATCCCGAATTTTAAAGGTCGTGAAAAATGTCCATAGTCGATGGTCGATAGTCCATGGTTAGAATAGAAAATACATCAATTTACCAGATTATATACGCATTTTGCAAAGCCAAATGAAAAACTGAACGACTTTAAGACTAAAAGACAGCCATCGACTATGGACTATTGACCGTCGACCTCTTATAATTTCTATTTTGCTAAAAATTCGGGATGGCTCATACTTGTCTTAGGTCTAAATTATTTTAAAATCACATAGTTGGGCGACATCATGATATAATACAGTACATCTTCTACGATTTCCAAATCATTTAAATTTGTACCATTCGCTACATTTTGAGCGATATTGTCTTCAATATGTGCTCTTGTAGATGCGCTCAATTGCCCTCTACATAAATATAAATCTAAGTGGTCGATCAAAGCTGTAATTCCATTATTTGCATAAATTGTTGTTAAAGGGGTAAAATCTAAAGTTGGAGCATCCGCACCATTATTGACTACTCTTGGATTCCCAGGGTTATCATTAATTCCAGTCTTATTTTTAAAAGGACGAACCTCTATCATATCTTCCATGGTATTCAGATAGTGAATACCAGAAGTTGAATGTAATATTTGAAATTCTGGAGAAACCATATCGTTTGGAGCTACAAATTCGCCATCGGCAAAATATGGAGAGAAGAAATTAAAAACAGTAGGCGAATAAAGATAGGATTGTTCTACTTTATCATAAACCTCACCATAATCTCTAAACCAGTACTTACCAGAAGGCGTGCTTATATTGAATGCCTTGAATAAGTTGATCATACGTTCCATGGGTTGTAGTAATTTGCCTGCTCTTGGATCGGTGATAAATGCACAATCTCGGGCTTCGGGGTCTGTAAGAATAGCTCGAATCACAGCTTCCATATTTCCACGTACTCCATGACCATCATTATTAAATGCAGAAGCAACTCTATTCACATATTCAGGTGTGGGGTTTGACTTGACCAATTGCTGAATTAATCTATACCCAATAAAAGGGCCAACATTCGGGTGATTGAACAACCAATCTATTGCCATATTTACATCTTGCATCCCTGTTTGCCCTGCAGGAATCGTGGTGCCATCGGGCAGGGTTTTAGTTCCTGTTTCGTGGTAGTCGTCGTGCATATACATGGGCACCGTTAAATCATAATGCCCAAAGTTTTTATGAAATATAAGTGGATCGCCTGGTGTATATTGTGGATGAGAAACATAATCCCAATCGCCACCAGAGAAACCGGTAAAAACTTTAGCCATTTCTTGTACATCATCAATATTATAGGTTGGAATGGGTTCTCCATTTACATCTAATTTCAGGCTACCATCATTATTTAGCTCAAATAAGCCAATGGTAAACAACTGCATGATTTCACGAGCATAGTTCTCGTCCGGTAGCGTTCCTTCTACGGGATCGGCTTTTTGATTTTTGAAATGACTTAAATAAATTCCCATTATTGGGTGTAATGATACATTGTATAGTAAGTCTCTGAAGTTCCCGAAAGCTCCATGATACAGTACATCATAATAACTTGAGACACCAAAACCTTTATCTCCAATAGTTCCACCATGAATAGAAACAACAAAAATCTGACTTAATGCAAAAGCTGTTTTTTGGCGCAAAGCATCATCATCTGTAAAGGCTTTTTGGTAAAAAATAAAAGGAATGTGTTCATCTCTTCTTGCCGAATCTGCTGCCCCGAGGCTGGCATGCATCATGGCTATAATTTCGTCGTGAATATTTCTGCAAGTTTGCTCATAATCTGTAGTTACAGGCATTGAGATTTGCTGGTTCAGCCATTCATCTATTCCTAAGTTAACAACATTTTGAATATCAGCTTCATTTGCCCCTAAAGTTGCCTGGGCTAAAAAACGAGCCGCACCCACCGTATCAGGAAATAGCCCTGTACCAGTCAAGGAGTGACCAGCTTCATCTGTTCCTTGCGCTGAACTAGAAGTGACCGTTATACCCACATCATTACCCGTACCAAAATGGTCGGAATAAGTTTGCGCATACATGTTGAAACTTATTCCCAGCAATAGCACGATCAATTTTGTAGTTGCTCTATTCATTTGAAAGGGTTTTAATTTTTCAAAAGACCTAAGTAGTTAATCCTCTATTTTCATTTCAAAAAAACAAGTGTCTCGAATACTCCCCTTAATCTCCCGATCATTTTTTATCACTTTAATCAGATTCAAGCCACATTTTTTGAGGACTTTTATTGATGCTATATTTAGTGAATCGCTGGTTGCTTCGATTTCAGCAATACCATGATTTTTAACCATATAATTAATAAGAGCTTTTGAAGCTTCGGTTGCATATCCATTATTCCAATGCGCTGGATTGATTATATAACCAAAATCACACCTCCTGCTGTTATTAGGTTTTATCCTAATTCCACATCCTCCAATTAATTTCAAATTTGTCTTAAGTACTATGCACAACTCAAATGCTAATCTCGGTATTTTTTGGCTATCCTCAATTGCCTTTTTAATAAATCCCTTTGTTTGTGCTTCAGTATTTGGCCCCCAAATTTCATAAATCAATACATCTTCATTTTTTGCATATTCATGAACTGATTTCCAATCAGATTCTGCATATTCTCTTAAAATCAACCTATCCGTTTCTATTACCAACATTATTTAGTTAAGATTAATTTGTTCTAATTATTCCACAGTCAAATTTTGTCTTTCAACAAGAAAATCAAAAGACAACTCTGACAAGCTTTTTCCATTCACAGTAGCATTCCAGGCACCATGACCTTGATCCACCAAAGGGACAAGTTCATGATAGATCCCTAATGAGTTGTATATACTATCTAATTCGGTGGCTTCTGAAAACAGAACAGTCGGATCTAATGTGCCATGTGCAATGAATAATTCAGGATCATTACTATCATATCGAGTCTCTCCATATACCGATTCAAACAACTCCAATTTCACATTACCTCCCCAGAAATCAATCATACTTCTCACCACATAAGTCTCATTTAGGTGGGTAGTAGAAAGTGTAAGGTCGTCAGCAATAGGAACTTCGTCTCTAAAGTCTTCTTGATTTGAAATGCCTAAGGCAATAGTAGTAATTGCTCCTGCTGAAGCTCCGCCCACGGTGATAAAGTCTGTGTTTATGTTATAAGTACTCGAATTAGCGACCATCCAACGCAGGGCTGCTTTAACATCTCTTTGGGCGACATACATCGCTATACTTGTACGAGCTTCATCAGGAGTTAATGCGTTTTGAAGGGTAAAATCGATCCATTCTTGCGGAGCCATTCCCGTAAAATTTGATCCTTGTATATCGCTTGTCGCTCTATAATCTATCGAAGCAAACACCCATCCTCGAGCCGCAAAGTAATTGGCCATGTCTATAATTTCCGGCTTAGTCTTCGTGCCACCTTGAAATCCTCCGCCATGAATGAACATATAAACAGGTCTATTCGTAGAATTATTCTCGGGGTAGTAAACATCTAACAGTTGAGGCATCGCAATAGTATTGTTCATCCCATCATGGCTCAGCCCATTAGCATAGGTAATGTCTTCATCTATAATGACATTATAAGTAGAAACGGCTTTAACGACAGGCTCAGTAGATATTGGTTCGTCTTTTTTACAAGCTGTAAATAATAAGACTGTGAAAATTGTTAGATAAGCTATTTTATTCATGTTGTAAATTCTAAAATTGTTCTTTCTTTGACTCTCTTTTTTCATTTTGGTTTAATTGCCGTCCTATCAAAACATCTAAAATTACGATAAAAAGCTGAAAATCACGCAAGGCTTTCACCACCTATTCAAAATCTGAATTTCTGTAAAATCATTGGCATCATCTCTGGGGTCAATGGCGGTATTGGCTTTTACGCTCACCGAAACCGGAACGCCTTTTTCTTTGATGCAGAGATCTATGTTATTATCATTGTCGCCGATGTCAGCGATTAAGTAAGGTTGCACCTTAATAGTGTCCACCCTTTTACCTATTTTATTTTTTACCAGAACTACTTCAAAATTATTCAATTCATTTTCGCCCAATTCTTCGCCATTCATGGCACGCACTCCACCCGCCCAAACGGTTCGGACTACGGTGGTCGTTTTATTTTTCGGACAATCACATCCCTTGCCTCTTTTGACATAAGGGTAGGCATCATCTATGGTGAAGTGTTCGGCATAACTCAAAAAAGGTCCTTTGCTCAAAGGCGTGACGGCTACTTTTTGACCCTTGAAATTTTGACCGCTTCGGGCAAGTAGCTCCCCTGTGATTTCGACCTCGACAGGTTCGTTGTTCGGTGCGTCGCCGTAGTTGCCTATCAGCAAAACGGTTCTTAATTCAAAGGCTTCGACAGCGGGTTTGAACGTGACGACATCTACCTTAAAGGATTTTCCATTGCTTGTTTTGACTCTGAAATCCGACGCATCGAGGGTGCTTGGTTCTAATTCGTGCGAAAAGATAACAGGCATACCGTCTTTGCCGGGAGCTTTGGGCGATATGCCAATGGCTGTTTTTGGTAAAGCATTATCCAAACCAAAAAAAGCGGACAATACTTTCGCTTCTCGTGTTTTATCTATTTGTGGGATGCTTTGAGATAAGACATAATCTGTTGAGTTTTTGCAAGCGCAAAAGCTCAACAACAAAACGAGTAATAGAAATTGAAGCTTCATTTTAATAAATTATTATTCGATATGTAAAAATATATAAACTGCTATACACTTTTGTTAAAATGCTGAATTAGAAAATTCCAATTTCTCTTAATTGTGCGGGTAGTATTTCTCTGCATATTTGTATTGATGATAACCCTGTCCCAAGTGGTCACCAACTATATTTAAATAGCAATCCTCTTTTTCGCCGAAAGGTATGATGACCAATGGCTCTTTTAAGGCAACTTTTTGTACCGTAAAACCTTCGGGCAAA
>JAHDFX010000151.1 GCA_020627965.1 Saprospiraceae bacterium | reverse complement strand
GTAATGGAGTTGAGCCATACACTTACCTCTGGAGCGATGGGCAAACAGGTAACTTGGCTAACTTCCAGGAAGGCACTTATGCTGTGACAGTTACTGATGCGCTTGGTTGTACTGCTACAAATGAAGTAACGCTAAGTCCGGCAGATGTACCCGTCATTTTGGATGCCTTTACCGACAATGCCTCTTGTGGAGCTTCTAATGGCTCTATTGCTCTTGATGTAGATGGCGGCTTTGCGCCATACATCTACAACTGGTCAGGTGATAATGGAGATTTCATTACAGTTGGTCTGGCAGATAGCCTGAGCGCAGGTGGCTACGAAGTCACCGTTACAGATATTAGTGGCTGTTTTGCCACAGGTAGTTTTGTCGTAGAAGAAAATCCACCTGCACAGGTCTTTACACCCGACAATGTTACTATTGAATTGGGTGACAGCATTCGGATTGTTACCTATACTGATACGAATGATGAAGTGATGTATCAATGGAATCCGCCTGAGGATGTATCTTGCCCAGCTTGTCCGATTACCTATATCACACCGACTACTACAACGACCTATACGATTGCTCTACTGGAAGAGGGCGGATGTTCTTCAACAGCTGACATCACCATCAATGTACTGGAAAACCGGGATGTATATATTCCTAATGTTTTCTCTCCTAATTATGACGGTACAAACGATGTATTTATGATCTACGGTGGCAAGGCAGTCGCTCAAATCCAGGAGTTTCAGATATATGATCGCTGGGGCGAACTGGTACATTCTGTTAATAATGTTCCTACCGATGACAGTACTTATGGCTGGGATGGCACTTATAAAGGCAAACGCATGGAACAGGATGTGTTTGTGTACTATACTGTTGTGGAGTTTATTGATGGTACCATAAGAACGTACAAGGGGGATCTGACTTTGGTTCGCTGATAGTTTAGACGGCTGATTAAAATGTAGTTTTAAATACTATTTTCATCGAAAAAAAAATACGTTAGTACGAATTTAAAAAACGAACAGAATTGACAATTAAGGAAGTAAAAGACAATAGGAAAATGGCAAACGAAAGGAATCGTCAAGTTAGAAAAAGCTTCTTATTGTCAAGTTAGAACTGAATTTAGTTAAAACAGGTTGATAAATGCAACATCACTCTCAACTTGAAAAAATACTCCAACAGGCTATTGATGCCCTTAATTCTAGTATGAATCGTCCGGCAAAGGGCGCCCCTTCTTCTCTAGCTTACCTAATCTGGGACTATTTGTTTCACATTGAATATCACCTGGCTCAGATTATCCCTGATTACAAAAAACTAGTAAGCTCTACTTATCAGGAGTAATCATGAACAGACTTGCCAGTATCTGCCAAAGTCCTTAAGCTGTCTGGCACTGCAAATCTTTCACCAAACTGTTGAGTAAAAGCATCACAATCAGCTACAAATTGCTGAATACCTACAAAATCTATATAAGACAAGGCGCCTCCGGTATAAATAGGGAATCCCCAGCCTAAAACCGACCCCAAATCACCATCGGCGACACTTCTCAGGCAGCCTTCTTCCAGGCATCGGTAAGCCTCGATAGCTTGCCTGTGCATAATACGTTTGGCAATAATGGTTTCATTTAAAGTATCAACATTCGGATTAAACATGTCTACTAACCCTTTCCACAGTTTCTTTTTTCCTCCTGCTGGATAATCATAAAAACCTGCCCCATCTTTTTTAGCCGTTCTGCCTTTAGCAATTAAATCCATAATGATCTTGTAAGACCTTTGAGTGTCTGGATTTTTATCTGAATCCGGATTAGATTCAATGACATATTTGCTTAAAGTCAGGGTTACTTCATCGTGAACAGCCAGTGGGCCGACCGGCATGCCTTTCTTTTTGGCAATATTTTCTATCATTGCCGCAGGCACACCTTCTTCCAATAAAAACATACCTTCATTGACGAAAGTCCCAAAACATCGGGACGTATAAAAACCTCTGCTATCATTGACTACAATTGGTATTTTACCAATAGCTACCGTATAATCTACAGCTGCTGCAATAGCTTTATCTCCAGTCTTCTCCCCTACTATGATCTCGACCAGTGGCATTTTATCTACTGGTGAGAAGAAATGTATACCAATGAAATTTTCAGGGCGTTCTGAGGATTTTGCCAATAGCGTGATCGGTATTGTTGAGGTATTTGAAGCGTAAATCTTGTCTTTTCCCAGCACTGCCTCCGTTTCTTTAGTAACTCTATCTTTAAGAGCCGGGTCTTCAAAAACGGCTTCTATTACCAGATCGCAACCCGCCATTGTTTTTGACTCATCTGTTGCTGTAATGCGAGACAATAAAGCTTGTTTCTTCTCTACTGTAGAACGCTTTCTTGAAATTGCTTTATCTAGTAATTTGCTTGAATAAGATTTACCTTTTTCGGCGTTTTCTATAGAAACATCTTTCAATATGACCTCCATTCCTGCTTTAGCAGAAACATAAGCGATACCTGCTCCCATCATACCTGCTCCCAGAATACCCAATTTCTTTATTTCATATTTAGGTTCTGTTTTTGGTCGTGCAACACCCTTTTTGGCTTTCTGCATTTCCATAAAACCAGTACGAATCATATTTGCAGCTTCCTTGCTGCCAAGTAATTTAGTAAAAAAACGTGCCTCGATCTCAAGCGCCCTATCTACCTTTACTTGTAATCCATCATGTACTACACTCAAAATATATTGTTGAGCCGGATAATTGCCATGAGTCATTTTTGTCACATTGCCAGCAGCGCCTACAAGTGTTTGTACGCCAGTCGGCGACCATATTCCTCCACCCGGAATTTTATGCTTTTTATTATCCCAGGGCTGAACAGGGTTTGGATTTTTTAGTATCCAATCTTTAGCTTTTGCTATTAACTCTTCCTGATTTTCTGCAAGATCATCTACTAAGCCGTCCTTTAGTGCCTGAGGAGGTCGAACTTCTTTGCCTTGCAAAAGATACATCAGTCCATTTTGTATACCCATAAGATACGGGGCTTTCACTGTTCCTCCCCCACCGGGCAGCAATCCCACTTTAGATTCAGGGAAACCTAATTTGATTTTGATGTTATTTAAAACAATTCGATGATGACAGACCAGGCACAGTTCCAAACCACCTCCCATAGCCGTTCCATTAATGGCTGCAACGAAGGGTTTACCTCCTGTTTCTATGCTTCTGAATTGTTGATGTACACGAAGTATACCTTCCAGTATTTCTTCAGGGTTATTTCCCATTGATCTTAACTCTCTCAAGTCAGCTCCGGGCATAAACATACTTCTACCTGAAGTAATTATCATACCTTTTACATCCTTATCAGCAATAGCTTCCTGTGCTACCTGAATAAATTCCTGTATGAAGTGCGTGCTGAATAAATTGGTAGGATTATTTAACTGGTCGATGGTCATTATGGCAATACCATCTTGATCCATCTCCACCTGGAATAAATCGTTTTTTATATTTTGCATTTCGTTCAATCTTATACTCTTTCAATAATAGATGCAATTCCCATACCGCCACCAATACATAGCGTGACTAAGCCTGTATTTAAATCGCGTCTTTCCAATTCATCCATCAAGGTACCTGTAAGCATACAGCCTGTGGCACCAAGTGGATGCCCAAGGGCAATAGCGCCTCCATTTACATTGACTTTAGAATGGTCTGCGCCAATATCTTCCATGGCTTTAATCACAACCGCTGCAAAAGCTTCATTGATCTCAAATAAGTCAATATCAGAAGGTTTCATGCCTGCCTGTTTTAATGCTTTATGTGAAGCTGGGCCAATACCCGTAAGCATGATAGTAGGATCGGTTCCATGAATGGCTGCGGCACGTATTCTAAACCGAGGCTTCAAACCTAATGCTTGTCCCGCTTCTTTGCTGCCAATCAGCGCTACTGCTGCGCCATCCACAATAGCTGAAGAATTGCCTGCATGGTGAACATGTTCTATTTCTTCTACTTCAGGATAACGATCTATTGCGACAGCATCAAAACCAGCCATAGAGCCCATCATGGCAAAAGAAGGATTTAGTCCAGCCAAAGCTTCTACAGTAGTAGATGGACGAATGTTTTCATCTGTGCTCAAAACGTCAATGCCGTTGATATCCTTAACGGAAATTCTGGAGACATATCTGCTTTCCTTCTCCGCTTGTGCAGCCCGCATTTGAGAAGTGTAAGCAAATTCATCTACATCATTACGAGAGTAACCGTATTTAGAAGCGATCAAGTCAGCAGAAATACCTTGTGGTACTATATTGCCAGGAATCGCCACCGCAGGATCCATGAACATTCCACCTCCGTCAGCGCCCATCTTCACACGAGACATACTCTCTACTCCACCCGCTACGATCAAATGACGGAAACCCGCTTTGATATAAGCCGCAGCCTGATTAATGGACTCCAATCCGGAACCACAAAAGCGATTTAAAGTAACACCGCATAAATGGTCGCCATATTGAGATTGCTGGGCAGCCGTTTTGGCAATATTGGCTGCCTGATCCATCACCTGGCCTACGCATCCTAAAATAACATCTTCTACCTGAGTAGTGTCAAGATCGTGTTTGTCTCTGAGATTGACCAGCGTTTGGGTGGCTAAGTCTGTTGGTGTTATCCCATTTAAGGCACCTTTCTTATTTCCTTTCCCCCTTACCGTTCTTACGGCGTCGTATATATAAGCTTCCATATGTTCTTATTATTTTTTACAATAAATTTTTACCATTTCTCCAAAGAGAATTGACGCAAATGTGGTTTAAATATCTTGAAACCTTCTGCGGAAATATAGCCTTTTTGGGACTCCGAAAAACAAACTCCTTCTATTTGTCCACGAAATAAAAATCTCCCCATTCTGACCTTTCTGTTATTTCCTGAAAAGAAGTCTGTATTATTATAATCTTTACAAATCCACATAAAGAGCTTTCTTGGTGTATAGCCGATCAATACCAGTGTTCCATCTGTACTAAGATCAGCAGCAGTAACCATGCCTTTTGTGTTAAAAGTACCTTGTAGTTTGGCCTTGTAATCGCCTGGTGTTACAGGAATACTATAGTGCTGTGTTTGAGCATCTCCCCTGTTTTTGGTAAACAAATGAAGCTCTCCCTGACAAGCCACAAAACCTTCGCAATCAAAGTTATGCTGGTCATTTCTGGTAAAAGTTGTCTGTTCAGGGTAAGAAAAGTTGATGACTTGAGCACTGACGTCTTTAGTATTCGTCCCAATATCCTCTTTTTTGACTTTATAAATTCTTAAATCTTTTCTCACTCCATTATTATTACCAAAATCGCCGATATAGATAAAACTTTCATCCTGAGCCAAGTCTTCCCAATCCTTATTAACGGCATCTTTGATATTTATTTTTTGAATAATTTCACCAGTTTTAGCATTGATTTTATACAATGCTGCCTCCCCTCCTCCATCGTTATGCGTCCAGATGTATCCGGCATCATATAGCAAGCCAGAATTTTCGAATAAAGTATCTGTCAGCTTCGTGGTTTTCTTAAATATTTTTCTGGCATTAGGGTATTTACAGGGAGCTTTTGAGCCTGTATTTTTGGCTTTAGGGTCATTGCAAGAACGATCCTGAGCAGCTATTTCTATTATAAAGAAACAAGAAAACAGGCAGTAAGAAAATATTGAAATGAGTGACTTCACGAAAGTTATTTGAATGAAATCTAAAATTACAAATTATTCGGGACAAGCTTCTATATAAGCTTCAAATTCAGCTCCAGTTTCTACGCCAAATCCAATATCTAATACCACAGAATCTCCTGCATGATAGATGACTGCTGCCGGTGTTTGAATCATACTGTTTGAATGAATGCTCACATCCGCTACAATTGTTGTATCAGCACTTAAGGGAAGATTAATAATTTCAATATCCTCACAGATCGGCTCGGGATATAAGGTGCAGCTAAATGTGGAACCTGATTCGATATAACCTTGCGGAGTAAGATTTTGTCCAGCTAAATCAGATATGTTTGTGTGCTGTTTGCAGGAGCAAATAAAGAACAGTAGTCAAATTATCCAGCCCTGTCAAATCATCTAAGGTAGAATTAGCATAAAGGGTCAGGCTTCTGTACATCCAGGATAATTTGTAGCAAAATCATCAATTTCCTGTTGTGTATTAAAAGTAATACCATTTGGTAGGCAAGATTGTGCATATAAGTTATTAAACAGTAAAAACAGAGTTAGCAATAAGCAATATAAGTGTTTCATAGTTAAATATTTATTGGTAAGCAATGGGTATGTACTAAGCTAAATTATTTTTTCAATTTGATAATAAGTAATTAAACTTAATTCTGTCTGTCTGCTTACTTAAGTAACTGAAGTTTTGTTAATGAAAAATTTAAAGTAGTTGATTTTGGTTTGTAAATATTATTTTTGTAAAAATAAGTATTACACCATGAAGTATCTACTACATACATTTTTTACTACAATTTTATTGACTTTATTTTTCTCTGCCTTTGCTCAAATAGTTGATGCAGAACGGACCGGATTCGCCTGGATCAATACTGAAAACGTAAGCGATCAGTCTTTTGGCTCAGGTTATACGATGTATAGTGCTGCCTGGCCTATATTTGAAAAATATCCCGGACCAGGGAGTTTCCAAATGGGACTTGCCGGTTGTTGGATGACCACTCAGCAAACTGGTAATGAACCGGCTCAGTTTTATACCACGATTGAAGGCGGTTTGGGTTGGTGGCAAGACACTCGATTCGGTACTGAAATACCCAAGTTTATCATGGGGGGCGTTTCATATAATTTTTATGCCTGGGCAAATGGTCCCGGAGCTGGCAGAAGTGATATATTGGGAAATGGACAAAGAGACTGGAGTACGCCCGGCGGAAAATATGGTGTAGGTCAATTATCTAATAGATTATTGTGGGCGCCCGATGGCTTAAATATGGCTCAAAGTCTAAATGGTGAAATGCTGGGATATGGTTATATGCCTCTACCACTTTCGGAGTCGATGCAACAAACCAATGGACAGGATATTGAAACCGGCAACCAATATTGGACTTTATTCTTAAACACGACGAATTTTAAAGGTCCTGCCACATTTTTCATGCCTACTTTTTGGACAGAACCTGTATTGCAAGACCCTTCTTTGGAAGGTTTGTTTTTGGACTCAAGACCTTCAAACCCTAATGTAAATTTTGGATTGGAGCATGCCTTGTCTCCTGCATTAATTTCTGAAGATGATAACGGAAATCCATATGCCAAGATAGAGCAATTGCAATTCCCTGCCAGTAATGAAGATAATTCTATGATCTTAAATCAGATCACGGTCTACTCTCAAGAGTCACTTTGGAATGACATGGAAACCTGGCTTAATGGCGGGGCGGTTGTTTCCCCTGACATCATTTCATCAGGGACTTATGATGTTTCATTTATCAATAATGGCGGCGACATAGTCGGTGAAATTGTAGGAGGTGGCTTGAATCATGAGATTGATCTGGATTATATTGACAATGTTCAGTTGACGACCAATATCATGGGCTTTGAATATGACCTAAATACTGTCTCTGAAGAAAACGGTCTCTTTATTTTGCCTGAATATTTCAAGCTCGACCCCGACAATCTATGGCGTCCAATTGATGAGACGGCCGTCCCTGCTTCGACTGGCTTATCCACTGTTGATGTGCCTTCTGCGCCGGGAAGCGAAATCACGTATTTGACGCCATTAGAACCAGATTGCCAATGGCAAAACCCAAACGGCCCATGGAATAGCCCTGGCCCCGCAGCAGGTCCTTTTACTGCTGATTTGGGCGATGGTACGACCTTGACTTATCACTGGTATCGCTTTATAGACCAACCTGCCATTATTCATGCCAACCTGCCGACAGACATTCGTAATGACTTACAATCCAGAGTCGAACAAATTCACTCCAATTGGAGTCATACCGATGAATATCTAGCTCCTCCTGCCATCGGACAACTAGCAACGCTCGATCCGGGCGGCATTGTTCAGCCGCCTGCTGGTTTAGAAATAGGCTATGTTCCTATTGTGACCCGACAAGAAAAATCATCCGCTAAGCTCAGAGTTTTTGTTTTGGCTGGGCAGTCCAACATGGAAGGACAAGGTATTATTAATGATGCTGAAAATGATCCAAATAGTTTAGTTGATATTATTCAAAATGATACGGATGGAAATTGGTCAGCACTTGGAACTCCTGGCAATTGGAACACTTTAAATGATGCCTACCTGTATTTTGCCAAAAATAGCGATACCATACGAACAAATGTAACTGTCGGTCAGGGAGCCAATACTAATATGATAGGCCCGGAATTGATGTTTGCCCAACAACTAGATGCCTATTATGAGGATCCCGTTTTAATCATCAAAACAGCCTGGGGCGGAAAGAGTCTTGCTGTTGATTTCCGCCCACCTTCTGCCAGTGGACCTACAGGAGAATATTACGATGCCATGATTCAAACCGTACAAGAGGTTACTCAAAATCTGGGAACTGAATTTCCAACTATTGGAGTGACAGACTATGAAATCACTGGATTTGCATGGTTTCAAGGCTGGAATGACGGTGAATCAAATACTTATTTAAATGAGTATGAAAGTAATTTGGACAACTTAGTCAATGATGTAAGAAATGACCTCGGCAATCCAGCCCTTCCGGTTGTTGTCGCCAATTCTGGTCAGGGTGGATTTTCAGCAAGTACTGATCTCTGGGTGCAAGACATACAAAATATAATTGCTATTGCGCAGGAAAATGTGGGATGCAACGATAGCATTTATGGCGGCAGACTAGGTTTCACAGAAACCAAACAATATTATCTGGATGAATCTGTATCCCCTTCTGATGCCGTTTACCATTTCAATGACAATGCACTTACTTTTTTAAATATTGGAAAGGCTATTGGTGATGAAATGATCTTAGCGATCAATGATATGGCATTTTGTTATGAGGATTGTGAGCAACAAGTATCACCTGGTATTGTATCCATAGGAAACAGAGTATGGAACGACTGGGATATGGATGGCATCAATGACCCGAATGAACCCGGTATTCCAGGTGTATCTCTTGTGATATGGAGTGACTCTGATGGTGATGGAATCCCTGACTGGGAAGGTTTCGGTGGCGTTCAGGTGACGGATAGTGAGGGTTATTATAGATTTTCAGGTCTAGCACCAGGAAATTATGTCGTCTTTGTATGGAGTGTAGACAATTGGGAGCCTGGCCAGCCTTTAAATGGCTTTCAATCTACCAATAACTTTGTAGCCAATGCCAACAATGATGTAGATTTTGACAATAATGGGTTTGGTCAGCCCTTCACAGATATTATGTCGGGTATTGTCACGCTGACTGTAGATGGTGAGCCCTTAAACGATGGCGATCCTTTTAACTGTTATTTTGATTATGATGCCAGTGGTAATAATTCCGTTGATTTCGGATTTTTTAATCCTGATTTCACGCCTACTGGTGATCTGCATACAACGGAAACTTACATCAAAATTTTCCCTAATCCTTTTTCAGATGAATTTACTATAACGGGTATGCTGGATCTATATCAAATAGAAATACTGGATGCTATAGGGCAAGTTTACCAAGTCGTCAATGCCAATGGAAATACACATACCATTGATCTTGAAACTCTGCCAGCAGGTCTGTATTTTGTAAGGGTTCAGAATCTGAATAATGATTTTCTGGAAGTGCAGAAGATTATAAAAGAATAATATTTAACTTTAAGCTTATCTAAGAAACACGACATGAAAAATCTTATTAAGATCATAAGTTTAGCATTAATTTCCATTAGTCTACTTTCTACAAGCTTTGCACAAAGTGAGGAAAAGACAGAAAAGGATAAAAAAGATGATGCTAATGCTATATACAATGGTTTAAAATTTAGAAGTATTGGACCGGCATTGATGTCTGGCCGGATTTCAGATATTGCTATACATCCCGACAATGAACATGTATGGTATGTGACAGTGGGTTCCGGGGGTGTTTGGAAAACAGAAAATGCAGGAACTACCTGGACTTCTTTGTTTGATAAACAAAAAACCTATTCTACAGGTTGTGTAAGCCTTGATCCACAAAACCCAGAAGTGGTTTGGGTAGGAACTGGTGAAAATGTAGGCGGAAGACACATCAGTTATGGAGACGGTATCTATAAAAGTGAAGACGGGGGTAAATCATGGAAAAACATGGGACTCAAAGAATCAGAGCACTTATCAAAAATCATCATTCATCCAACAAATTCCAATGTCATATGGGTGGCTTCACAAGGTCCACTATGGAGTAAAGGTGGAGATAGAGGCGTTTTTAAATCTGTGGATGGTGGTGAAACCTGGAAGCAAACACTAGGTGACGACGCTTGGGTTGGTGCCACTGACTTGCTTATTGATCCAAGAAACCCGGACTTATTATATGCTGCTACCTGGCAACGTCACCGCACAGTCGCTGGCTACATGGGTGGTGGGCCTGGAACTGCCATTTATAAATCTATAGATGGTGGTGAAACCTGGAATAAGCTTAAGAGCGGATTACCTTCTAGTAATATGGGGAAAATTGGTTTGGCTATTTCTCCTCAAAGACCAGATGTTGTTTATGCCGCTATAGAATTGGATAGAAGAACTGGTGGAGTTTATAAAAGTGAAAACCAAGGTGGGTCATGGACTAAAATGAGTGATGCCGTTTCAGGCGGTACCGGACCTCATTATTATCAGGAATTGTTTGCTTCACCACATAATTATGATGAGCTTTACTTAGCCGACAACTACATGCAGGTATCATTCGATGGAGGAAAAACGTTTACACGAATGAATGAGGAAGAAAAGCATGTGGACAATCATGCTGTAGCGTTTAAAAAGAATGATCCTAATTATATTTTAGTAGGCTGTGATGGAGGCTTATATGAGAGCTTTGATAAGACCAAAAACTGGAAGTTCATAGATAATTTACCGATTACGCAGTTTTACAAAATTGCCGTAGACGATGCCGAACCCTTCTACTATGTATATGGCGGAACTCAGGACAATAATACTCAGGGTGCGCCTTCCAGAACCGACAATGCTCATGGTATACGTAATGCAGATTGGTTCGTGCTATTGGGAGGTGATGGTCACCAACCCGCTACAGAACCCGGCAATCCTAACATTGTTTATGTGCAGTGGCAGCAAGGCAACCTGAATCGTCATGACCGAGTTACTGGTGAGAATATTTATATCCAGCCACAGCCGTCTTTAGGAGAAAAGACTGAACGCTTCAATTGGGACGCTCCTATCCTAGTGAGTCCTCATAATCCTAAGCGCATATACCATGCATCTCAAAGAGTTTGGAAATCCGATGACAGAGGAGATTCCTGGCAAGCTATCTCAGGCGACTTAAGCAAAAATATTCAACGAATTCAAACGCCCTTTTATGAAAAGCAACAAAAATGGGATAATGCCTGGGATATTTATGCCATGTCAGACTATAGTACGATCACTTCTTTATCTGAGTCGCCAAAGAAAGAGGGATTGATCTATGCAGGAACCGATGATGGAATCATTCAAGTAACAGAAGACGGAGGTGCCAATTGGAGAAAAGTAGACTTTACAAGTATTGCAGGGCTACCGAATACAGCTTTTGTCAATGATATTAAAGCTGATTTGTATGATGAAAACCTAGTCTATGCTGTATTTGATAATCATAAGTACGGAGATTACAAACCTTATTTATTTAAGAGCATTGACAAAGGAAGGTCTTGGGTAAGTATATCCAACAATCTCCCTGATCGTACACTATTGTGGCGCATTGTTCAAGACCATGAAAAAAGTAATTTAATGTTCTTAGGAACTGAATTTGGCATTTACTTTACACTCGATAATGCCAAAACATGGATCAAACTAAAAGGAGGTTTACCCAATATTTCTGTACGTGATCTTGCCATTCAAAAAAGAGAAAATGACCTGGTTGCCGGAACATTTGGCAGAGGTATTTACATCTTGGACGACTATTCCTCTCTACGGGAATTTGATCCTAATAAAAAAGATAAAGAAGCTCAATTATTCACTCCAAGAACAGGTAAGTGGTACATGGAACGCAGAACTTTGGGCTGGGGTAAAAAAGCTGCACAGGGAGATAACTATTTTGTAGCCGACAATCCTCCATATGGTGTTGAGTTCACCTATTACCTAAAGGATGATTATAAATCGAAAAAAGCTCTACGAAAAGAGAAAGAAAAAGAAATCGAGAAAGAAAAAGGAATAATAAATGTACCCGAATGGGAAGTACTAGAGGAGGAGAAAATGGAGATCGTCCCTAATGTATGGCTGTTTGTTTATGACAAGGAAGGTAATATTCTTAGAAAAATTAAAGGCAAAAATAAAAAAGGATTCAACCGTATCAATTGGGATATTTTAATGGAACCTACTTATACTATTTCAGCTAAAACCATCGACAGCAAAAGAAAAGGACATAAAGTAGGTCCGGGAAATTATACAGCACAACTGTTTAAACAACTTGAAGGAAATTACACTGCAATTGGTGAAAAAGTTTCCTTTGAGGTTAAGCAATTGAATAAAGGCTCCCTGACAGGAAGCTCACCTGATAAGGTGGTAGAACATTGGGAAAACATTTCGTCTATGCGTGTAAAAATAGGCGATTTAGAAACCGACATCAAGGACGCTAAAGATGCCATTGGTTTTATGCTTAAAGCATACGATAGAGCCAAGTCTAGCGATGAAACCCTTCATGCTGAATTGCTCAAGTTACGTAGTCAGGCTTTAGCTTTACAACAACAATTTGGAGGTAGCAAAGCCCGCTCAGAAGTTGGTGAGAAAAATGAATACCCGACTATAAATTATTACATGTGGAAAGCTAGTAGCTTCGGCTCATCATATGGACCAACTAAGACACATCTGGAATGTTTGGAGAATGTCAATACACTTTACAATGACATGAGCACAAAACTAAAGAGCATTAAAGATTCGATGCCCTCTCTTGAAGAAAAGCTTGAAGTAATAGGAGCGCCTAAAATTAGAAAGTAATTAGATAAAATCAATTTTCTAATGACTACTAAACAAAGACAAATCATTCATTTAATGAATCGTGCAGCTTTCGGCCCCTCTCCTGTGGGGCTGGAAAAAATGCTGCAACTCAGCCTTCCTGAAGTCATAGATCATTTATTCGACTCCTCAAAAGAATTCAGTGCTTTACAAGCTGCTCCAATTAAGAAAAACTCTATTTCTCTAAAGCATGTTAAGCCATTAGATAGAAAAAAGCGCCTAAAGCAACTACGCGTAACCCAGCAAAAATTAAATCTGGAATGGCTCGACAAAATGGCTTTCAGTCCTGGACAGCTTCGGGAAAAAATGGCCTTTTTCTGGCACGACCACTTTGCGTGTTTTTGTAGATTCCCTGCTTTGATCCAAAAGCAAATCAATACCATCAGAGAACATGCACTTGGATATTTTGGTGATCTGGTTTTAGAAATCACCAAAGACCCTGCTATGATCATTTACTTAAACAACAAAGAAAATGTGAAAGGCAAGCCTAATGAGAATTTTGGACGGGAATTGCTGGAATTGTTCACGCTGGGCGTCGGGCATTACTCTGAACAGGATATAAAGGAAGCAGCGAGGGCTTTTACCGGATGGCGATTCCACCCCCAGAGTGGCGATTTTTTTATAGATAAAGAAAAACATGATTTTGGTAAAAAAACTTTTTTAGGTAAAACAGCTTATTTTAGTGGTGAAGATATTATCAATATCATTTTTGAAAATCCTCGTTCGGGAGAATACATTGTTGAAAAGCTATATTACTATCTTTCTGGTCAAAAAATAGACGAGCAACAACGCACCGATCTTTCGAGACTATTTTATGAGAGTAATTATCATATAGGCACACTGGTTAGAGCTATTTTAACTGAGGAAACTTTTTATGATGAAAATAAGATGTCCAAACGTGTAAAGTCGCCAGTAGAGTTACTTGTGGGTATTATGCGTTTGACACAATTGCATTTCAGTAATTCTGTAGCTGCTGTCAATATCCAACGGAAACTAGGACAAGAACTATTTGTACCGCCGGATGTCTCCGGTTGGGTAAGTGGCAAAGCCTGGCTCGATCTGAGCACGATTTCGGAAAGATTGAATTTGACAAGACAATTACTGACTAAAGGGATTTTAAAAAATAATATCCGCAAGCAGATCAGTACAGAATCAATCGAATTAATTATCCCCAAAAATGAGCAGGAAACGCTGACTAAAGTACAACTCAACTCTATGCTCCACCTGCTAGGCTCCATAGCACCAGGTCAGAAAGCGACATTTCTGTCAGACATATTGTATATAGTAAAACACAAAAACCTCAGCAGGTGGATCAAGAAATTGGACGAACGTCCTTTGTCTTCAACATTAGACGTTAAAAAATTAATGATCGCACTCATGTCACGACCGGAATATCAATTAAATTGATTGTTGGATTTGGAATCAGGTAATTTCCCCAATCAGCCTGCAATCAATGATAAAAACAATATACCAATTCAATGGCAAAAAGAAATCAAGTCAGTTCATCCACCAATAATGCTCCAGAATTTTTGAAACAATCTGTCGGGCAAATCCTGCCTGCTCATCGCAAGCTGGTTGTGATACAACTTAGTGGCGGGAATGACGGACTGAATACCATTATTCCTCACCGCCAGGACAGTTATTACAAAAACAGACCGAATATTAACATTCCCAAAAAAGATATGCTGTTTTTAAATAGTGAATATGGTTTCAATAGTGCCTTGACAGGTTTAAGTGATCTATTTTTTGATGGTCATCTATCTATTATCAATAATGTAGGTTATCCCAATCCTACACGATCTCATTTTTCCTCTTTGGATGTCTGGCATACTGCCGGTGATGGAAAAAATATACCAATGACCGGCTGGCTGGGCAGATATCTGGATGCGACTTCCACCAAAGGCGATCAATTTAAATTAAAAGCGATCGAGATCAATGATACTTTATCCCTGGCACTCAAAGGCGAATCATATAAAGGCGTGTCTTTTGAAAATTTAGAAGAATTGTATACCGAGTTAAACTCTAACAAGGTCAGCAGTTTTTCCAGGCATTATGAAAAAAAAGGACCTTTGCAGCATGAAATTCTTGATTATATTTATCAAACCATTTATAATGGGCAACAAGCCGTAAAAAATATATATGAAGCCAATAAAAAGATAAATTTAAAAGGGCAATTCCCCAAAACCGGACTCGGAGCTGACCTGAGTACAGTAGCTGAATTAATCTTATCGGATGATGAAACACAGGTTTTTTATGTTTCTCATGGTACATTTGACACACATGTAAATCAGGTGAGACAACATTCCAAATTGTTAAAGACTTTTGGAGACGCAGTAAAAGCCTTTGTAGGTGTTTTAAAACAGCATCATAAATTTGAAGAAGTCTGTATTATGGTTTTTTCTGAATTTGGTCGACGTGTGCAGGAAAATGGCAGTAAAGGCACCGATCATGGTAAAGGAAACAATCTATTTTTGCTCAGTCCAAATTTACGCCAACCAGGTGTTTACAACCCACTACTTTCTATGGAAAAACTACTAGACGGCGACCTCAGATTTGAGATTGATTTCAGACAGGTCTATGCTACCATTCTTGAAGATTGGCTCAATACACCTGCTTCCCCCATACTTCATCGTGAGTTTGAAAAACTATCTCTTTTTAAAGGCAGGGAGTCCTTACAAGTTTGAAATAGAAGAAAGAGAGGAGCTGCAAAAGAAACGTATTAGACTTTATCCTGGAAACTGCTTTCATGTCAATATCACTCCACTATTTTGATGTCCTGAACTATTGAATAATATCGTTTCTTGATGGTCGATATAATCAAGTATCTTTCTAAATCTAAGCCCTCAATATGATTAATTTCATTGAAATTACGCAAGTGTTTATCTCCCCAAATCCCCTTTATAACAACTTCATGTAGTAATGATGATGATGACATGGTGCCAACCAATACAGCACCAACCATTTCCGACCAAA
>JAHDFX010000150.1 GCA_020627965.1 Saprospiraceae bacterium | reverse complement strand
TAAATGGAAGCATTGTTCCATCTGCTGTAGCTATTACTGTTGAACCAGTATCATCTGTCAGGATGTACAGAGTAGTTTTATCATCATTTGGTCCGTCTGGGTCACTTACTGTGAAATTCAGATCGTCTCCAAGACATACTTCTTCCGGTGTACAAGCACAAGTAATTGCTGTGATCGTTTGTGTACTCACATCAGAACATTCTGCTCCTGGTGTTGTGTACTCTACCGTATAAGTTGTTCCAGATGTCGCTCCACTGATCGCACCTGTTGCTGCATCTATTGCTGCTGCATCTCCAGGAGCTGGATTGAACGCAAATGTTCCACTTGCTGTTCCTGTGATCGTGGCTGCCGTACTTGACACATCACTACAAAAAGTAGCATCTACAGTAAATGTAGCATCCTCTGCGGGACATACATTAAAACAAGTATAGTTACCTAAAATGTCGCCATTAAAACAGCCCGTTGTTGTTGAGCCTACAGTACTGAGATCGCCACCTGCTGCCGGAATAGGAGCTGGTGCATCCGTAGTATTATATACTAAGGCATGTACACGATATTCTGTACACGCTGCGGCTACTACTGCTGCATCTGCGGTAAAATCACCACTCATATTAGTAGCGACAATCGTATTCGGAGCAGATGATGCTACGAGATAGTATATTTTCTCATAATTAGCATCTGTTTCATCTGTAGAACCTAATGTTGTTTTCACAACTGGGTCTCCTTCACAAATATTTTCATCACATACAGGACAAACCTGATTTATAGTAAGTCCGTTTAATGTACTATTAAACAAAGTATTAGACGTCGTTGCAATATTGTCAGCGGTAGCTGTAGCAACATCTTCAACACATACTTTAAAAGTAAAGCCTGATACTACATCTGTAGCATTTAGCCCCGCCATTACACCTGTAACATCAGCGCCGTCATCGGCACCATTTGTTCCACTATTCAAAGGTGTGCATGCTCCCATATCTGTTGGGTCTTCAACTACAGTCACAGGGCTTTGAGCAACAAACACCCCTGTTCCTGTAGAACTCCATGGAGATGGATTCATAGCTGGAAATGTTGTAGAGGCATCACAAGTACCTACTACCCCCGGGTGATTACCGCCAGGCCCATCAGCATCTACATAGAAACCCTCATAGGTTGCAGAACCATAGGGATTTCCCGAAGCATCATTAAAAATGATCGTTGTAGATTCAAAGTTTTGACCACCAGAATTTATACTATTTGTATTTACCTGAACGTCTGCGGCAGTCAATGTAAAAGATAAGAAGTCAACCGTGATATTATAACAACTGACATCCCCTACAGAAGTTCGATTTTCTGCAAGTGCACCTGTCACATTTACTCCTGCAAGCCCTGAAGCAGTTTGTTCTATTTTATGCCTTCTACCGCCAAAAGAGCCGCCAGAGGACATTAGTACATCACCACCGTATACATCAAAGTTTTGCTCAATTTCAAAAGTAACGCTGATGTCATCTAAGCCTGCAGGGCCACATGCGGCACTACAGTCAGCTTCATTCAGAACGTTAAAGTTATCTGTGTAAGTCGTGGAATTACCGGTAACGATTTGGTCGCCGGATTCGGCGGCATCGGCATCAGTTGGAAAGCTTAATAAGCCATCACCACTACCAAAGCCTATATCAGTACACTGGGCACTCCCCTCATTCACACAGAATATAAGTAATCCTGTAAGTAAGATGATGGGGATCCACCATCTTACTCTATTTATATTTAAATTTATATTCATAACAGTGTACTATTTTTAGTTATCAAAAAGGTTACTAAAAATAGTGAATTATTCATTCCAGTCACCATTGTCTGCTTCACAAGCTGGGCCTGGGCAAGAAGTACAAGGACCACCATCTTGGTTAACTGTAGCACCATTATCAACAGTAGCACTTGTTACTTCATAGCTAGAAGTATAAAGTGTAGCTCCGTCAGCAGGTACATAAGCCATTAATGTATAAGTATTGTCGCCATTATCAGTTAATGTAATTGGTGCAACAAGTGCTGTTCCTGCCGCATCAACTAAACCAGTAACAGCAGTTAATTCGATAGTTTGTCCTGGTGCACTTGCAGTAACTGTAATTACCTCAAGAGCTAAGTCATTCTGACCATCAGCAGGTACATCTAAATCAATACCATTAGTACAATCACATGGATCGTTTGCAACGATAAGCGTTCCTGCTACAGGGCAAGCACCTGGTACAGTAGTTACAGAACCAGTTGGGCTTGACTGAGCAGTATCATTATCACAGTTACATCTTGTATCTACAGTAATAGCGGTAGTTTGATCGTACATAGGTAATGTAGCTCCCCAAGTAGTACCAGCGTCAGTAGAATATTCTAATGTAGAACCTGCAGGACAAGTAGCAGTTGGTGCAGCTAATACACCGCCCGCTGGCGTACCATTAGGAACAGTACAAGTACTTTCAGAAGTAACTGTAGCGGCAGGTGCAGCAGCAGTAAGATCTGGACATATAGGACAAGTACCAGGAACTGTAGTTACAGAAGCAGTTGGGCTAGCTGTAGTTCCATCTGAATCACATAAACATCTTGTATCTACAGTGATAGCAGTAGTTTGATCGTACATAGGTAATGTAGCTCCCCAAGTACTACCACCGTCAGTAGAATATTGTAGTGTAGAACCAGTAGGACAAGCCGTAGCTGGTGCAGCTATTACACCACCAGCAGGTGCTCCACCAAAAACTGTACAAGTACTTTCAGAAGAAACAACAGCAGGAGCAGCAGCAGCAGTAAGAACTGGACAAGTTACAGAACAAGAAGCTGGAGCAGTGAAATTAACTGTGTTTGTACATGCACTACTTACAGTCATAAAACCTGTTGCAGTCACAGCCATACCATCAGCATTTAGACCTGTTAAGGTAACTGTCTGAGGATTTGTTGCAATTGTAAATGTCTGTCCATTTAGAGTAAGCTCATTATCTGGAGCAGATGGCGGAAGTGAAGCCAATGTAACCACGATATCCTGCGTATAGCTGTTATCAGCTGGATTACATGCACCTTGAGCACCTAAAGTAAGGCTGGTAATATCAGTACAACCATAAGCTACAGGAATATTTCCTTGTACATCATCATCACCAGGAGCACCTGAACCATCAGAAACATATGTATAACAGTATGTAATTGGAAGAGAAGGATCAAAAGAACCTGGATCACCAGGAGTTGTACCTGCTGTTACATTATTATCAAATTCAGGTTGTCCATAAGTATTGAAAGAAGATGGAACCAAAGCAACACATGCTCCTCCTACCTCTTGATATATTGTAGCAGATGTAGTAAATGCAGTTGCATCGAATGTACCTGAAAGATTTTCATCAAGATAACTAATACAGTTATCAAAACCAATAAAGTCAGGTGTACCAGCAGGATCAAAATCAGTACATACAGTTTCAGTTCCAGCCACATCTGCAGTTACGACTACATTTGTTGTTGGTGTTGCTCCGATTGCAACATCCCAGCAATCACCACCGAAGTTAGTTTCAGAAGTAGCGAAGTCAGTTTGAACTGGATTAGTATTACATGCTGGATCTACACAATCATTACACTCTACAGGTATCGAACATGCAGCTGCAATAATTGTCTCGTTGGCATCACCACAACTAAAACTACCATCAGCAACAACGACAAAAAGCAGACACTCGTCAACAGCAGAAGTAAATGATTCTGGGTTAGCGGCAAAATCACCATGCGTACCACCTTGTCCGAAAGTACCCAGAAGTGTTCCTGTACCTGACCCGGCGGCACCACTATAAACAAATAACTCATCACAGCAAGTCTCTACTGTACCAGAAGTAAGATCAAGAGATACTGTTTCACCTGCATTATCAGGACATACCTCAAATTCTGTTATCGGAGTAGCATTATCTCCATCAGCATAACAGAAGGTAAAGTTAGGACCGTCTGTAGCACAAGTATTTGGCACAGCTGCTGGTGAGAATGCAGTAACATCAACTACTGTACACTGTAAGAAACAGTTACCTTCGGCAGTTCCATTATCTGCAGTATGTGTTACACAAATCGTATAAACATCACCTGCTGTAGGTACTGCAGGAGTGAATACGTTAGCCGAAGCAAAAGCAGAGGTACTTGCTACAGGACCTCCAGTTAAAGAAGTACATGTTCCTGAACCCGTTCCAAATACTTCATAAGAAGCGATACCTGTTCCACAATCATTGGTTCCATTAGTAGAACCTGTTTCTAATGTAGAAACACCGTTACCAACACCAAAGCTACCAGCTCCAGCAGGGAATGTATACTCAAAACAAGTTGTTACCTGACTAGGGCCAGCTACTGATAAATCAATAGGTACAGCCAGACAGTTCTCTCCTCCACCATTCTGAGATTCTACATAACTGGCAGATTCTACGTCTAATGCTGTTTCGTATACGCCACAAACCAATGTAGTTGCATCAGCACAAGAAGCAGCACAAGTAACCGGACATGCCAAAGCAGCAGTATTACCAGCAGCAGGGCCGATAGTGAAAGGATCACCATTTTCATCGAAGTTATCAATCATCATGATGTAGAATTCTCCTGCAGTCACTGCACCAAGATTTACATCAGGAGTTGAACCTGTAAAATCACAGGCAACTTCATTAGCTGATCCTGAGTCACCTGCATCATTGGCACAACCTGAACCTAATGCAGTAGCTAAGTCTGCATATGGCCCCCAGACAATGTAGTCATAATCTGTTGTTGCTAAATTCGCTGTTAAGGCAAAATTTAGTGTTCCTGTTGTTTGTACTTCAAACCAGAACCATGCAGTAGCGTTCTCATAAGCTCCACAACTGGACTGACCAGCTCCGAATAAATCTGTTCCTACGTCTGTTACAGCTCCTGTATTGACTCCAGAAGGATAGGTACCCGCATTTGATTCACAAAACTGTTGTGCGTTGATACAGTCTGCGTTTCCTTGTGCGAACAGTGCCCCACAGGCAAGGAAACAGCACAAGAAACTTAATATAGATATAATATTTTTCATCTTTATTTTTCTATTTGGTTTAATATTAATGGATAATTAAATGTTGTTTTTAGTTGTTAAGTTTCACTTCAACAGCAGCTAGTTTTTTCACTAGTTTTGCTTTGATTGGATCGTTATCAGAAAGATTAGCGATCGCTTTAACCAAATCCTGCTTTTTCGCAGCTAAATCAGTTGTATTATTAGATTGAGCTGCAGTAGAAATTGCTTCGTTTTTACTAGCATTTTTTGATGTAGCTAATCCATTAGCTTCCATGTAAGCCTGTTTTTCAGCTTCTGAGCTAAACTTCTGTACTTTTTCAACTGTTGTTTGCTTTTTCGCTGCAACACTTCTCTCCGCATACTTTGAGTTTTGAGCAGAAGCATTCAGAGCGAATGAAGCTACCAGGCAAACAGCCATTGATAATCTCATAAGAATTCTAAATCTTTTCATAATTGTAAATTTAACGTTTGTTTAAAAATTTTAAGTTAAATATTTGACATAAATACAATATAACATCAACAGGCAGACAAGCCTTTCTGTCGAATTGCAATCAATTGATATTCAATATGTTGTAACTAAATATGACGACTTAAGAACCAAGTCATTGTTGGAATTTCTTTTCTTTTCATAGCAAATGGTTTTGGTCAAGTCTTTGGTTATATGTTGTAAGTTTGAACTTACACGGGTGTAAAAATAAAAAAACAATTTGAAACCCCTTAGTATCTCACAATATTTTTTAGCGCTAAAACATTGTTTCTTTTTTACAGAAGTTTTACAAAACGAGTAATCAGTAATAAGTTTTGAATAAAGATTATCCCCCAACTTAGTTACATCTGATAAAATATGGGCATTAAAGTAACTCTCCCTTTACTTCCATGCCAAACACATAGGAAAATATCAACACATGTTTGATTTTTCACAATAATTAACCTGCCATAAACAATCAAATTCCAGTATAAGAATCAGCAACTTAGGTGTTCAAAAGTAAAAACATCACATAAGACATTAACTTTTAATAACATATATAATTGCAGTCACAAACAACATTTTTTTTGTTTTAAACCCATTCAACTAAGTTACAACTTGCCATCATATTATTTAATCATAAAATTTAAAAACATCATGCTTAGATTATTTTTAGTAATGACTGCTATTGTAACATTTATGTGTACTAGTATTGAAATGAGTGCTTCAAATACAACAAATGAACCGCCCAGAATAAATATGATTAGTCCACAACATCTTCAATATTTTGAAGGCCCCACTTTTATTCTAATTGCAGCTGATGCATTTGATATAGACGGCACTGTAGCTAAAGTTGACTTCTATGTTAATGGAGTAAAGATAGGTACTGACACTACTTATCCATATCGTAGTGGTACTTTCTTAGGATCAGGCAAATATGAAGTAGTTGCTGTAGCTTCTGATAATGACGGAGATACATCTTTTGCAAGGTCAAGAATTAAAGTTAAGCAACAGCCTTACTCTTTCTCTAACTAAAAAGACGTAAATAATTGAAAATATGAGCCATCCTGATTTTTGTTAATTCAAAAATCAGGATGGCTCATTTGTATTTAGAGCTTCTATATCATTGACGAAGTTAATAGACTTGTTACCCTTTAATTAACACCCCTCTGAAAACATCTTTTTCCGCTATTTTTCCTCAAAAAATGAGTCCGTAGCGGGGCTATGCACTAATTTTTTGAGAAAAACTATCAAAAAAATCTGAATTTCAGAGCGGCACTTATTAAAGAGTAACAACTCTAATTTATTTTAGTGCCTCCGCAGACGTCGAAGAGAGATTTTATGCAGGAGCTATTGACTGAAACAGTGCCAAGCCTCAAGCAGATACTGAAACGAGTTCAGCATGACGGTTGCTTATTGGGTTAATTGGGTTATTTGGTGACTGGGGTTGCGGTTGTATGATTGTTTTGCAAGTAGGAAAAAATGGATCAACAATTAAACAAATTGGCTCAAATTGGCTCATTGAGCAAAAGCCAGAATCAAATAAAGATTGAATAAAGATCAAATAATCTGGTTTTAATTCCTACTTTTGAATCGAATAAAAATCAAGTAATTAAAAATGGAATCTAAATTAGTATTTGATTTCAAAACGAATCAGCAAATCATAAAAAAAATAGCCTTTATAGATTCGTTTAAAGGCAAATGGACAGGCTTGGAAGTAAAGGAGTCTATATACCTCAAAGAATTAAAACAAATAGCCACTATAGAAAGTGTAGGTTCTTCAACGAGAATTGAGGGGGCTACTTTGAGCGATGAGGAAGTCGGACAACTCATTGAATCGGTAAACATCACATCTTTTAAGACTCGGGATGAACAGGAAGTATTTGGGTATTATAATGTTCTCAATTTGATACTAGACGCATACGCCTCTATAGAAATAAGAGAAAACCATATTCACCATTTACATAAATCTCTTCTACAGGTGAGTTCAAAAGACGAAAGCCATAGGGGAGCCTACAAAAAGTTGTCTAATAAGGTAGTCGCCAATTATCCAGGCGGAGCACAAAAGGTTATCTTCAATACTACAGCACCGTTTCTGGTAGAAGGGGAAATGAAAAATCTCATTTCATGGACAAACGAAAACATTGATAAAGAAGAATTACACCCTCTGATCATTACTGCTGTTTTTGCCTATGAATTTTTATCTATACACCCGTATCAGGATGGCAATGGAAGGTTGTCAAGGCTACTGACTACTCTGTTGCTGCTCAGGCAGGGCTACGACTTTATGAAGTATGCTTCTATGGAAATAGAAATAGAAAAGAGAAAAAAGGTATACTATAAAGCCCTGATGAATGGTCAGAAAGACAGAGGAACAGAAGCGGAAGTCATCAACGACTGGATATTATTTTTTTTGGAGACTTTGGAGGCGGCTATTCGTAAATTGGAGGATAGGTATGCAGCCATTAAAAACAAAAAAAGTTATCTAAATGATCGACAGAAAGAATTACTTCAGTTCATTCGGGATCATGAGCCTGTAAAAATGAGTGATGCGACTTCATTTTTAAGAGATTACACTGCTTACACCCTGAAAAAAGATATGAGGTATCTAACGGAAGAAGGAATCATTAAGAAGTTGGGGAAGGCGAGAGCGACGATTTATATCATTGACGAAAAATAAGGTTGAAATACATTAGGGATAAGGAAACGTCTGGAAATGTTGGCTATATTTGTCCTCGCTCCCCCTTCTTTTCCCTAAAGGGAGCTATCTTTATATTTTATCAGGGAATTGAATGAATATATAACAAGAAACATGAGTCATGAGAATCACTAATTGAAATCGTCTTGATAATGTGTCGATGGTCCATGGTCGATGGCTGTCTTTTAGCCTTAATGCCTTCCAGTTTTTCATTTTGCTTTGCAAAATGCCTCTATAATCAGGTAAACCGGAGTGTTTTTTCTACCAACCATGGACTATCGACCATCGACCATGGACATTTCTTATCACTTTGAGTCCGGGATGACTTATGTAACAAAACAAATAACATGAAGATCATTATACCTATGGCTGGTCGGGGTTCTCGATTACGTCCTCACACACTCACTGTTCCCAAACCGCTTGTACCTGTGGCAGGCAAGCCAATCGTACAACGTATAGTAGAAGATTTGGCGGCTGCTTATGGTGGTAAAGTAGAAGAAATCGCTTTTATTATAGCACCAGATTTCGGCGAAGAGGTGGAGACTCACCTCAAAGAAGTGGCGGCTAATGTTGGCGCTACAGGGAAAATTTCTTACCAGACTGAGCCATTAGGGACTGCTCACGCTATTCTCTGTGCAAAAGAGAGTCTTTCAGGCAATTGTATCATCGCATTTGCTGATACCTTGTTTGATATGAAATTCAAACTAGACACAGAAAAAGATGGGGTTATCTGGGTACAGCGTGTAAAAGACCCTTCTGCATTCGGAGTCGTTCAACTACACGAAGAAGGCTACATTACCAATTTCGTAGAAAAGCCTAAAGAGTTTGTTTCTGACATGGCGATTATTGGCATCTATTATTTCCGTGATGGCGAATATCTTCGCAGCGAATTGCAGTATTTGCTCGACAATGATATTAAAGAAAAAGGCGAGTATCAATTGACCAATGCTTTGGATAATATGCGAGAGAAAGGCACCCGTTTTTATCCCGGAGAGATTGAGGAATGGCTGGATTGCGGTAATAAAAATGCTGTTGTTTATAGCAATCAGCGGATACTCGAATTAAATAAAGGCACTAATCTTGTAGATAAAAGTGTACAAGTGATTAATTCAACGATCATTCAGCCTTGTTATATTGGCGCCAATACGGTCATTGAAAATGCAATTATAGGCCCACATGTTTCTATCGGACACAACACTTCGGTGCATAATTCCGTAATAAGAAATAGTGTGATTCAAAATAACACAGTTGTGAGGGATGCTACACTCGAAAATTCTATGCTGGGTAATCGGGTTGACTATTCCGGTAAAATGTCGGAAATTAGCATCGGAGATTATTCAGTGGTGAAGGATGAGAGGTGAGACCGTTCGCAAGCTCACTGAGAGCAGAGAGATCGTGCCTTTGGCACTGAGAGATATTGGGTTATTGGGCATATTAAGTAATTGAGTATATTTAGATGTGCTATCGTGTTAATGTGTTATTGTGTTATCGTTTTGTTTGAACAATAACACATGAACACGATAGCACAATAACACGAAACAAAAAACATATTTCATTGAAAATAAGACACACCATAGTATTTATACTATTTATATCGGTTAATGTATTTGCGCAGCCGATATTGGAAGAAAAGCTGAATAAGCAGTATAAAGAACGTCCTACTGAGCGAGAACTGCTATTAGAAAAGGTATTCATCGAAGCCAGTAAAGAAAAGATGTTGGGCAACTTTGAAGATGCTATTTATCTATTTAAAGAAGTACTTGGCAAAGATAAAAAGAATGACGTGGCTTATTTTGAATTGGCTAAGTTGTACTCATTGACCAAGAATGAAGACAAAGCACTTCGCGCCATCAAAGATGCACTAGATTTGAATAAGGATAATCTATGGTATAATTTATTTTATGCTGATCTCCTTGTACAACAGAATAACTACCAAAGTGCATCTGGTGTTTATGAAAAACTCATCAAGGTTTATCCAGACAATGAAGATTTGTATTTTGAGCAGGCTTATTTGCTGACGAAAGCAGATAAAGCAGATCAGGCTATTAGTGTGTATGATTTGCTGGAGAGTCGCTCAGGAATCAATCCTGATATTTCCAAGCAGAAATATGACCTTTATATGCGCATGGGGAAAGAAGGAAAAGCAGAAGATGTACTCCGACAGTTAGTCGCATCTTATTCTTATGACGTGAATTACCATCTGATTCTGGCAGATCATCACGAGCGTATGGGCAATAAAGATAAAGCTGCGAAGGTCTATAAAGAAATTTTAAAGATTGATCCAGAACAGCCCAATGCTACACTCGCTCTGGCAGAAATGTATGAAGACAAAGGTGATACTGCTAATTACCTAAAATCAATGCAGGGCGTTTTTAGCAATCCTGATGTAAATATTGATTTAAAAATCCAGGAAATTGTACCTTATATTAAGCTGGTTTCAGAAACGCAGGACGAAGCAGTGAAGAAAGAAGCTATTCGCCTGACAGAGATATTGACAGCAACTCATCCTGGAGAAGCTAAGGCATTTTCGGTACATGGAGATATGTTGAACTATTGTAATAAACCCAAACAAGCACTGACGCAATACAAACAGGCTGTAGAATTAGAAAGCAATGCTTTTGTTGTATGGGAACAGATATTTTTTATCAATTCTGCCTTATACCAACCCAAAGAACTAGAGCGCAATACGGAAGCTGCTATGGATTTTTTCCCCAACCAACCTAGTGTTTATTTTTTCAATGGTTTGGCAAAAGGACAGCTCAAAAAACATAAAGAAGCTATAGAAACCCTCAATGAAGCAATGTTGATGGTCGGTAAAAACACGCAGCTTAAAGAACAGATACTGATACAGTTAGGTGTTAATTATCATGGACAAAACAAACATACCAAATCAGATGAGTCTTTTGAACAAGCATTAGCGCTTAATGAAAATAGCCCGCTTGCACTCAACAACTATGGCTACTACCTGACACTACGTGGCGAACAACTTAAGCGTGCAGAGGAAATGGTAGAAAAAGCGACAAAGCTATCGCCCAACGATCCGTCTATTCAGGATACTTATGGCTGGATATTGTACAAAAAGAAAAAGTACAGTGACGCAAAAAAATGGATACAAAAAGCCCTGAATGGCGGTGGTGAAAATAACCCGAATGTTTTAGAACATTATGGTGATGTTCTGTTCAAGCTCAATGAAACGGAAGCGGCTGTTAAGTATTGGCAAATGGCACAGCAGAAAGGGTCTACTTCTGAAATGTTGGATAAGAAAATTACAGACAGAAAGCTTTATGAATAATTTAGAAGCGAGAAGTGAGACCGTCCCGATAGTTATCGGGACTGAGAGAGGAGAGATCGTGCCTTCGGCACTGAGAGATATTTGTCGATGGTCGATGGTCGATGGTCGATGGAAGAAAAAATACTTTCCATGGACTATGGACTATGGACTACCGACCACTATGTTTCTATGCTTACTGGCAGGCTGTCTTTTCTTAAGCTCTTGTAAGGGTAAAAAAGCAATTACCGATAATACAAAACCAGGCAAAAAGACGAATAAAATAGCTGAACATCTGATAGAAAATCAGTTGGATATTGACTGGTTTAGTGCTAAGGCTAAAATGGTTCCCGAAGGGCTTGGTGTAAATACGTCTTTTAGTACGGTCATTCGTATAAAAAAAGATAGTGCTATCTGGGTCAGTGCCAGCAAACTGAGTTTTGAAGTAGGACGTGTTTTGGTGCGCCCCGATTCTGTTTTTGTCATTGACCGACTGAGCAAATCTTATTATGCCCGTCCGCTGGATTATGTAGAGGAAGAATTTAATTTGCCGGCTGATTTTCAGTTATTACAAGATATGATTTTGGGCAATGCCGTCATATTTGATCCGAAAGGAGTAAAGGTTAAAGAGCTGGGTGATCGTCATATTCTGGTTAGTGAAGATGCTGATATGCGACTGGAATACACACTGGGGGCTGCTCCAGATTACTTGTTAGAAAAAATGTCGGCTGATGACACACCTAATGAACGCAGTTTTTCGATAGATTTTGATGATTATAAATTACTGGACAAAAAGTATCAGTTTGCTTATGATCGTGATATTCAGATGAGTAGTCAGGAAACTGGCGAGGCCGGAGTGGATATTCAGTTTTCTAAAGTAGAAATCAATGCACCTAAAAAAATGCCTTTTAGCGTGTCTTCGAGGTATACAGCCAAATAAAAATACCCTGCCGTAAGACAGGGTATAACACAAAGACAAGTCGGCTAACTTATGCTAGGTATCTAAAGATATTACAGGTGAAAACTCCAATAATTTAGCCCGGGTTTTCACCATTTCATTATTGGCAGTAAAGCCATATTCTTCCTTGTAAAATTCTGCTTCTTCTCTGGAAGCAAAGCCCATAATACATAATCTATATCCTGTTTTACCATTTATTTTCACAGGTACTATACATGTAGTGTGTCCCAATTCCTCCAGGAATTCTTTTTGTTCTCTAAGCACATTGAACTGCTCATAGTAATTTGTCTGAATGCCATATCGAGATATATGATCGCATATACCGGTCTTTATAACGGAGGCATCTTGCAAAATGGGCTTGACAGGTAAGGGCGGAGGGGCAAAATCAGTTTTGATATCAGCATCCCTATCATCCGGCATTGTTTGTTGAATATTTGGCTGTTCATCGGGCTCCATAGCGGTATTCGTATCAAATGCCAACCAAGACAAAAAGATCAAATAAAACATCAGCTCTCTCATAATATTAAATTTTAAGATAGGTGAAGTAATCATCACGCATTAATACACTTTCCAGCAATAAATGCGTAATCGTTAAAAAGTTCAGAAAGAAATCTGGTGCAGATTGCGGCAAGCAAGAAAAAATTCTATATTTGTACTTATCAAAACAACCATTCTTTTAGTTCCACCTATTCGATGGTTGCTTGATTTAGGTAAAAAAACTTACCAATGGGGAGGCAATTGTCTCCCTTCTTTCTTTAGGTAACATTAATTGCTTTGGCAACTAACTTATTGTAAAGGTAAGGGCATTTAGGCAAATTTTCAATATGATAAGGAAAGTCTACCCTAAGCCTAAATCTAATTTTGACATCATTTTTTACATCAAAAAGGATGAAAAAATTAAAAACAGAATCAAAATTCCATAAAAATATCTCATTTTGGTAAAAATTTATATTCAAAAACGAGAACCACAAACTTCAAGAATGAAAGAAAAAAGCCACGGATACATTTTTGAGAAAATTATATACGGAAAAAACGTAAACTTTTCCAAAAAACAACTTGCAGACGATCTGGGTCTTCCTCCATCTACCTTTTATAAATTTCTTAAAAAAGAAAAATTTTCAAAGCAAGAACTGGCTTTGATATACCTGCTGTACGATATTCCTCCTAGTGCTTTTGGAGAGAAGAATAATATATTTATACCCTCCTCTCCTGAATTGAAAAAGAGTAATCATGAAAACAGCATTATTGTTATCAATCCTACTGTCAACAAAAAAAATGAACAGGATTATCAGCTTGCCATCGAAAGTTATTACAATAAAGTACTTCAGGTATTGGGTACCGCACAAACAGACATTAAGGTACTTGACTATTTCGGACAACGACAGCCTATAGAAAAAGAAGATGATGAAAATGAGGACACAAAGACATACAATAAAGCGACCAAAACCTATTACAATAATATCATTGAATTATTCAGTTCAAAAATAGAACAAGACAAAGATTTCAATTACGTCAGACTCCTACAGCTTCCCTTTGATTATCTGGGTGTTCTTAAATTGGATGAAAAAGAAATTGACTCTATTTGCCGTTTTGCGATTAGTATCATGAGTGTGGAAAAGTTTGAACATGTGATCACCTGTCTCCAAAAGTTTCCGGATAATTTTCAGGTTCGCATTATGTCTTCTCCTGCTCGTCCTTATACCTATATACTTATAGACCATAATGCCCTGGTCACTGAGTATTTCAGATACAATATCAGAAAAGAAGCTATACCTAATATTCTTTTCGCCAATTATGACATAGGCAATAAAGACATGTTGTCGCTTATAGAGCAACTAGTTAATGAATTTAACTTTCATACCAAAAAGAATAAAGACTCCATCACTACCACCAACATCAATTTATCTTTATTTAAAAGTTGTTTTTACGATGTGCACAAAATCCAGGAAGAACTAGTCGGTGATATCAAGAATGTTCAGGAGCTTGGTACGCCAGAAAAAATAAAGGAGGAATACGACAAAGGAGCTCGTGTGGAAGGTTCCACGATCCACAAGGCATATTATACGCTTTCAAGAGATTATGCGCTGAGAAATTTGGAACGTGAAGAATATGTTTTGAACATGTTGGAAAAAAAGAAAAAGATACTGGAAAACTTGAAGACAATACAAACATAAATCATACGAATGACCAGTCAAAATAGCATTATAGCAAGTCGATGCTCCGCATTCGATGGTGGTAAATCATCGAACATAGACTATCTCCTATCGACCATTATTATTTCCCTACTTTTGTATTTCCCCCTATTCTCACAATCGCCTTTTCCATACACCTCTCCCCCACCCGATGCTCAATATGTAGCCAGCGAAACCAACATTCTCATTAAAACAGGCAAAGAGATTACTCAGCAGGTATTGAGTCATTTCAATGAGACAAAAATATACGGACAATTCGACAGACCAGTACATTTCAGTGTCCAGATTAGTACTGACCGGCAGACCGTTATTTTACAGCCGCATCAGCATTTCATGCCTGGAGAAGTTGTGGAAGTTCATTTTCCTTTTTGGGAATATACCTATCAATTCACTATTTCTAATATGCAGGAACGGGAACTGGAAGAAGCAGCTAAAGGGTTCTATGAAAGGCAGTTGGATGAACTGCTGGCAAATAGAACATCGACTGATTCCCTTCCGGGCAATGTGGATATATCAGTCGATCCAGCCAACGGGTATTTATTGGTAGCGCCGTTGACTTTTGCGGATTTGTACATGGTCAATAATGAATTAGATATATTCAAAAGTACGCCACTTAGCAGTATTAGCTATAATTTTACCAAGCTTGATTCAGACTTATTCACGCATTGTGATTTCACGCCTAGTCTGCGCAGGCATATTCTATTGGATACCGCACTAAATCCGATAGATACTTTTACTTGTACTGATGGGGTGATTACAGATTTCCATGAGTTTCAAATGTTGCCGAATGGACATACTTTTCTATTGGGCTTTCGCCCTGAAACTGTGGACATGAGCCAGGTTATTGCCGGCGGAAAAGCCGATGCTATAGTGGGCAATATTTACATTCAGGAATTTGATGCAAATAAAAACCTGGTCTTTGAATGGCGGTCTTTCGATCATATTCCTATTACAGATGTAGATCCCAATAATCCTGAATATTTCAACCTGACTGGTTCACAGATTTCCTATGTTCATCCTAATTCTATAGACATAGATACGGATGGTCATTTGCTTGTTTCTTGTCGAAATTTGAGTGAGGTCATCAAGATAAATCGGCAGACAGGCGAGGTGGTGTGGCGAATGGGTAATGGTGTTGGCAATGAGTTTACATTTATCAATGATGATAATAATGGTTTTTCGGACCAACATGATGCTCGTCGTTTGCCCAATGGTAATATCTCTGTGTACGATAATAGTTTTTACAAGCAAGACAGTCTTTCAGGAAGTCGGGTGGTAGAATATGAGCTGGATGAAGTCAATAAAACAGCCACTCAGGTTCGGACTCATGAAGGCATGTCTTTTTATCGGGCAATGGGCAATGCACAGCTATTGGACAATGGGAATTATCTGGTGAATTGGGGACTGCCTTTTGAGGAAAACATACCTTCTT
>JAHDFX010000149.1 GCA_020627965.1 Saprospiraceae bacterium | reverse complement strand
TGGATATGCAAATCACAATTACCGGCTTTCCTTTATCCAACAGACACCCCGGCAGGTCAAGAGAGTCTAAGAGATTTTATAAATAACGAATTACCTAATATATCAGGCGTAGAATATGTTTTAGCCTATAGTCTCAATGATTATATGCCCGAAACATGGAGTCAGGATGTTTTTGATGCTTTTGCCAATTATGGAGCTACAGAAATACAAGGAACAGCCGCTTCAGGTGGTGTACCTTATGCTGGTTTTATAGATATGCAGGAAGGCACCATGGAGGAAGAAGTCGGACAAAGCCTGACAGACATCATAGAAGCGGTTTTTCTGGTAGAAGACAAATGGTATACAGGCAGCATGAAATCACCGCTTATAGGGCCTTCTACTGAATGGGGGTCTATACATTGGGGGCTTACAGACCAAGAAGCAGGTGATCAGGCAGAGGTAAATGTTTATGGAGTTACTGCAGACGGAACTGAAGTTCTATTGGTAGATGGCTTGACTGATTTTCAATATTATTTTGAACCGGGAGAGGCTGATGCTAGTGTATATCCTTATATCCGCCTGGAATATGTAGCAACAGATGCGACTAATAATACACCGCCGCAGTTGGAATACTGGCGCGTATTAGACTTTTTGGATACAGATGGAGATACTGTACAAGATCCATTGGACGCTTGTCCCGATGAATTTGGCTTCCCTGTTTCCGATGGCTGCCCGTGCCTGAAATTAGACTTAAAACTATTCCTCGAAGGTCCTTTTGATCCGGGAACTTTTGAAATGAGTACTATACTGAATAGCGAAAGAAAAATGCTGCCAGGACAAACGCCATCTAACCCATTGGCAATGCCAACTCCCGCTGGACAACCATATAGCGGAACCCCATGGAATTATCAGGGAACAGAAGGGCAGAACTACACGGATGCAGATTATTCATCAGACGTTGTAGATTGGGTGTTAATTTCACTTAGAACAACGATAGAAAAAGCCGATGAAGTTGCTATGGTGGCAGGCTTAGTACAAAAAGATGGAAGCATAGTCATTCCTTCGGATTGTGAAATTGAAACAGCAGAACAAGGACCATTTTATGTGGTTGTCGAACATAGAAACCACATGGGTATCATGTCACCAACCCCTATTGCACCAGTCAACGGACAAGTATCGCATGATTTCAGAATGGAGGACTCTTTCAAAGACCTGACTAGTGTAGGGCAGAAAGAAGTGATGGCAGGTGTCTGGGCTATGTTCGCAGGTGATATGAATCAAGGGGCAGACAATGTAAGTTATGATATAAATGGAACGGATAAAATTATCTGGGAAACAGGTAATGGTATATTCGACAATTACAATGCAGGAGATTTGAACATGGACGGAGATGTTAACGGATCAGATAAGATTCCATGGGTACAAAACAATGGTAACTCTTCAAGGGTGCCTAAATAAATACGGAGTATTGTAATAAACGCTTCGCTGAAAAACAATCTTTTCAGCGAAGCGTTTTCTTTATTAATGCATACGATCTCCTCGAAGCTCTAAATTATCCATAATTTCAACCTCATGATCGAGGTATTCTTGCCAGCGTTTTTTCACAGTTTCTTCATCACTGTATAGTTTAGCCAAATCAATAAATAAACGATAATGACTAGCTTCGGCTATCATGAATTTATGGTAAAATTCTTTCAAATCCTCTTCGGCAATATGTAAGGAAAGAAGCCTGAAACGCTCACAACTACGTGCCTCTATTAGTGCACAGATTAATAATCTTTCCAACAACCTTTCCTCTCTGCTACCGCCTTTCTTTTGAAACTTCAACAACTCATTGACATATTCATCTTTGCGCTGACGACCGAGTTTAAGGTCGCGCTTTGACAATTCTTTCAATACCATGCGAAAGTGACCCCATTCCTCAGTAACTATAGGAGCTAATTCTTCTACAAGTTTTTCTTTATCAGGAAATTGTTGAATCAGTGAAATGCAACTGGTGGCAGCTTTCTGCTCACAATAAGCATGGTCTGTTAATATATCTTCCAGGCTTTTTTCGGCAAGATTTACCCAGCGAGGGTCGGTGGGGAGCTTTAGTCCTAGCATAGTGTTTATGTTGGTAAATTAAATGCCTAATGATTCGGGTTTAATCCAATCATTAGGCATTTAGAATAATGTGTTTTTATATTACACTTAATTTGTGATTATTCCGCTCTAGCAGCATCAATACATTCAAATTGGTCGATCATGAAGTCCAGCTCATTAATTTGATAATCTTCATAACCTGTCCCCCAAACCATACGTACTTCGCTGATCTCTTTTTTGCGAAGTATTTTTTCATCTTTAGGACCAATTAAGAAAAGTGTTTTGTAAATAGTCTTTCCACTATGCTTATCATAGATACCTGAATCTGATTGCTCACTCAATAAAGGAAGTGTTTCGCCATCAATCATTCTTAAAATAAGCTGAGTACCCGTTCCTATTGAGCCATACTCCTGACGGGCATATGGTGAGTTAATAGTAAACTCTAAGTTTAATGCCAGAATACCTTGAATATCAGAGAGTGAGCCTTTGCAGGTTAAATAATCTTCTCCCTGTAAATAAACTTTCAATGCTTCTTGAGTATAACTGAAAAAGAAACGATCTTCCAGTTTGCGTTTAGTACGACCAGTAAATGGGTCAATCTCATTAAAAGCAAATGAACAGTCTCCTATATCAAGATCACCAGCTTTATACTTATCTTCAGGGGTAGAACCAATTGTCGGAATATCCAAACCTTTATTCTTTTTCTTTCTTTTAGCCATAGCTTTAGCAACTGCCTTCTTCGTTTTTTCACTCTCTCTGCTGGTTTCATCACGCTTAGGGGATGAATTGACTTTTTCTGGCTTTTTAGAAGCAATATTGACGGATTCTGCTTTGATACGCTGACTATCTATTGTCTCATATTCCGTTTCAACTTTTGCTGGTTCAAAATTTGGCGTTTCCGAGCTGACTCCTGTAGCGGCTGTTTGAGCAGCTATGGCGGCAAGGCGCTCTTTCTCTGCTTGTTCAGATGCTGCGATCTTTGCTGCACGTTCAGCTTCTTTTTTGGCTTGCAAAGCTGCTTTTTTCTCTTCTTTTAATCTACGCTTTTCTTCCTGCTCCAATGCTTTCTGACGAGCTTTTTCCGCAGCAAGTTGCTCTGCTTTTACTATTGAAGCCTCATCCTCTACACGAGTTGTTGGCGTTTGCGTGGCTGCTGCCTGAGCTTCTTTAAGTGCTTTTGCTTCAGCTCTTTTTCTTTCTTTTTCTTGCTTTTTAGCTAGCAATTCTGCTCTACGGCGTTCAGCTTCTTCTGCCTCAACCAGACGTTTTGCTTCTTTTTGTGCTGCTAACTCAGCTTCGCGACGGCGCTTTGCGAGTTCAGCATCTGACTCTTTTACTATGTCGGTATTTCCCGTTTTATTTTTTTCTTTATTGGCTTTTTTATTTGCTTTGCGTTCTTCATCTTTAAGGCGAGCTAACTCACGTTGTTGAGACTGAATAGATTGCTCGTTCTTAATTCGTGCTACTTCTTGTCTGATCTCTGCACGTTTGGCTTCCATCATACGAAGCCTTTCTGCTATATCATCAGGAACAGTATCGCCGCTGACAAATGTGTCGTGGGTGATTTCAAGTGGCAAGGTAGCAGTGCTTTGGGTACTTGTAATACAAATCACAAATACACTCATCAACACCCAATTGAAAACTATATTAAAATTCATTTTGAAAGATTTTTTATTTAAACTTATCAGTAATTAGATAAAGTTTATTGTTTTTTAGAGATTGATAAAAACTTATTTTAAAAATAATTGTAAAATTACGCAAAAGAACGCTAAACTTGTCAGTTATTTTTAGCTTAAATCAAAAGCATACCAAATATTAGCATGTAAGATTTTATGTCTTTTTGTTAATGTTTATAAATCTATATCATGAAAAAACTGTTCCAAACTTTATTATTTGCAACATTATTATTTGCTTGTAATACTGGAAAAAAAAGCGACACAACAGAAAAAACAACCATGCAAACCGACAAAGAAAGCTTGTATTCCTACCCGGAAACTACTAAAGAAGATGTAGTTGATGAGTATTTTGGTGTAAAGGTATCAGACCCTTACCGTTGGTTGGAAGACGATAACAGTGCAGATACAAAGTCATGGGTAAGAAAACAAAATGACGTAACCATAGATTATCTGGATGGTATCGAATGGCGGGATGCACTTCACGAACGCCTGGAAGAAATCTGGAATTATGAAAAGTATTCTACACCATTTAAGAAAAAAGGGAAATATTATTTCTTTAAGAATGATGGGCTGCAAAACCAAAGCGTTCTGTATGTACAAGACAAACTCGATGGAGAGCCGGTAGAGGTATTGGATCCTAATAAATTCTCTGAAGACGGTTCAGCTTCTCTGGGGAGTTTTAGCTTTTCGGATGATGGACGTTATTTAGCTTATGGTGTATCAAAAGGTGGTTCAGACTGGCGGACAGTCTATGTAAAAGACCTGAAAACCGGAAAAACACTGGATGATAAACTGGAATGGATCAAATTCTCAGGTATGGCATGGGCTGGAAATGGTTTCTACTACAGCCGTTATGAAGAACCAGAGAAAGGAGGAGAATTATCTGCTAAGAATAATTTTCATAAAGTGTATTACCATAAGGTAGGAACGGCACAATCTGAAGATATGATTGTTTTTACAGACAGAGACCACCCTGAGCGAAATTTTTATGTCAATACAACCGAAGATGAAAGGTTTCTTACGCTGTCTGGTTCAGAATCTACTAGTGGTAATGCTTTGTATTTTCGAGACCTAAAAACTAATGGTGGAGATTTTACACCTATTGTAGAAACTTTTGACAGTGATTTCTGGGTTGTCGATAATTTTGGAGATAAACTTGTCGTTATGACCAATGATGAGGCACCGAATATGCGTGTCCTTCTCATTGATACAAAGAGACCTTCCAGAGAAAACTGGAAAGAGTTAATCCCTGAAACCGAAGAAAAACTAAGAAGCATCGATCTGATTGGTGATAAGATCATGGCAACGTATATAAAAGATGCTGCCAGCAAAGTGAAGATATTCGCTGAAAGCGGGCGTTTTGTTGAAGAAATGCAGTTGCCTGGAATTGGACAGATAAGTGGCTTTAGTGGCAAACGTAAAGATGATGAAGCTTTTTATTCATTCACTTCATTCACACAGCCATCTACTAAGTATAGATATAATACAAAAACAGGACAGTCAGAAGTCTTCAAAGAATCAAAAATTGATTTCGATCCTGACCTATACGAAACAAAACAGGTTTTCTTCAAAAGCTATGATGGTACAAAAGTACCTATGTTTATCACTCACAAGAAAGGCTTGGCTTTAGATGGCAATAATCCTACTTTATTATATGGATATGGCGGATTTGACATCAGTATTCTGCCTGGCTTTTCTATTTCTAATTTGATTTTATTAGAAAATGGCGGCGTTTATGCGGTTGCCAATATCAGAGGAGGAGGAGAATATGGAAAGAAATGGCATGAAGCTGGTACAAAATTAAATAAGCAAAATGTATTTAATGACTTCATTAGTGCTGCTGAGTATTTAATTGACAACAAATACACGTCATCAGAAAGATTAGCTATTGAAGGGCGCTCTAATGGAGGATTATTGGTCGGAGCCTGTATGACACAACGCCCTGATCTGTTTAAAGTGGCTTTACCAGCAGTAGGGGTTATGGATATGTTGCGTTATCATAAATTCACTATAGGCAAATTCTGGGCAACTGATTATGGAACAAGTGAAGAAAGTGATGAGCAATTTAAAAACTTACTGAGTTATTCTCCTGTTCATAATATTAGAAAAGGAACTTCGTATCCTGCTACTTTGGTAACAACGGCTGACCATGACGACAGAGTAGTGCCTGCACATTCATTCAAATTTGCAGCCGCTTTACAGGAAGGGCATGTTGGCGAAAATCCAGTCATGATTCGTATAGATGTAGATGCAGGGCATGGTGCTGGAAAATCAACGGCAAAAGCCATTGATGAGCGTGCAGATATTTTGACTTTTATGTTCCATAATTTTGGAATGGATGTTAATTATAAAAACATTGAAGACTAATATTGAAGTGTAGTCTAATGTTTTGTTAAGTATTGAATAAACTGATACTAGCTTTTGAAATAGGTTTTTTAGAAGTGACAATCTGGGATATATTAGATATTCTGATTGTCGGCTTTCTGATATACCAGATATACAAACTTTTAAGAGGAACACTAGCCTTTAATATTGTAATAGGTTTAGTGTTCCTTTTTATTGTTTCCAATGTGGTGAAATACCTACAAATGGGAATGTTGTCAACCATTTTGAATAGCTTTGTGAGTCTGGGACTAATAGCCTTGTTGATCGTTTTCCAGCCAGAAGTTCGTCGTTTTCTGATCGTATTGGGGAGAGGTACGATGGCAGGAAGAGAAAATATTCTTCGTCGTTTTTTGGGTAAAGAATGGGATACGGAACAAAAGGATGCAACTATTCAGAGTGTTTTAAAAGCTATTAAGGTGCTTTCCAAGACCAAAACTGGTGCTTTATTGGTCTTTTCACGCGATGCCAATGTAGAGAGTTTCAGTAGTTCAGGAGTTGTAATGGAAGCAGAAATATCATCACAACTTTTAGAAAGTATTTTCAATAAAGAAAGCCCGCTTCACGATGGTGCAGTGATTATCAGCGAAGATAAAATACATGCTGCAAGTTGTGTACTACCAGTATCAGACAATCCCAACTTGCCAGACCATCTGGGCTTACGGCATCGTGCCGCAGTAGGTATTTCTGAATCTACAGATGTTTTAGCCTTAACAGTCTCAGAGGAAACCGGAGAATTTTCCATTGCTAAAAATGGCAAACTTACCGAAAATTTGAGCCTTAAACAGGTTGAGAATAGATTGAAAAAAATGTACGAAGAGGTCTCTGTAATAATAGATTGATCCTGAAAAAAATTAATTTTTACATATTGTAATTTTTTATTAAAAAACAATTTGATATCAAATATGAAAAATGCGTCTTTAGGCTGCTGGTTATTAGGGTTTTGTTTGCTGTTTTTAGCCTGTTCCAAAGAAGAGGCGGTTACAAATCCACCATTAAATCTTACATTAACAGTTATTTCTTCTAACCAAATTGATTTAAGTTGGACAGATAATTCCGATAATGAAGATGGTTTTAAAATAGAAAGGTCAGCAAACAATACTGACAATTTTGTCGAAATATTTAGCACTAATGGCAATACTGAAAATTATTCTGATATAGATGTAACAGCTGGAACGATTTATTACTACAGAGTGAAATCATTTGTAAATGATTTCGATTCTGATTTCACTAATGTCGTGTATGCAACTACTTTTACAACTGGTCAGTTATTGGTAAGTGGTAATGATTCTGGAGGTGATATTTTTGTTATAGAAGATAATGGTGTCAATATTGAGAATGCCACCATTTCAGGCCAAGTTTTCGCAATTAATCAAAGAAATCTATCTTTTGGAGGAGGATATGCGAATAGCACGTTCTATTTGGATGTTAGAAATAGTAATACAATGCAAACGGGTTCAGTAGATGTAACCATACCTTATGTGGGACCAGGAGATTCGTATGAGTTTTACGTAGATTATTTGCTTCAATAAACGGAGAAGATCACACATGAACAATACCAAACCAATTCAAAAAATCCAGCTGAGTACCAGCGTCACTAAAATGCTGGCAGATACACTAACTCCGGTTACCCTATATCTCAGACTAAGAGATCAATTCAGTGATCCGGTTCTATTAGAAAGTAATGATTTTCGTAGCAAAGAAGACTGTTTTTCCTTCATGGGACTGGAAACAATTGGGAGTTTTCAGGTGCAGGACGGACAATTAAGAGAGTATGTAAATGGGATTTATGAGTATGAAGAGGAAGTTAGTGGGGTAGAAACAGTTCCGGCAGCCTTAAAGAGATTCGCTGCACAGTTTGAAGTGACTGGTGAAAGTCAATATGAAGGCTTTAATGGCTTTTTTGGGCATACAGGTTTTGATGGTGTACAATATTTTGATACGTTGGAGTTTGCATCAGAAAAACGAAAAATAGACCTGCCGGATATCCGTTATCATCTGTATCGTTATGTTATAGCCATCAATCATTTTAAAGACGAATTATACTTGCTTGAAAATCTGTTGCCTGGTGAAACATCAGGGCTTGAAAAAATGAAAACCCTGATAAAAAGCCGGAAATTCAATGTACATCCTTTCAAAACAAAGGGCAAAGAGACAAGTAATCTGACCGATGATGAATTTATGGATTTAATTCGGGCAGGAAAACATCATTGTCAAATCGGCGATGTATTTCAAATTGTATTTTCACGTCAATTTTCGCAGTCCTTTATTGGAGATGATTTTAATGTTTATCGGGTTTTGCGCTCTATCAATCCATCACCTTACTTGTTCTATTTTGATTATGGCGATTATCGGATATTTGGTTCATCACCGGAAGCTCAAATGGTCATCAGGGATGGGACTGCTACTGTCAATCCAATTGCCGGAACATATCGGCGTACCGGTGATAACGAAGAAGATGCCCTAAATGCAAAAGCATTAACCAAAGACCCTAAAGAGAATGCCGAGCATATCATGTTAGTCGATTTGGCTCGCAACGATCTGGGCAGACATGCAGTCAATGTACAGGTCAGAGAACTAAAAGACATTCAGTTTTACAGCCATGTTATTCACCTGGTCTCTAAAGTGACAGGCGATCTGGAACCCGGCACCAACCCCATACAGGTATTTGGCGATACATTTCCGGCGGGTACATTATCGGGAGCACCCAAATACAAAGCTATTCAATTGATTAATCAATACGAAAATCAAAACCGTAGTTTTTATGGAGGGGCGCTTGGCTACATTGATTTTAATGGAGAAATGAACCAGGCTATCGTTATTCGTTCTTTCCTTAGCATGGACAATACCTTGCTTTATCAGGCGGGCGCAGGTGTAGTGGTCAGCAGTGTGCCAGAAAGTGAACTACAGGAAGTCAATAATAAACTTGGCGCGCTGACTAAAGCCATCAAAGAAGCGGAAAAATTAACTTAAGAATCCACGGACCAATGAAAATACTAGTCTTAGATAATTACGACTCTTTTACATACAATCTTGTTCAGTACATTCAGGAAATACTCGGACATAAAGTAAAAGTCATTCGCAATGATGCCATATCACTGGAAGCAGTAAATGACTATGATGTAATCGTCTTATCACCAGGGCCAGGCATCCCCAAAGACGCTGGTATCATGCCCGAACTCATTCAGCATTACAAAGGTAAAAAACCAATACTAGGCGTTTGTTTAGGGCATCAGGCAATAGGGGAGGCCTTTGGAGGAAAATTAATCAACTTGTCTAAAGTTTATCATGGTGTGGAAACTATGATCGACATTCAGAAAAAGGATGACATATTATTTCAAAAACTACCTGCTGAAATACAAGTTGGTCGTTATCATTCCTGGGCGGTCAGACAAGAAAATTTGCCAGATTGCTTTGAAGTAACTTCGATTGACAAACAAGGAGCCATTATGTCTATGCGGCACAAAGAATATGAAATATACGGCGTGCAATTTCATCCCGAATCGGTTATGACACCAGAAGGCAAACAAATGCTTAAAAACTTTTTGGATCATTGCAAAAGCATAATTAAAACATGAAAACCACCTTAAACCGCCTTTTTGCCCATGAGAGCCTAAGCAGAGAAGAGGCAAAAGACATGCTGATACGCATTTCCAGAGAAAAATTCAATCCTGTTCAGGTTGCTAGTTTTATGACGGTTTATCAAATGCGAGACATCAGCCTGCCAGAATTACAAGGCTTTCGTGATGCTTTGTTGGAACTCTGTGTGAAAATTGATCTGGGAAATATTGAAACTCTCGATATTGTAGGAACAGGCGGAGACGGTAAGAACACCTTCAACATCTCAACAACATCAGCGGTTGTCATCGCAGGGGCGGGATATAAGGTCACCAAACACGGGAGTTATGGCGTATCTTCTTCAGTAGGTTCGTCTAATGTCTTGATGCAATTAGGCTACGAATTCACCAATGACGAAGACCGCCTGAAAAGACAAATAGATGAAGCTGGGTTATGTTTTTTGCACGCACCATTATTTCATCCGGCTATGAAGGCGGTGGTTCCTATTCGTAAGCAATTAGGCATGAAAACCTTTTTTAATATGCTGGGACCATTAGTCAATCCATTACAACCCCAATATCAGTTATTCGGAACTTTTAGCATGGAGCTGTCCCGTCTTTACCAGTACCTTATGCAAGAAACCGGACGTCCGTTTACTATAGTATATGCCTTGGATGGCTATGATGAAGTTTCCCTTACGGGCAATGTGAAAACCCGCACACACACAACAGAAAATCTGTTGACGCCAATGGATTTTGGTAAAAAACAATTACAGCAAAGCGATTTATATGGAGGCGAAACGGCAGAAGAAGCCGCTATTATTTTTAAAAACGTATTGCAAAACAAAGCTACATCAGCACAAATGGATGTTGTAACTGCCAATGCAGGTTTAGCCATACAATGCATCAAGCCAGAACAATCTCTACTTGATTGTATTGCAGAAGCAAAAGAAAGCATAGAAAGCGGTAGCGCCTGGAATTGTTTTTCAAAAATTATTTAGGCTCCGTACAATGCAAATTTTGAATTAATCATGAATGTTTTAGAAAAGATCATACAGCATAAAAAGCAGGAAATTGCAGAACGCAAAGACATATATCCTGTTAAATTACTTGAAAAGAGTATCTATTTCGATACACCTGTTGTCTCGCTGCGCAAATACCTGAGTAGAGCCGATAAATCAGGTATTATAGCCGAATTCAAACGTCGTTCGCCTTCTAAAGGTGACATCAATCCTTATGCTTCTGTAGAACGTGTAAGTATAGGTTATATGCAGGCGGGCGCATCAGCCTTGTCGGTGTTGACAGACGAACAATTTTTCGGTGGTAAAAATGCAGACCTGACAGAAGCCCGCAAATACAATTTCTGTCCAATATTAAGAAAGGATTTTATTATTGATGAATATCAGATCGTAGAAGCCCGTTCTATTGGAGCTGATGCCATTTTATTGATTGCCGAATGTTTGGATAAAACACAGGTAAAAGAACTGGCGGCTTTCGCCAAATCTTTAGGTTTAGAAGTCTTATTTGAAGTTCATTCTGCTGCCCAGCTGAATAAACTTAATGAACATCTGGATATCGTTGGTGTCAATAATCGTAATCTGGAAGATTTCTCGGTCAGTATACAAACCTCGCTCGATTTAGCTCCACAAATACCTGATAATTTTGTTAAAATATCGGAAAGTGGCATTAGTCAGCCAGCGAGTATTCACCAACTAAAACAGGTCGGATTTCAGGGTTTTTTGATAGGGGAGACCTTTATGAAAACTGCTGAACCCCACAAAACCTGTCAGACTTTTATCGGACAATTATAAGCTTTTTTTATCCTGAATGTTCGGAAAATTAAGTATTTAAAAGTCTTTTAAATTTTATTATATGTGTTTTAATGTGTTTTGTTTAGGGCTGTAAATTAGAACAGTAGTTTATCCGTTTTCAATTCTAAAAACTGAACATGAAAAAATTTATCATAAAAGTTTTTTTCTTTTTACTACCTATAGTCTCTATTCTTGGCGTCTATGAGTATCTGATGTTAAACTTAGGGGAGGTTTGTCGAATATCAAAAGTGTTTGAATTGCAAGAAGGTAATAATAGCCTATTCATGCGAAAATATTTATCTCAAGAGTTTAATTCATACAAAATATATGGTATCAAAAAACAAGAACCTGAAGTATTAGTAGTTGGCTCAAGTCGTGTTATGCAGATAAAAGGAGACTATTTTAAAGGTAAATTTTATAACGCTGGAGGTTTAATTCAAAACCATAAAGATTTAAATAAATTTCTGACAAACAAAGTCAATGCAGATTGTATCATAATAGGCATTGATTCGTGGTGGTACAAGAAAAATAATATAGAAAATGCATCTACCTGGATTGAAGATAATATAGAAGAAGAAGTGTTCACAAAAGCAAGATATAATTCAGTAAAAAAAATTAAGAATATATTTTTGGATTTTTTAGCGAAAAGAATTTCCAATAATATTGGTGCAAGTGCTCAATTAAGCAATGGAGGTTTTAGAATAGATGGAAGCATGAAAATTCCTGATGAAAGAATAAATTTTCTAATTAAAGAGAATAAATTTATTGACACAGAAGAGCCTCCTGTATATAAAAGAATTCAAGAAGGAATTACATCAAGTTTCTCAATTTCAAAAATAGATACAACTGAATTTCTTCATTCTGCCAACCTGATTAAATTACTTGCCGAACAAGGGAAAGAGGTAGTAGTTTACTTGCCTCCTTTTTCGACCGAATCTTATAATTTGTTTAAATCTACGCCAGCTCAAGACAACTTTTACCAATTTACAACAGATTTTATACCTAAAACACTATCTGCACTAGATATAAATTTTATCGCAACTGAATCTCCAAATGATTATGATTTAGATGATACATACTTTATCGATGGGTTCCATCCTTCTGAAATATTTGTCGGAATACAAGCAAATAAACACAGTAATTTTTTTAACAAATGGATAGACACCTCCTTGTTAAGTGGTTCAATAGATGATAGATATTGTAATTTACTGTTTAATGTAAATGAAATGAACACGATGCCCGAATAAATAACTTTAGAACATTTTACTGATTTCATGATAATGCTTTAAAAAATGCCCGAAGTTTGGTTTCATCTAATTTTCCATTGCTGCGTACCCCGCTACACAAATCTACTCCATAAGGCTGAACACATTCAATAGCTTTTCCAATATTAGCCGCATTTAATCCGCCTGCCAGAAATAATGGGATATCTATTTCTTCTCTGATGGTTCTGCTCAAATCCCAATTATGAATTCTGCCCGTACCGCCGAGTTCCTTTATAGCTAAATTAGGATTTCCGCTATCTAATAGTACAGCATCTACATACTGAGAAATATGTACAGCCTGCTCAATTGACTTTTTATCAATGACATGAATTACCTGAACCAGCTTTACGCCTGGTAATTCGTTTCTTATGTCTTGATAAGTACCTGATCTCAATTCATCAACAAGCTGAATAGTGCTGGTGTGTACTTTTTTATGATGTGCAATAATACCACTGGCAGAGGTCTCACTCGTCAGTAAAAAAGAGGATAGTCCAGGTGGAGTTATTGTTGCAATTTCTTTTATTAACTGATTACTAATAATGCCAGGGCCACTTGGCATCGAACCTACTAAACCCAGGGCTGATGCGCCATATGCTACAGCTAATTTTGCTTCTTCTTTGCTGCTAATGCAACATATTTTCACTCTTGGCTTCAATGTTCTTTTTAATATTATCTAATGCCTGATTTCTATTATCCAAAGGATTACTCGAATCATTCAGATGCTTGATTACTTCCTGATAATCCTCATCTAAATCCTTATTTTTATAATAACTGGGTATATGCATCTTAGTTGACTTTTACAAACTGCTCTACAGCTACGCGTTCGCCATTACTACTATCACACAAATGTAAGGTGTAAGTCCCTGATGATAATCTGCCAATACCCAGGCTAAAACTGTTGTTGCCTTTGAGTATTTGCAAGTTATCCTGATAAATGACCTGCCCTAGCGGATTCAATACGGTAACATCTGAATTTAAGCCTTTAGTAGATTGTACTTTGTAACGTAATATGCTTCTGGCAGGATTGGGATAAATATTAACATTGACGACTGCATCACCAGCAATATCATCATTGCTGATGTATTCATGTTCACCTAATGAATAATCACTATTGATAAGAGGTAGGGCGGGTGTAACAAAGTCATTAAATTCAACGACATCTAAATCGTCAGCATCAGCACCCATCCAATCACAGAGGATGGCGCCAAATACTTCCCTGTAATCAGTTTGTACATTTAGATTTCCGGTGTTATCAAGATCATTTAGATCTACATTGCCAATAACACCAGGTTCTACGCCTTTCCCTATAACGATCATAGGGGCAGCCGTTCCGTGGTCTGTTCCAAGACTGGCATTGGAGTAAGGACGACGACCAAATTCTGAGAAAGTACAGGCAAGTACTTCTTCATCTTTACCAGAGATCGCCAGATCATCCATGAAAGCCTTAACAGCCGTACTTAGATGATAAAGCAATGCCGCATGATAACCATGTGTCGTATCATTTTGGATCGCCTGAGCATTATGTGTGTCAAATCCATTGAGACGAACCAGATAAATTCGTGTTTTACAGCCACCATTGATAAGCCTGGCTACTGTTTGTAATTGCCAGCCGAGTGGATTGACGACAACCTCCTGAGCCGTAGGACCCGGATATTCCATAAGTCCTGTAGTTGGATAAACTACATTATTGAAACCAGCATTATAACGAACTTCCAGTTGAGCAGCATAGTCATTGGCATTTTGGTATAGGTCAATAATGTTTTGAAGTTCTTCTCCATAATTATTAGCAGGAATATTCATTGGAGTACCTCCACCTATATTTGAAATTAGATCATTGAAATTGGCAGGGTCATTATTGGCTAAAGCCACTGGAATGCCATTGGCACGATGAAAACCTAAAGATACGGCTGTACCTATTTCCAGCCCTAAGGGGTCTGGCATATCTATCGACGGATATTGGTCGGGGTAGTTAGGGTACTCATTGTCAAGATAACGCCCCATCCAGCCAGAGTTTTTATATTCATCATAATCGCCACCCATAAACCATATGTCTCGTCCACGGAAGTGAGATTTGTTGACGTTTTCATAACCTACAGATTGGATAATAGAAACCTTCCCGTCATCATACAACTCTTTCAAGCTAGTCATATCGGGATGTAAGCCAACTTGTTGACCAGCAGGCAATGTGCTATCTAAAGGAATGTATGCTCTGGCACCAGAGTCGGGAATAGCGATGTTGGAACGAAGACTAAAATACTGAGCATACTGAGGAATAGGAATGAGCATATTTAATCCGTCATTTCCACCGTGTAATTGAATAAGCACGAGTTTTCTATCATCATTTACACCGCCCCATTCCATTTGCTTAAACATGCCTTTTTTGCTAAATGCCTGCATGGGTAAGCCATTGAGCATAAAGGGGGCAACCGCACCTGCTTTTGCTAAGCCCTTGATAAAATTTCTCCGTTTCATGATCTGCTATTTGTAGAATTTTCTCTCCAAATATAAGTAAAATTAACGGAACTTGTTTAGCTAAATGAGTGGAGCTACCGAGCGATAAAAGCTAGAATATCTTGATTTTCAAGAATGGTTCGCTCTGTTTTGCGGAAGCCCGTTTCAAATATAGCCTGTGCCAATTCAGTAGATTTTATACTGGCATTTTTTCCAAATAAGCGAATAAGAGGATACAAAGCCCTGCTAAGACTGTACTACGGTAATGGTTTTAAAAACATCGTCGGAGACTGCTCCAGTGTATGCGCCGAGGCAGAAATAAGCAGCACTTATATTTTGGAAATGAGATTCCTGACCCGCATAATCTGTAAATGAAGTCGGAATAAGCTCCGTGAGTTTTTCGTGGCTAATTCCGCAAGGTCGCCTGGTGATAGAAACGATTTCGCTGATCTGTGGCGAATCAATGCAATGTTTTAAGACAATACTGCCCACCATTCCTGTGGCGCCTGTAATGATAATTTTCATGTAGTGCTGCTTTTTATTTTGGAGGGGTTTATTCCAAAAGCTTATCAGAAATTGAGACATTTAAAGTTACTGATTTATCTTTGTTAGCAACAAAAATAACCAAAAACTGTCTTATATTCGAGACTTGAAAATATTTTATATTGGCTAGGGTAATTAATCTATTAAATTTCAATTTAATCCTGATTCTTTATAAAACAAAAACCCAATACGAAGTATTGTAAAAAAAGTTATGACAGCAAAAACGATATGGACAGTAGTAGGCTTTTTACTATTTGCAACAGGTATGTTAGCATTAGTAATGAGTATTGTGGGCGTAGAATTTATTATGAATATAAGAGGCGTATTAGGTGACTTGACAGCTTTTCTGCTGAAGGTTGGCATGGCCGTGATAGGCGTTGTGATTATGGCTTTAGCCAGTACAGATTGGGAGCAAAGCGATGATATTTGATGCCCTGAAGCAC
>JAHDFX010000148.1 GCA_020627965.1 Saprospiraceae bacterium | reverse complement strand
ACATTAGGTCTTAAACGAATGCGGAGCATTCTCAATATCAATACGGAGTATTGACTAAGGAACGTTCAAAAAGAAAAAGGGAGAAGAAACTAAGTTCTTCTCCCGTAGAAAGCATTGTTTATGTCTATTTGTTTGTTTGGTAATAGGGAATCTTAAATGCTATTCTCTTATTCTATATTCGTTTGTTTGGTCAAAATAATTCGGTCTACACAATCCTTACTGATGTTTTAATTTATGATGAGCTGACTTTTATAGATCAGAACACCACGCTTATCTTTTACATTAATAACATAGAAGCCCTTCATAAAATCTTCGACATTCAAATGTAGCTGTTCATTATAGGCAGCATATACATTTCGTAAGATAAGTTGCCCTACAGAGTTATATAATTCTACAGTCAACTCTTCTTTATGAGCTTCTGACAGACTGATATAAACATCGGCAACAGCAGGATTAGGTGTTATTTGAGTTTTGTTTATAATTACTTCATCATCAAATACATCAAAATCTATGAGGTTATTCTCTTGATTATCTGGAATAAAGATGGAATAAACGCCATAATTATCATCATTACTAAAATTATTACCTCCCATTAATGGCCATATAATGATAATATCATCTGAATTACTTAGGGGCCATATGATAATGATATTTTCCTGTCCTGCCTGCAATCTAGAATTTCCTGTAGATACAGGCATTTCAATCTCAAAAGACCGAAGTTCTCCTGGAGCAAGTGGTTCATCTTCTAACTCAATATTATAAGTCATATCGGCAGAAAAAGGCAAAGCAGGCATACTTTGCATTGCCTGAAGACCTAATGCTATATCAGCATCAATATCTACTCCTCCTGAATTATAGAGTTCACCTAATATACGAACATGTGAACCGTTATTACCATTTCCTACATTACCATTTCCTCCTCCATTGAAGTTGTTACTGTTATCATCGTCGTCATCATCGTCGTCATCATCGTCGTCATCGTCATCTTCTTCGTCATCTATATATTCTAATTGAAAATAGATTTCGCCACTCATTTGAGCTGTAACTGGAGAAAAAAAGATGAGGCTTAATAAAATAATTATGAGTAGTTTAATCTTGCTCATGGCTAATGTTTTGTCAACGCAGATGTTAGGAGGGTATATTAAGTTTATTTAACCCTAAATGCAATTTTAAGGAATATTCTCTTATTTATTTACTAATTTTATCGGAAAAATTACACCTTAAAATGTAATAATGAAATACTTACTTAGTAAATTTATCCATTTACTTGACGGAAAAGAAATGCGTCACTTTAAGATATACAATTCCAATTTCCTCCAAAATGGTGAAGAAAAAAGGACTACTGAACTATTGAACATCCTACAAAAAGGAAAGCAAGATGAATATGACACTGAATTAGTAAAGCGTTTATTTAAGAATAGGCGACAGAATTCTTATTACAGGCTCAAAAGCAGATTGCTTCATGATTTGGAAGATAGCTTGCTGACATTTCATAGTAAAAAGGACGAAGAATCGATTATTCAGAATTATATTCGCTTATCCGATATTTTTATTGGAAAGACAGGATATGACATTGCGGAGTATTATCTTAAGGAAGCTGAAAAGCTAGCTTTGCAACATGAGCATTACGGTTATTTAAACATTGTTTATGATAAATTAATTAACCTTTCCTTCCTTAATCAGCATATCAATCCTGCCGTATATGTGAAGAAAAAACAAGAAACACGCAGCAAATATGAGCAGGTGCAAAGACTAGAGCTATTATTGGCCACCCTTACTTATCGTTTACATCGCTCCAATTTTTCTTCCAAGGATGAAGGTGTCGTTGAACTTTTGGAGAGTGTTTTGGATGAAATGCATGTTTCGGTGACAGATAGTAAAAAACCAGGAATCCGTATGCGAATACATCAGTGTACACGCCAGATACTATTGCAAAAAAGAGAATTTAAGCCACTTCTTGAGTACCTACATAAGAGTTATGATGAATTTGAAGTTGATGTTTTTTTCGATAAAAAGAATCATGAAGATAAAATTGTTTTATTGATCTGGCTGATTAATACAACCAGTAAACTAAGGCAAATTGATAAGACGATTATATATACAGAAGATCTGAAAAACAATATAGAAGCCTACAATCAACTATATTATAATAAATATGTATGGCTGTATTACCAATCCCGTATTGTTATTCTTACTGCTGAGGGCCAACCAGAACAAGCCATCCAAATGCTGGAAGAACTATTGAACACCCCTAAATATCAAAATATACTTAGTTTTTTCTCTATTTATTTAAATCTGGCTCTACTCTATTTCTATAAAGAAGATATTAATACCTGCCTGGATTATCTCAGTAAAGTCATCGTATCTAAAGATTATAAAAGCCTTTCATCTAATTTGCAACTGATTATTTCAATATTAGAGATTGTATTTCATCTGGAACGGGAAGACTATCAATTTGCAAGCGGGCGCTACAAGAATATCAGGCGAAAATATAGAAAGGAGCTAAAGTCTTCAGGTTATAAAGAGCAAGAAGACTTTCTGATGATCTTAAAAGATTTTGTCAGCAAGCCGGACGCTGTAAAACATAAAAGAATTTTGCATAAAATCAATCGGTTTACAGACCTTTATCCGCACTTTGAGATTGGTGCTAATGAATTATTGAATTACAATTTGTGGCTGCAAAGTAAGGTTCAACGTAAACCTTATTATCAGCTGATGTTAAGTCGTTATTATCAGTCTGCTTAAAACATCATTTTTCGTAGCTTTGGAGCAATGAATAAAAAACACCAATATCAATACTATGGAAGCATGGCTACTGCCACACAGGTAGAACAGCTAATAGAGCATGTAATGTCCAGTCATCAGGGTGAAAAAGCAGGAACTCCTGTGTGTATTTGGGGGCGACACGGCATTGGCAAGACAGAGTTGGTGGAAGAATTTGCAAAAAAGCGAGGCTATGATTGGGCATATATTGCACCTGCACAGTTTGAAGAAATGGGTGATCTATTGGGTATGCCACAGATCAAAGATGGTCAAACTATATTTGCAGCGCCTGAATGGGTACCCAAGCAAGCAGGTCCTGGCATCTTATTGATAGACGATGTTAACAGAGCTGACATAAGAATACTTCGGGGCATCATGCAATTATTGCAAAATCATGAATTGGTGAGTTGGTCATTGCCCAAACAATGGCAAATCATACTTACTGCTAATCCTGATGGCGGCGATTATTCGGTCACTCCGATGGATGATGCTATGCTCACACGTATGCTACACATCAGTATGAAGTTTGATGAAAAAGAGTGGGCAAACTGGGCTTTGCAAAAAAACGTAGATAAAAGAGGCATTAATTTCGTCTTAATGTACCCCGAAATTGTCACAGGCGAACGAAGTACACCAAGAACTTTAGTCCAGTTTTTCCGGTCTATAGCCCCTATTCAGGATTTATCACAACAAATAGAGCTTGTACAAATATTGGCAGAAGCCAGTCTCGACAAATCAACTACAGCAACTTTTATTAATTTTATTCGACAGGGAATGGATCGATTAATCAGTCCTGAAGAGATTGTCTATTCAAAAGATTTTGAGCAAGAAGTGGCATCAAAAATCCAGCCTTTTACTGAACAGCAAACCTTAAAAATAGATGTTATTTCCGTATTGGTTACTCGTTTGAGCAATTACTTAAACTCAAATAATATAGTGCTGAATAACAACAACTTACAAAACATAAAATCTTTCCTTCTGCTGGATTACATCCCCAATGACATACGCTTTACAGCTATTCAGGATATGACTTTTTCAGCTAACCCACAAATAAAGACTTTATTGGCTGATCCTGATATTGGGCGTGTACTTATCTCCGGCATGTAAGCTGGCACATAACTTATCTTCAAAAAAAATCTCTTTTTTTTGCTTTCCTTATGAAACCTTTCCGGTACAAGGGCGTATAATAAGACATAATTTAGCTATTTGACATCACAGAGAGCACACATAATAAGCTGTCACAAAAGTGCAAATTTTAGTATTTATTTCTTTTGAGATTCAAATACCTTAGTAAAAGAAATTAATGACAATCATAATATTTGGTTAGGTTTTCATGGTTTAACGATTTTTTATTTTGATACTTGGTTTATGGGGCGGGAACTGATACACGGTCGGTTCCCGTTTTCTTTTTTAAGCATCAATTATCTCGCTTCTCAAAATCTTCCTTTTCTTTATCCCCTACCCTTTTTATAATCAGATATATTAGTGCGGTCACAATAAAGCCCCAAAACAGGGTTTGTATCATCACAACGGTGGTTCCTACTGTTTCCATATTTGGTATTTTCTCCTTATTCCTAACGTATTTTCACCGCAGTTCCGTAAACTAATAATTCGGATGTCCCTTGCATAATCATAGAAGTTCCCATGCGAACATTGACAACAGCATCTGCTCCAAGACTTTCAGCATCATCAAGCATACGTTGCAGAGCTTGTTCTCGTGATTCAGCCTGAAGACGGGTGTATTCGCTGATTTCCCCACCAACAATATTTTTCAGGCCGGCAAATATATCGCGACCAATATTTCTGGCTCTTACAGTACTGCCTCTTGCAATGCCTAAAATTTCGACAATCTCTTTTCCGGGTATTGTTTCTGTTGTTGTAACAATCATGATATGATGTTTTAGATAAAAGATTTTATTTTGAAGTTAATGACGGTATTAAAATACAATTTCAAAAAAATAATCGAGGAAAACAGGTAGAATTTGGATAAACATGGGCTTATTCCAATACACGAACCTGTTTGCGGTAAGCATTTAAAATAAACATACGCAGGCCTATAGGTAAGCGAAATAACAAAATTTCGAGTATACCTGTCAACTTCCCCATCCATACTCCAGGATAATGCGTAGCGGATATTCGAGCCTTAAGTGACGTTTGGTAAGCAAAGCGTTCTGCTAATGCTCCGCAAATATGAAAAATAGCTGCTTCTTCTTTGGGGCTTATCTTGCCTTTCCAGTCATCGGCTTTTTTTGCCTGTATGGGGGCTGTAATATTGGTGTTCCATGAAAAAATATTCTGCGAAGTTCCTTTAAAGTCGGTCAGTTGTTCGGAAAAATTTATACTTAGGAAAGAACAAATATTTTGTAAAGTACCTGAAGTATCCGTTAACAGGTCTTCATATTTTATGATGAGTATTTTTTTTGGAAACTGTTTTTGTAAAGGAAGTACATCTTTATTGTACAATTGCCACCGGTAAGCCAGCGCAGCAGTATTATTCAGGTCAAAATCCACTTTTTGATACGAAAGGACATTAGCCCTTGGGTCACGAACCAGATGAATAAATTTAGCATTTGGATGCAATTTTAATAAACTTGCAATATGCCGACTATATTCCGGATTTTTATCGCCTAAAAGCAGCGCACCTGATTTATCATTGCGGCAGGCATAATCGTAATAAATACCTTTACAAACTGTAAAAAAATCTGTCTCTTCAGGATAACTATCCAGTATTTTTTTAAGGTCTTCCTTTTTGGCTTTCCACCAACTAAAAATTTTTTCTTCTGTAAGTAAATCCTTCAAAAAAGTCGATTTGACTTTATCTGTCCACTGCTTAACATGAGCATATTTTCTTTGTAAATGAATGATAAACAAAGCCTCTGGAGCTACACAAATATCGGGGTGTTTGCTAAGGATAGACTGCAACAACCAGGTGCCAGAACGTCCACGCCCTGTTATAAAGAACATTCGTTTTTGCCGTATGGAGTGGTATACCTGATTCTCCATCAAAGATGTTTTTCTTTGATGATGAAAAGAGGCCGTTTTCGGGATTCATTATAGGTTCTGTATACATATTCGCCCAATACTCCAATAGAGATCAGTTGTACTCCACTAAAAAAGATCAATGCAAGTGCAAGCGTAACAAAGCCTTGTGGTGCTGTTTGGTAGAGAAAATAAAAGATCAATATCTTCAGTCCGTAGAGTATACTACCAATAATGGTCAAATACCCTAGTCGGCGCATCAGTTTTATTGGCAAATTACTAAAACTGAAAATACCATTATAAGCCAATTGGAAAAGCTGTTTGAAATTATATTTGGGCTCACCAGCAAAACGCCCTGCACGTTCATATTCTACTCCCGTTTGCCCATAACCTACCCATGCACGAATGCCACGCAGGTACAAACTTTGTTCGGGCATATTCAACATTCTGTCGAGTACCCTACGAGACACCATACAGAAATCGCCACTATCTAAAGGAATTTTAGTATCAGCCATTTTATCCAGCAGCCTGTAATACAGCCAATAAGCCAGCTTTTTCCCTATCCCTTCTTTCCTTTTTTTACGAATACCATAAACTACATCCAAACCTTCCTGTAGCTTACTGTAAAATTGCTCAAATACCTCAGGCGGGTCTTGCAAATCTCCGTCCATTACTCCAATATAGCGCCCTTTTGCCATACTCATACCTGCAAATACTGCAGGCTGATGCCCAAAATTTCTGGATAAGCTAATAACTTTAAGTCTGTTGTCCTGCTGATGGTAGGCAATCAGTTTTTCCAGGCTTTTATCCTGACTGCCATCATCGACACAGATAAGCTCGAAATCCTGATGGATGCGTTCAATAGCTGGTATTACACGGCTAAAAAGCTCCTCAATGACAGCTTCTTCATTGTATACCGGAATAACAATAGATATGTGAACAGAATCAGGCAATTTAATTACGAATGGTAAATCATTTAATTACGAATCACGAACCAGGCTGCAAGTTATAGTTTTCTTGTGTAACTTTGTGCAAAACCATTAAGTTGGTCTATACGTTTAAGTACATGAGTCAAGTTGAAAATAAGTACAACTTGAAAAAATCAAAAATTATGATGAGTACATTCATACCTATGCTGTTGGTCATTTTCACAGTATTTGGATTATCCTTTTTACTAATTAATATTCGTCAGATCGTTACGGGTAAGGAATTTCGTGGCACTTGTGCGACCAATAACCCTATGTTGAAAAACCAAATTGGCGAGTGTAGTGTTTGTGGTAAAAAGCCTGAAGAAGACTGTCAAATGCCTGAAGTTAAAAAAGCTTAGAAATGCAGCCTACCGAAACTATCTCTGTAACACCTCAATTAAAGGCTTTCCAGCGTTTGTTAACCATTATGGATGAATTGCGTGAGCAGTGTCCCTGGGACAAAAAGCAAACGATGAAGAGTCTCCGCAATCTAACCATTGAAGAAACCTATGAGTTGGCAGATGCCATATTGGATGAAGATATGGAAGAGATCAAGGAAGAGATTGGAGACATTATGCTGCATATGGTTTTTTATGCCAAAATAGCAGATGAGCAAAAAGCCTTTGATATTACTGATTCGATTAATGCCGTTTGCGATAAGCTTATCAATCGTCATCCGCATATATATGGCGACGTAAAGGTAGAAAATGAAGAAGATGTCAAGAAAAATTGGGAACAATTAAAGCTTAAAGAGGGTAAAAAATCAGTTCTTTCGGGGGTTCCCAATTCGCTGCCAGCTATGGTAAAAGCCTACAGAATGCAGGAAAAAACAGGACAGGTTGGCTTTGAATGGGAGAATAGTGAACAGGTTTGGGAAAAAGTAGTGGAAGAACTTGGTGAATTTAAAGAAACGCTCAGTCACACCGATAAAGACAGACAGGAAGAAGAATTTGGCGATGTGTTATTTGCCTTGATTAATTATGCTCGATTTAAGGGTATTGACCCCGAAACTGCCCTTGAACGAACCAACCGAAAATTTAAAAAACGCTTTGAATATATAGAAGCAAAAGCTCCCAAACCTCTTATTGAAATGGATCTCTCTGAAATGGATGCTCTATGGGAGGAAGCTAAAGGATAAAGTCTATTGAGTAATATTAAGACGAGGTAAGGTAAAATAAAAAGTAGCCCCTTGTCCTGGTTCAGATTCTACCCACATTTCTCCACTATGCTTTTCAACGATTTTCTTACACAAGGCCAAGCCTATACCAGTTCCGGTATATTCGACCTTATTATGTAGTTTCTTGAACAGGATAAAAATCCTTTCATGATATTCAGGAGCAATGCCTATTCCATTATCACTAATTGAAAACAAATAACTATTTCCTCGCTCTTCTGCCTCTATTTTGATTAGAGGTGCTTTCCCTTTTTGGTGAAATTTTAAAGCATTGGATATCAAATTCTGAAAAAGCTGTGAGTATGTAGTTTTATTGGCTACTATATACTCGGGCATCTGTTCACCCACAATAATCTCTCCTTTATTTTCCAGAATAGATGCTTTCAAATTGTGCAAAATATTGTAAATAAAATCCATTAAATGAATACGATCATAAGTATACTCATCCGTATTTACTCTGGAATATGACAATATATCATTAATGAGTCGATTCATATTTTTAGCGCCCTCAAAAATATAATGCACAAACTCTTTCCCTTCTGCATCAAGTTTATCCAAATGACGCCTTCTGAGTAATTGAGAGAAATTACCAATCATCCTGAGTGGCTCTTTCATATCATGAGAAGCGATATAAGCGAAATTTTCCAACTGAAGATTAGAATCAATGTATTTTTGCAGTTGCAGATTCTTCTCTTTTAATTCCGCTTCCATACGCTTTGTCTTTTCAATATGGAAGGTGAGAACAAATCTGACGGTATTGTCATCTGAATGATTAAGCACATTAAAACCAATCGTGGTGTCAATAATATTCCCTTTTTCATCAATGCACTTACAAACCAATTCCTTAGGAGTATTATCGGAACTCAATTGTTTTAAAAACAGTTCAATAGCCTGTCTTGATATATCTGTACAAATATCAGAAAACAGCTTTTTATTAAGTGCTGCATCCGTATATGCAAAGACACTACAGAAAGCTTGATTGACACAAACAATCTCTAGTTGTTCTCCAATTATCATCATATTTAATGGACTTCTTTCAAAGAAGACATCCATCATCTGCTGATAATATGAAAACTGACCGTTCTTAGCGTAATCATTATGGCTCATCAATAGTTATTAGTTTGCAGAGCTTTGTTAAAATAAAGTCTATTGTTAATGTGAAAACTAAATTCAAGCAGCTTCTGACAATTAACAAATTTAAAATCGAAAAAAGACCTATAAAAAATCATATCTGTGACAGGCAAATATCAGGACTTCATGTGGTGAGACATCTTTTTCAGAAAAATTACCATCTAAAATTAAGTCACTAAATCTATGAATACCCGTTTGCAGGCTAATAAATTTTCCTGCTTATTGGATGTAGCTGCTATGCTGCCTTGTTGCCATCCTTTTAAAGAAGGTTCTTTTGGATGCACAGGCGAATAGAAATGCTATTGTTTGATTTTTAGATACAAAAAAACCTAGCGGATTGAAGTGCATTATACATACCCTATTTATCTTATTCATCTGCAATACAGCTATACTTGCACAAGTAATTGAGTGCCCTGTATTTAACTTTGAACGTGGTTTTTATGATTCTCCGATATTGGTCAATCTCCAAAGCAGCGATTCTTCTGCGACCATACGATATACGCTGGACGGATCAATTCCCTCCCCTGGCTATGGTAACGTCTATGGTTTTCCTATTGTCATTACAGGAACTTCCTATATAAGAGCTATAGCTTACAGCCCTACAGACACCTCAGAAGTAGTTACACATAGCTATATCTACCTCAATGAGGTTATGAATTCAGCCTCCGATATACAGCAATACGAATCTTTACAGGATTTACCCAGTATTTCAATTGTCACAGACAGTTTAATCACTACAGGAGAGCCTGTCAGCACATCCATAGAGTTTATTTACCCCAACAGCAACCTCAGCCATCAAGCTAATGCTGGTATTCGACACACGAATGGAGGGGCTGGCAATACATTCGACAAAAAAACCATGCGGCTTTATTTCAAAAGCCGATACGGTAAAGAAAAATTAAATTTTGACCTTTTTGAAGCTGTCACAGAAGATATTATTCCGACCAATGAATTTGACAAAATCAATCTTCGCTACGGTTCACAAGACAATATTGTAGGCTGGTGGCAAGCTCCGCCAACCATATTCCTAAGAAATCGCTGGGGCTATGATACCCAATTAGATATGGGCTGGCACTCTCCACATGGCACGTACATGCATGTATATATCAATGGAGCTTATAATGGCATGTATCATGTACATGAGTTGCCCGATGAAAGCTTTCAGGAATCTTACAGAACTGGTGAAAAAGAAGAGTATGACATTATCAAAAATGGTTTTGTTGTGGAAGGCGACAATACTGCCTGGAGTGCAGCATACAATTTACTAAGTAATGGCGATTATCAGGGTTTTGCCGAGTATGTAGACTTAGAAAATTTCATAGATTATCATTTATTGTCCTGGTATCAGGGAAATGCTGACTGGCCGCAAAACAACTGGATGATGGCAAGAAGACGGGCAGCAGGAGAAAAGTTTCAGTTTTTTTGTTGGGACCTCGATCGTACGATGCAGGATATCAATACCAATGCAGTATATTCAAGTGTAGCAGATTTCAATATAAGTACTCTAATTTCAAATGATCCCGACTTTGCCATGCTGGTCGAAGACAGGATATACAAACATTTTTTCTGTGACGAAACTCTTAGCCCTCAAAAAAATATAGAACGTTTTATTCGTAGAGTTCAGGAAATTAAAAAAGGTGTCATTGCAGAAACAAACCGCTGGGATACAGTTTCTCAAGACCCAACCAACCAGGGAAGCTGGCTCAATAATATTGATTGGTATTTGAACACTTATTTCCCAAATCGCACCAATATTGTCATACAACAACTCATAGATGCTGGCTATTATGATGGTATAGACCCCGTTGTATTCAGCCAAAATGGAGGTACAGTTTTTCCCGGCTTCCAGCTAACTTTAATAAACCCCAACGGACAGGGAACGATCTACTATACTACCAATGGCACCGACCCACGCTTACCTGGTGGGGGGCTTTCGCCAGATGCCCAACAATACACTGGCGCTTTTATTCTTCCCAATCCCGTAGTCACCATTTGGGCAAGAGTATTGACAGGCTCTACCTGGAGTCCTGCCTGCCCAACTACTTTCTACTTCCCACAAGATTATGAATCTTTGGTCATCAATGAAATTAACTACCACCCAAAGGATTCTTTTGGTTTAGACGGAGATGATTTTGAATTCATTGAAATAAAAAATACAGGTACAAATACAATCAATCTGGCAAATACCAGACTATCAGACGGTGTCAGTATTATAATGAATGAAATACTTATTGAAGCTGATAGCTTTATCGTATTAGCAAGAGATACTGTTGCTTTTCTACAAAAATATGGCTTCCAGGCAGATGGACAATACAAAGGCAAATTGAATAACAGCGGGGATAAAATCATGTTTTCCGATCCTTCTGGTAATCTAATTGACAGTATCATTTACAATGACCAGATACCCTGGGATACCTTAGCCGACGGGCATGGCTTTTCACTGGAATTTATCAATACAGAACTAGACAATACTTTACCTGCCAGTTGGCGCCGTTCTTCCGCCCCATGTGGTTCACCAAGAAGAGAAAACACCATCTTTTGTGGCGGACTAAACTACAGCCTTGTTATTAACGAAATCAACTACACTTATAATCAGGATTTTGAGGCTTTAAATGCCGACGACTGGGTAGAAATTTATAATAATGGTGCAGTTCCGGTGGATGTAAGTGACTGGATAATACAAGATACGGAACAGATTTATACCATACCGGAAGGTACTACTATTGGAGTCAGTGAATATTTGGTTATAGCCCGAAATCTTGGCCCATTCAACCGAACACACCCCAATGTAAATGCGATAGGTTCATCTATGTTGGGCTTTAGTAGTCAGGGTGATATGATAGCACTGCTCACCCCTAATGGCTGTCCTATTGATGGCTTATTTTATGACATAGAGACACCCTGGGATACAACAGGCTATACTTCGCTGGCATTATATAGTGCAGCACTCGACAATACGGAAGCAGCAAGTTGGGCAAATGCCAGTAATCATGCCGGTACTCCTGGAGCAGAAAATTCTTTCCCTTGCAATAATACACCAGCAAGCGGTATCATTATTAATGAAATTAATTATAAATCTCCTATTGATCCTGAGGCAGGAGACTGGGTAGAATTGCATAATTCTACAGCTTCTCCTATTGATATATCAGAATGGGAATTTCATGACAATGAAAATTTTTACACCATTCCAGCTGGTACTATTATTCCTGGCTTTGGTTATCATGTATTAGTCTCTGAGGTCAACAAATTCAATAATATTTTTCCTGATGTAGATAATTATTCAGGTCCGATAGGTTTCAACATTTCGGGTAGTGGCGATATATTAGGCTTGTTTAACAAAGCACGTTGTTTACAGGATTTCATCAAATATGAAGACAATACTCCCTGGAGTGACGAACCTGATGGTAATGGACCTACATTGGCGCTTATTGACAGCAACAGGGATAATGAATTGCCAGGCAGTTGGGTTCCTTCAACTCAGGGAGGGGCGCCAAATGGTACGCCCGGAGCTGATAATAATATTACTGATCCCTGTATAGACAATCCTCCACAGGTCATTATTAATGAAATTAGCTATTTTCCTTTATTCACCAACCAGACAGATTGGCTGGAATTATACAACAGAACTGGTTTTAATGCTGATATTTCAAACTGGAAATTATACTTTGGTAATTCGGCTTATACAATTCCACAAGGTACAACAATACCGCCCAACAGCTATCTGGTACTGACCCAGAGTGGTAGCGCTTTCAGCACACAATTTCCTGGTATAACAAATTATATAGCTGTTCCCAATTTAGCGCTCGGCAATCAGGGCGACAAAATGATGCTATATTCCGACCTTTCCTGCCTGATTGATGAAGTAGAATATACCGACTCTTATCCATGGCCAGTTAGTAATTCAGGAAGTTATACAATAGCCCTTATCTCCCCCTATCAGGATAATAATGACCCCGGCAACTGGATCAATGCACAATCTTCAGGTACGCCAGGAAACCCCAATACAATTATGTGTGGCACACTGGAAGATAATGAAGGAAATACTTCATGGCTCAAAGCAAGCTCAGGAACGACCTCAGCAGGTTCTTCTCCCGGCGACGGAACACTAGTAGACGGATGGCTCGATCAAAGTGGACAAAACACCAATGCTTCACAGGAGCTACCTTCTAAAATGCCAGAGTTTTATGAAAATGTGATCAATGGGAATCCGGTCTTACGTTGGGATGGAACAGACGACTGGTACAGAATCAATGACCTGGCTGAAATACTTAGTACCGATGCTAGTTTTTATGTTGTAGTAGAACCACATCCAACGCCCGACAATGCCTACTATTTATCCACTAACTTTGGCGGACTGAATAGAATCAAATTTGGGCATAACCCAGCCGGACAACTCATTTATGATGATGATGTACCGCCATTATCTACTGATAATTATCATAATAAAAAAACAATCATAGGCTTCTCTATAACCACAGACACAAGAGTAGAAAGTCATATAAATGGTAAAACAGCAACCCCCTGGACACTTAATATGAATAGCTCCGGAGCCGATAGAGCTTCTATTGGGCAAGAGTTTGATGGCGCTGGTAGCGATAATGAAACTTCTAATCACTGGAAAGGCGACCTGGCTGAAATACTGGTTTTTGATTATCAATTGCCGGAAGAGGAACAAAAGATCATTGAAACTTATCTGGCAATTAAATATGGAATTACCATTGAGGTAGACCGACATTTATATTATGACCACCAACATTATAACAATAATATAGCAGGAATTGGTACAGACCTTACTCAATGCCTGGAACAAACTTACTCTATGAGTGTTCACGAAGGTGCTATTGTGAGTATGCAGGCAGGAACATCACTGAATCAGGGCGACTATATGGTATGGGGACACGACAGCACAAGTGTAGCGCCTACAACTACAGAAACGCCTTCTACTACATTGCAGCGCCTTACTCGTACCTGGAGAATTAGTGAAACCGGCGATGCAGGAGAGGTAGAAGTAAGTTTTGACCTCACCGGAACAGGAATAGATATGACCAATGTAGAAAATTTCGCTATTCTTATTGATCGTGATGATGGTAATTTTTCTAATGCCATAACTCATTATACAGACAGAGTAATCAACGGCAATACAGTCAGTTTTGTTGGTGTGAATTTTCAAGATGACGACTGGTTTACATTGGCTGTCCTACAGCAAAATTGCCCTGTTAATGACTTCAATATACCCGCAGAAATATGTTATCTGACTCCAGGTAACTTTGCGCCTAATGTAGAAGTACCCGGTGCCACTTATGAATGGTCTTTTGAATTGGGCTTCCCTGGCACAGTGAATAATGCAACAGCAGAAACAGTATGGAATCAGCAAGGAAATTCTGAGGTCACACTGACTATAACTTATCCGCATTGTAGTAGTGAATATACTCAAAACCTATTTGTAGATATTTGTAATACTAAACCCATAGCACAGGACGACAGTTATTCCTCAGCAGAAGATTTCATACTGGTCAGTAATATATTGAGCAACGACAGCGACCCCGAAAATCAAAATATTTTTCTGGATATTACCTCTGTCTCCCAACCTCAATATGGCAATTTAAATATTAATTCTGATGGCATTTTTGTATATACACCTTCGCTCAATTTTGTCGGAACAGACAGCTTTTCTTATAGCATTTGTGATGATGGCGTTCCGGTATTCTGCGATGAAGCCACGGTCAGTATAATCGTCAGCAATATCAATGACGCACCCATTGCTACCAATGATACATTGCTTGTGATACAGGATGGTTTTTTGACAGGAAACCTACTGGACAACGATACTGATCCAGAAGGAGATGCCCTGATTATAGGCACCAATCCCACGATGTATCCTCAGTTTGGAGATGCCGTATTGCAAAACGACGGAATGTACTATTATCTGCCGGATGATGGTTTTGTCGGCATAGATTCGTTTTCTTACTTAGTCTGCGATACTGTCATACCTGCTGCATGCTCAGAGGGTACGGTACTTATTGTAGTGGAAGAAGCATGCCTGGATATACAATTACAGGTCTGGCTGGAAGGTGCTTATGATACCCTGACACAAGAAATGCGCACCACATTAAATACGGAACACAATATGCTGCCCGGACAAATAGAGAGTGGAGCCGCCACCCCGGTCACCCCAGCAGGACAACCCTATAATCAGGCTCCCTGGAATTATAATGGCTCGGAAGGAATGACCTACAGTACTTACGCCCCAGAGGTGGTCGATTGGGTATTGGTGTCTTTCAGAACTGCTCCCGAACGAAGTAGTGAAGTATTTAGAACGGCTGCATTATTATTAAATGATGGTACGATACAGTTTGAAGAAGATTGTACGCTGGATGCCAGTGGCGCAACGTCTTACTACGTCCTTATAGAGCATAGAAATCACATTGGCGCCATGAGTCCCACAACAATTGATGTGACTAACCGCATACTCAATTACGATTTTAGAGCCAGCGATTCTTATAAAGATGCCACCAGCTTCGGACAAGTCGAAATAGCATCCGGCATATGGACGATGTTTGCAGGAGATGGCAACCAAAGTGCCGATCAGGTGAGTTATGATGTAAATGGTTCTGATGTGATTATTTGGGTGAATACGAATGGTGAGTTTGGCTCTTATCTGCCCGGCGATTATAATATGGATGGAGATATTAATGGAGAGGATAAGATTATTCTTAATCGGAATAATGGGATTTCTTCGAGGGTGCCTAAGTAAATGATTTATCAGCTTCCCGCCCGCACCCTTTTGATTCCCGAAACGGGAAGACCTACCCCCCTTCTCAGCAAAACTGACAAAGTGGGTGGGGTTTCCCTCGCAGGGAATAAAAAGGGTGAGCGTGGGCAATACATTAATTCATTTATCATTTTTCATATAGAGCGTACACCTTGTGTTGGTAGTGTTTAATGATACCAAAAAACAACCGTCATGCCGGACTTGATCCGGTATCTCAGCAAGGGTTCGAAAAATCTTTAGCCAGAAGAGTAGTTTCCAATCTTACAAAGTCTTTCCCTTCCCGCACCCTTTTGATTCCCGAAACGGGAAGACCTACCCCCCTTCTCAGCAAAACTGACAAAGTGGGTGGGGTTTCCCTCGCAGGGAATAAAAAGGGTGAGCGTGGGCAATACATTAATTCATTTACCATTTAACATTTATCATTTTTCATATAGAGCGTACACCTTGTGTTGGTAGTGTTTAATGATA
>JAHDFX010000147.1 GCA_020627965.1 Saprospiraceae bacterium | reverse complement strand
GGCAAATGTCTTCATCATCACAGATAAAGTCGCCATCGGCATCGCCAATTTCATCGCAATCACAAGCATCTGGAATACCATCACCGTCTGTATCTACCAGGTCATCGCCGAGTGGGCAGATGTCTTCATCATCGCAGATAAAATCGCCATCGGCATCGCCTAATTCATCGCAATCACAAGCATCGGGAATACCATCGCCGTCTGTATCTACCAGGTCATCACCTAAGGGGCAAATGTCTTCGTCATCGCAAACTTCATCTCCATCACTATCACCAATTATACCACAATCACAAAAACATACATCAGCGGGATCATTTATTAAAAACATTTGATCACATGAAGCCACTCTTCCGCAAGGATCTGTTATAGTATAAGTAAATGTATAAGTAGAACCATCACATCCTTCCCCTCCACTAACTACAGGCCCTGTTACGACTACCAGATCAAGCGGCTCAGTCATTTCGGCTAAACAACTATAACTATATTCTGCATCTCCTAGAACAATGTCTGTTACACAGGCTACCGTATCTCCTGGCGGACAAGAAATTGTAGGTGCTTCGTTTTCTATTGTAAATACCTGATCGCAAGTAGCTGTGCGCCCACAATTATCAAAAACAACGTGTGTATACGTGTAGGTTGTTCCTGGGCAATCTTCATTACCACTAATTACAGGGCCTGTTAAAGTGTAGGTAACCCCACAATCTCCGGTAAACCCAGCAGGTGTAAAAGCAATATCTGCTTCACAGGAAGCTACAGCATCAGGTGGACAAAATGTAATGGCTGGTGCTTCATTTTCTATTGTAAATACCTGATCACAACTAGCTGTTCGTCCACAAGCATCTGTAACAGAATAAGTGTAGGTATAGGTAGCGCCATCACAATCAGCTCCACCATCAATCACAGGGCCAGTAAGAACAGGCTCAATTTCTACTGCTTCTGTTCCTATAAGACCTGTAAGGCAACTATAGGTAAAATTAGGAGGCGTAAGTACTATCTCGGCTTCACAAGAGATAACTCCACCTGGTTGGCATGAAATGGTGGGCGGGTCATTATCTATTGTAAATACCTGTTCACAAGAAACAGTTCTGCCGCAATTATCAATGACGACATGCAAATAAGTATATGTCGTTCCACCACAACCTGGTTCGCCATCTAAAGTTGGACCAATTACATTTATAAACCCACCGCAATCTGCTGTAAATTCAGCAGGTACTACGCTTATATCTTCTGCACAATTGACGGTCTGACTAGGTGGGCAAAATGTGATGGCTGGTTCATCATTTACAATTGTAAATACTTGATCACAGGTAGCCGTGCGTCCACAAACATCCGTAATGGAATAGGTGTATGTATAGGTTGCGCCATCACAATCGGCTCCACCGTCGATCACAGGGCCTATTATTTCTACTTCTATTGAGTCTTCTGTTCCCAGGACATTCGTTGTACAGCTATAGGTAAAATCTGCTACTCCCTGAGCAATATCTCCTGCACAGGCTACTATTCCGCCTACCGGACATGAAATAGTAGGAGGTGCATTATCTATCACGTATACTTCTTCACAGGTCGCTACCTGACCACAATTATCAGTTACAACATGTATATAGGTATAAGTTGTACCTGCACAATCAGGATCGCCATCTACTACTGGCCCGATAACACTTGCTACTCCACCACAACTCGCTGTAAAATCTACCAGATCCACACTTATATCAGCCGCACAAGTCACTACCCCACCTTGTGGGCAAGAAGTAATGACAGGCAAATCATTTTCTATTGTAAATACCTGATCGCAGGTAGCTGTGCGCCCACAGACATCTGTAATAGAATAGGTATATGTATAAGTAGCCCCATCACAATCGGCTCCACCGTCAATCACAGGGCCTATTATTTCTACTTCTATTGAGTCTTCTGTTCCCAGAACATTGGTTGTACAACTATAAGTAAAATCTGCTTCGCCCGGAACAATATCTTCTGCACAAGCTACTATTCCTCCTACTGGACAGGAAATGGTAGGGGGAGCATTATTTATTAGATACGTTTCTTCGCAAGTGACCACCCGTCCACAGTTATCGGTTACAACATGTATATAGGTATAAGTTGTACCTGCACAATCAGGATCGCCATCTACTACTGGTCCTATAATACTTGCTAATCCGCCACAACTGGCAGTAAAATCTACTAAAGCTACGCTTATATCAGCAGCACAAGTGACCACGCCACCTTGTGGGCAAGAAGTAATGACCGGAAGTTCATTTTCTATTGTAAATATCTGCTCACAAGTAGCTGTACGTCCACAAGAATCAGTTGCTACATGGGTGTACGTATAAGTAGTTCCATCACAATCCGGCGTACCTGTAATTACGGGGGGGGCTGCGATCATAGTTGATCCGCTTAAGCCACAACTAGTTGTAAACTCTGCTGGTAATATCTGAATATCATCAGCACAGAAAACTGTCTGATTAGCAGGACATATGATATTAGGTTCGTCGTTTTCAATAGTAAATACCTGTTCGCAGAAAGATGTTCCACCACATTGATCTGTGGCAGTATGTGTGTAAGTATAAGTGGTTCCTCCACAATTCGGCAAACCGTTTATTAAGGGTCCTGTTACCTCCATATTACCACCAAAACCACAACTGGTTGTAAATTCTGCTGGTATAACGTCAATATCATCGACACAGGAAACAATCTGATTAGCAGGACAATTAATAGATGGTGGGTCATTAACTATGATAAAAACCTGTGTACAAAAAACTGATTGTCCACAAACATCGGTTATAGTCTGTAAATAAGTATAGGTTGTTCCTGAACAACCAGGTACACCATTAATTATTGGACGCGATATGACTAGTTCACCTGGTCCACACCCTGTTGTATAGGTAGCTTGTTCCAAAACAACTTGCTCTGCACACTCAACTTCGATAGCAGGCTGACAAGTAATAGTTGGAGGAGTTATAACTCCCAAGGTGAGCATGGAGACACATGTATTAACGATACTATTCCCCAAATCATCTATAGCCTCTATGGTGAAGGTTACCTCAGCCGTTCCTCCTGTACATACATCTATAGGTTCATAATCATGTGTAATTGATACAGCATTACATCCTACTGGATTAAGTATTCCACCAATTGCGGTAAATAAATTACTGGTATCTATTTCGCAGGTAATCTCTACCTCTGAAGGTGGGCATACAAGCATTAAATCACAAACTTCTTCTGAATATTCCCTAGCAATATCGTTTGCTAGTAATGGTACAGTAATCAGAAAAAATGCGACAAATGTTAAATACCGCCTTAGAAGAATATCATTGGTTTTTAAGAAGTGTCTGAAAATAGAAAAAAAACATAAGTTTTTTCTACATGCTTTTTGATTTTCGTGTAAATGTTTCACTCTCAACATAGGTGTTTGTTTTGATCTTCACATTAAATATTAGGAATATTATTCTTGCCTACATAATAGCTTTTTATTAAAAGTACTAGTATAAGTAATGGCAAGGGCAGGATATGCTTTTATGATATATGAGAGTTTTTTAGAGCTAAGATGGTTGCATGAACTGTTATTTATTTGAGTTTTTTTTCAATATGAATATTGTCCTTTATTTGTTATATATTTATTCTGACTGAATTAGATTAACTCTATTAAATAGAGGAAAATATGATGCAAAAAATTTCTTATAAAGAAATTTTTGATGTCACAAAAACTCTTTTAATTGGAATAATTTTATTTTTTACATTAAAAAAATAATCGACTACAATTATGCGGAGTTTTCGATAATGCTTTAAATTTATTCTTGTTCCTTTGGAATAATTCCCGTCTCTTCACCAAAGAATTCAGAGAATTGTCGCATTTGATTGGCTAATTTTTGGTTTTGGGTGGCTTTGTAATAAGTTTCAGACAAAGAACGCAGTGTATGAAAAAAGAGTCTGTCCATTTCCCCTACCTGCATCTCTGTTGTCCATAGATCTATTTTGAGTGTGTCTTTATGTTCTTTATCAAACAGCGACATTAAAATTGCTTTGCACTCCTTTTCACCTCCTTGCCCAGGATTATCTTCTGCTTCCCAGGTCATTTTCTCTGGTACATTCTCTTCATTCAAGCTTACTTCTACTATGATTTTTTTTGTTTTCATGTTTATTGTTTGTTGATACAAGGTACGCCCTGTATTTACGATGATTACCATGTTTTTTCGAATGATTCTTTATCGAAAATTTGTTCTCTGTTTTTAAAAACAGAGTTTTTTGGATTTTTTAATTGTAAAATATCTTTCTTTCCAAAGAGCTTTGACAATATTGCCATAGGCAATAAAATAATATAGAAGACCAGACTCAATACAAGGGTTGAAAGAATACGATTGATAAAGCCAGCTATGCTCATCCATACAAAGGCAATGTGACGACTTAGCCAGGGCGACAGCAAACCTATCAAAGCGATCAGCAAGGAAACATAAATAAAAGCTTCTTTGTCAAAAATGAGATACAAGATGGTCATACCAGCTGATATAGCTAACATAACTGTTCTCGGATGTTGTTCTTGTTTGCTCATTTAAAACAAAGTATAAATCAGGGGAGCGATGGCACTACCTCCGCCAAAAACCAATAAAACCCCCAGTATTATTAATACAATAATGACTGGGGCTAACCAAAATTTTCGACGTTCTTTCATAAAACGCCATATGTCTTTGATTCCTTCCATTTTTTTACAATAAAATTATTCTCCTGATCTATCAGTAAAAATATTTTGCAGTGATTTTACTATTGTATTAGCTACTAATTCACTGCCTTTTTCATTCAGATGAACTGAGTCGTAAATATAAGTATTGTTAGGCGGTATTTGCACGTCCAGGTCAATTAACAAAATTTTTTCTCTCTCTGCTATGGCTCTTATTTTTTCATTAAACGCTTTGTAATAAGTACAAAAAGTAAGATAAGGAATTTGTTGATTATTGCTGTTGGCACTATATGAACGATTAGTATACCTATCTTCGGGATGAAACCGATTGAACTGTGTCATTAGTACTGGTTCAATATTATTGGCACGAGCCAGTTCAACAAATCCACTGATAGCCTGATCGAATTTTTCTTCTATAGCAGGTAAATCAATCTCTACTTCCCGGTTTCTATATTGTTGCCATTCATCTACTTCGGCTTTATTGTTTTTTCTGTTTTTTATAGTTTTTAATTTTTTATAAATATTGGGGATCAACAGGTCTTTCAGTGATTTAAACACATTAGAAATGCGTTTTCCAAGTCTATTGGATGGCTTTTTTTGCTCTTTAATAATAGCTCTCGTTTCTGGTGCATCCCAATACCCTCCCGCTTTGGTCAGAGCTACTAAATCATTGACATTGTGCATGTATATCGCCATTTTAGGTTCCAGTGGAATTCCTTTTGTCAATAGATTAATTGTAGAATGAATTGTATTACTACCTCCTTTTCCTCCATTAAATACAGTTAAGCCCAGTTGTTCTCCTACCAGATAAGGAAAGCGTTTATCTTCATCTACATATAGACATTCTGTGGTACTTCCTCCAAAGAAAATTATATCAGCAGGTTCCTTGTTTACTGTGTTTTCTCCTATGATGAATCCTTGTTTATTCGTTCGTATGCGACAGGCTTTTTGTTCTAGATTATCCGCATTTTCAACCAGGTAATCCGGCGGCGTTTTATATATATCGGTATCGGGAGGAAATTCTCTGAGCGAGACAGTCCTACTTATGCTTCCATGCTTTTCTCTCTCGCCTTCTTTTTTGAAAAATGGGTCAATGAGGACAAGCAAGATGAGTAGAATTAGTATGTTGTATAGAAATATTCTCATAATTGAGGACTTTTCAAACAAGAGTTAAGTAGCTTACTAAGCTATAAATGTATCATTTGTTAAAATCTGCGTTGGGGAAAAGTCAAATAAAAACTAAATCTTTAAAATGAACGTATCAATGATACCTTATAAGTCAATTATAATAATCACCATTCACATTTTGTCTTGTGTTGGTTGTCAACCACAAAGTACTGAAAAAGAAAAGATAAAAATTGAATCAAATGATGAAAAAACTTTCTCCTCATGTGAAACACTAGAATCAGGAAGCATAAATGAAAAAGCCAATGCTATAAAACTTTATTTTAGAAAAATTCAAAATGCAGAATCGAACGAAATAGATAAATTCGAAACACTATTCTTTTGTGCTTTCCCCTCTTCATTTAAACAAATGGAACAACTATTTGGATTTGATGGTAAAAATGGGGTCGCACCTTTATATTCCGAAGGACATGAAATCATTTACTACTTCCATAAAATGAATAGAATTTCACCTGACAAATACTACAATAAATATATCGATATCTGTATACATGGTCACTGGCAAGCAGATAATATCAGACAAGCATTTGGTTTTGCATATAAAATCATAGATGATCCAGAAAGAATCTGTTTGCAATTATCAATACGTTCAGACGATGAAATAAAAAGCGTTTTCCGCTTTGTCTTTGATGGTCCACATCCAGTTAATGATTTTAATAAAGAATTGTACGAACGACTCATTAATAAATTAGCAGATCGCAACAAACGCATAAGTCGCTTAATGACTGAAGCATACGAAGAGTCAATGGAAAGAGATCATAGTCATTAGCAAAACGTTATATGGCTAAGTAATCGGACAGAACTATCTATAATTTATGAAGGCATCTTTTGCCAGCACTCAGCCTTGCTAAAATATTCACTATGCTAATCCCGATAATTATCGGGATAGCTCACATTTTAGCGCCTTGATTGCTGACAAAATCTATCCTTCATTATTTTAAACTTAATTCTGTCCGCTTACTTAATCCATTTTAAACTTCACCTTCCACTTCTCCTTATCCTCCCAGTCAGGCTGCTCTTTTTTCTTATATAGAAAATTATCAATAACCAGATAGTCCATTTCAGTACTCATGAAACAGCGGTAAGCATCGTAAGGTGTGCAGACAATGGGTTCGCCCCGTACATTAAAACTCGTATTAATCAGCAATCCATAGCCTGTCAATTGTTTGAAAGCCTGAATTAATGACCAATATTTTGGATTCGTCTCTTGGTCGACTGTCTGAACACGAGCAGAGAAGTCCAGATGCGTCACTGCCGGAATATCGCTTCTCTGATGATACAATTTATCCCATAAAGACAATTCATTATAGTTTTCGGGCATAGGGTTTCGTCTTGTCTGCTGTACATCAGCGACTAGCAACATATATGGCGAAGCGACATTGAGGTCAAAATAATCTCTAGTATCTTCAACTAATACTGATGGGGCAAAAGGGCGAAAACTCTCTCTGTATTTAACTTTCAGGTTCAGCTTTTTCTGCATATCAGGATTACGAGGATCACCTAATATACTTCGATTGCCTAATGCTCTTGGTCCGAACTCCATTCTATCCTGAAACCATCCAATAACCTGTCCATCAGACAATTTAGCAGCTACGCCTTCGGTTAATTTATCAAAATCATCATATCTTTTATAGACTGCTTTGACTTTTTTGTTCATTGAAATAATTTCCTTATCGGAAAAATTCGGTCCTAGGTAGACTTGTTTTAATTGGTTTTTATCAGCATTTCTTTCTTCATTGAAATACATATAATGAATGGCTAATGCTGCTCCTAAAGCCCCACCAGCATCACCTGCTGCTGGCTGAATGTAGATATTTTTAAAAATGCCAGATTTTAATAATTTGCCATTGGCAACACAATTCAAGGCAACACCTCCAGCCATACATAGATTGTCTGAATGGCTGATTTTTTGGGCTGTTTTTGCCATTTTCAATACGATTTCTTCTGTTACCTGTTGAATGGCTGAGGCCAGATTACAATGGTGTTGACGGGGTTCCTCTTCTTCCTTTCGGACAGGAAAGCCGAATATTGTCTCCCACTTTTTATCTTTCACCATTGACAGCCCTGTGGTGTAATTGAAATAAGCTTGATCGAGCCAGATAGAGCCGTCTTCTTTTATGCTGACTAATTTTTCTTTTATCAGTCGGACAAATTGCTGTGTCTGTTCTGCTTCTGCATTGCCGTAAGGCGCTAAACCCATTAATTTATACTCGCCTGAATTGACTTTAAAGCCCAGATAATAGGTAAAAGCACTATATAATAAACCAACAGAATGTGGGAAGTGCAGTTCTTTGTGAAAACTTATATCATTCCCTTTTCCTTCACCAATAGCAGCCGTACACCACTCCCCCACTCCATCAATAGTGAGTATGGCAGCTTCTTCGTAAGGTGAAGCAAAAAAGGCACTGGCAGCATGAGAAAGATGATGTTCGGGAAAAAGTAATCTGACCTGTTTTTTATCGTAATCGCCACAGTTTTTTAATTCATCATAGATGCGTTTTTTGAGGAACATTTTTTCCTTTATCCATACGGGAATAGCTTTAAGAAAAGAGCTTAATCCTTTTGGGGCAAAGGCATAATAAGTTTCCAGCAGTCGTTCAAATTTCAATAAAGGTTTATCATAAAACACGATGGCATCGAGTTCATTAATACTGAATCCGGCTTCTTCCAGGCAATATTTTATAGCATGTACAGGAAAATCTGCTGTATGCTTTTTGCGAGTAAATCGCTCTTCCTGAGCTGCTGCTACAACTTGCCCGTTCACCAGCAAAGCTGCTGCTGAATCGTGGTAAAACCCTGAAATGCCTAAGATTTTTTTCATTAAATTACTTCAAAGCAGCCTCAATACGCTTTATCATTGTCTCTGAATCTGTATAACCATTTGTGATAAGCGTCAAGTTATCTCCTTGTTGAAGAATAAGTGTTGGGAAGCCCTGAACACCCCATTCGGCAGAGCGTTCAAAGTCTTTTCTGACTAAATTTTTCATTTCTTCAGAAGCAAATAATTTATCGAATTGCTCAACATCTATTTTTAATTCTTTGAGTATATCATGATAACTCTCAGACAGGTGCATATTCTTATTTTCAAAGTAAAAAGCCCTTTGACAAGCCTTGAAAAAAGCAAAAGATTGCTCCGGTGCTAATTCTCTGACCACCACATTTGCCCTGCATGGTGGTTCTGTATCATAAGTAATCGAAGTATCCAGAACATCATAATTAAAAGGTTGTTTGCTTGCTTTATAGACATCTTTCCAATGATGAGACAGGAAGTCTTTTAATTCTGACATGGTTTGTGTGTTGTATGGACGTAAGCCCCCCATCACCAATTCGAAATTGACTTTTCCTTTAAACTCTTTTTCTACTTCAGATAGTTCCTCTGAAATTCCGTAACACCAGGAACACATTGGGTCACCGACATAGATAAGCTTTAAGTTGGGTTCATTTATTGAAAATGTGGAGAAAAGTACTAAAGCGACTATCATATTGTTATTTTTATTGTTGAATCACTAATTTTGCGACATCAAATACACCAGCTTTTATGTCTGTAGTTTGCAGGATATATACGCCTTGTGGTAAGCGGGAGGTATCCATTGTAGTTTTTTGTTTAAATAGTTTGTGCTCTAACATTAGCTTTCCTTGCATGTTCAAAATACGTAGGTCAACTGGGTTAGTTCCAGTGAGCATTAAATCAACTTGAGCATTAGCTGGATTGGGCATGATTTCAATGAGCTGTTTTTTTGACAACATTGGTAATTCAATCGTAGAGACAGCTTCATTGGCATCCAGACTTAATACGATTGGTAAATGATCGGACATATGGTAAAGCGATCTTAATATTTCAAAAGGCACATTATTCACGGTGCTACAATCAATTAAATCCTGATTGTAACAAGTTCCGTTATTTCCCAATGCCTGGTAACTATTCTCCTGATAAGTCAGCCTTGAATCAAGGTTCATCAATTGGTCAGATAATAGGATAAAATCAAATCGGTCATCCATACCGCCACCAGCACCATCACTCAGGCTAGACAATCGGGTCGACTGTGTAAAAATTTCTTTGTTCGAAAAATATGCAGACGCCCATTCAGGCATATTGATCGGGTCATGGAGGGTATTTGTTCCATTGGTACTCAGCAATAAGTCGTAAGCTGGTTCCCAGCCATAATACACATTAAAATCTCCAGCGACAATGATATTACTTTCCGGCGGCAAGAGTGAAACATGGTTAATTAACACCTCCGCCATAGCAAGTCTTAACTGCTCATTAGCGCTACCTTGTGATGACTTTAAATGCGTCACATAAGTATGTAATAATTCTGTTGATGGGGTTCCATCTTCCTCCAAAAAACGCAACTGAAAATAGTTAATATCCCGATAAGTTGTCTCAATCACCTCTTCACTGACCAGCTCAAAAACAGCCTCATTAAAAATCAGGTTTTGTTGTAGTCGCCAACTGTTTGCAGGATTCGAAATTTGAGGGACATAAGTTCCAGCACTGTAATTGTCAAAAAGCGTATTCAGCTCTTGGGTGATATTTTGCAGTCCTTGTTCGCTTTTTAGCTCCTGCACCAACAATAGATCGGGTTCATAATAATCAAGTATTTTGCTTAAAGTATCAACCCTGTTGACCATATCTCCTTCCGGGTAAATTAGTAAATTGTAACTCATCACCTTAATTTCGCTTTGCGCAAAAATTGAGTTTCCACAAATCATTAAGCAAAAGAAAATCAGATATTTTTTCATCGATGAGTGTTAGGGAATGGTAAAAATAAATTATTCGCTAACAAAGATAAGCTATTGAGTGAGTTTAGTTGTAAGTTCTCCTATCAATTCATCTCTGCGTAGATAATCTGAAGGTAATTTTTTAGCCCAATCTAGTGCCACTGTGTAGGCTTTTATACGATAATTCAGAATTGCCAAATTATATATAGTCGCTTCCCCTTTAGTATCTAACTTGTGTGCAATTTCAAAATATCGAATAGCTTCTTTAGGCTGATCGTCGGTGCCATAAGCCGCTGCCAGGTCATCCACAACCCTAAAATTATTGGGATTTAGTTTGTAAGCTTTGATAAAATATGGGAGCGCTTCTTTTTTTTGGTTTACGATATTGAGTGTAATGCCTCTATGCCAGTCAAGCGGAAATCCTACAGGATCAGTATTGTAAAAATAAGACTGAGCTTTATCAAGCAATTCCAGTTTTTTTTGTGGTAACATTTTCCTTGTATAAACTGGTTTCATGGCTTTTTCTCCCTGATAACGATAGTAACCAATCAGTAAATTAAAACATAATCCTGTCAATAAAACCCCTATAATAGCAGCATTGTTTACCTTAATTAAAGATAAGCGAAACTTATTTTTAAACTGATCGTGTAAATAATAAGCTAACATACTTAGCATCAATACAAACCATATCTGATGCTCAATACGTTCTTTAGGGAAACTGAAATTAGCTATGGTAAAATACCCTATTAAACCTATTATCAAGATTAAGACTTTCAGGCTTTTATCAGGGGTTTCATTTTTTTTAACAACCTGGATACCAGGTATCAATATCAAAACAAACAAAGACAAATAGACCAAAAAACCCAATATGCCTGTTTCAGAAAATACCCAGAGAAAGTCATTATGAGGGCGTTGAAAAAAAACATACTTCTTGCTTGTAATAACAACCTCTGTATCTTCACTGGGATAAAAAGCTGCCCAGTTTCCGGCTCCAACACCAGTCAGTGGATACTCGCGGATCATTTTTACCGTCCGTTTCCACATCATGATACGTTCCTGGGCGGAGTTGGACTCTGTGTACTGAGTAACGTCTATTTTTTCCAGATAGCCTTTAAAATTATCATTGACTAAAGTAAGACTAGTTAATATTCCGGCTGTCAGTAAAACTGGTATGCCCAGGAATACTAAGGCTCTTTTTAGGTTGAAAAATTTTGTGATAAATTGAAATCCAAAAAGAAAAAACAATCCTGAAATAAACAGTGCGATATAAACTGAGCGGGTTTGGAATAATAACAATATAGCTGTCTGCATCGCTATAGGGAGAAGATAAGCAAATTGCCATTGCCTACTTTTATTATAAACGCAGCTAAAAACATTAAAAACCAGTGTTAGATACAGAAAAGAACATAGTAGATTACGTTGTGCAGAAAGTCCGGAAATCCTGTCAAAACCTCTGGCGATCAGATTATTAAAACGTCCGTGTTCTATGATTTGCCAGCCTACTACTGTTAATACGATCAGGGTGATCAGCAAATTGCAAAATAGTAAAAAACGGATAGCTCTGCCTTCTGTCTGCAATAATAAAAAACGAAGAAGCAGGTAAGTCACCAGCGTAGCAAATATTCTCTGTATCTCAAAGATAGCATTGGCGCTATTGGTTGCCCATATTAAAGAGAGTCCTGTGATAAAATAATACAGCAGGAAACTTACATCCAGTATATTGAGATATTTAGTTTCTTTTTCAGCTTTTAATAATAAAAAAGCCCCAAGTAACAAGATAACTGACCAGCAAATAAAACGGGGTACTAGGGCAACATCCAAGGCCTCATTTAGGTGGAAAACGGGTGTTATGACCAGTAGTCCAAAGAGAAATAATTTTATACTAGTTCTGGTTTTCATTCACTCCTCCATCAGGGATACAATCTTCAATTTCTATAGAAAAATCTATGTTTGCCGGTGCAGAAAACTTGCTTTGAAGTTCGACCATATCCCCTGCTTTAAAGTCTACACCTGTACCTGAAGTCGTTGTATTTGTGGCAGAGACGGTATCAGCAGCATGATAAATACCCTCAGCATCAAATATAAGTGGAGTCAGCCCTCCATGATCCAATGCAATATTATCAGGACAGGCATCAGCACAACTAGCTACCACAGTCACGTCGAACGAACAAGTAGGATCTATAACAGTACCTGTGTTTATATTATATAAAGTACGAGTCACCCTTGTCACACCAGTTGGTAAAAAGCTGCCTTCCGGCGGATTATGTACTACTTCTATAAATGAGCAATCAACAGGGTCTAGTCCGAGATCTGGATAGTCAGCTATGGCACCACAACCAATAGTATTTGTCCCCAGTGCTATACCGCCGTATGGGCAGATTGTAATCGGAATAAAACAATTTCCTTGTTGCTCCCCAACTCCAATATTCATAAAATTATTAGACAAGTCCCAGTTCATGGCATCTTGATCAATAGACTTTTTTGAATCTTGTGCATACGTTTCAAACACAAACGTAGATATTATCAGCACTAATATAATAGAATTAAATTTCATTGTCATTATTTATTGAGTTATTAGAATTTAATAAAATTTGTTTTGTAAAACTTACCAAATATAAGTGAATAATCTCTGACATGAAACCGACAACTTATAAGTGGACGATATGAAGTAATAACTGGTATGAAATCCCAAATAAGTGGTTTTTTAGTAGGTTTAGTGAATCGAACAAGAATTGTTTTTCAACTAATTTTGGTCGTCATTATCCCCAAAATTAGATGAGCAGTCCTCTATTTCTATTGAAAAATCTGTACTCGCCGGGGCTGAGAAGTTATTTTGCAATTCAATGGTATTCCCTGCTCTGAAGAATACATCAGAACCAGAAGTAGTAGAGCTGGAAGCAGAAACAGTACCATCAGCATGGTATAGTCCGAAAGTGGTTTCATTATCCAGTATGATTTCCTGTGGGCAGTCATAAGGACATTCAGTGACCACAACGATATCAATAGGGCAAGAAGCCATTAAATTTCCTTGTGGATCTAGTAGCCTACAAAAAGCGGAGGTGACACCTGGAAAAAAGAAACTTCCAGACGGCGGATTACATTCAATTGTATAACCAGGGCAATCATCCAATACCCAATAGGATATTCCATAATTTACGATCATACCGCAGCCCACAGTATTTGTTCCTAAGACTAAAGGACCAGGACAAGCGAGTGGCACGGGGCAGTCTCCCTGTTGCCTCTCCGTATCTGTTTCCATAAAATCATGGGATAACTCCCAATTCATGGCATCTTCATCGGTAGAAACAGCATTCTCCTCAGATTTTGGAGAGCATGATGAATCTTGAGTATATACTTTTTGTGTAAACAGGCAAACCATCAACAGTACAAGTGTAGTAGAACAAAGTCTCATAGCATTTATTTTGCAGATATTTTCGGATCGGTGTGTGTTTGTAAACTGGCGTGTTTAACCAATTTACAAATAAGAGGATGTAATTACCTGTCTCTTAGTTGCAAGGTATTCAGATAATTAACTTTTAAGGAAAGAAAAATACTACAAAAACAAATAAATAAAACATGTTTAAACAGATAGAATCATTCTAATTATTACCGACACCAACATTAGGTATACAGTCTTCTATTTCTGCTGAGAAATCTGTATTTCCAGGTGCAGAAAAGTTATTCAATAACTCGATCAGATTTCCAGCTTTAAACATGGTGTTTGTTCCTGTCGTGGTATTCATAGTAGAAACTTTATTCTCTGCATGATACAAGCCAGTTGTTACTGTATTATTGAGCAGAATATCCTGCGGACAATTTTCAGAACACTCACCTATTACTTCCACACTGAACTGGCAAGTCCAGGCATTACTTGCTGCATCAACTCCTACACAGGTCACCAGTGTTGTTCCTATTGGGAAACTGCTACCAGATGGAATATCGCAGAACGTGGTAACATTTGAACAATTATCCATAGCAAGAGGACCTGCCCAGGTCACTACTGCATCACAGGCGCCCGGGGCAGCTGACGTGATAACATCATTCGGGCATATAAGAAGAGGAGGATCATCATCGACAACCGTTACATTAAAAGTACAAGTTGCCATATTATTATATACATCTCTTGTCATGCAGGTTACTACACTTGTTCCCAAAGGAAAGGTACTTCCTGATGGTGGGCTGCACGTAACAAATTGAATACCACAATTATCTATAGCCAGCGGATCAGCCCAAGTTAATGCTGCACCACAGGTACCAGAGTTATTATTTAGCGTAATGTCGGAAGGACACAATATTGTCGGTGGTTGGTTTTCCCCTACTACATAGACATCAAATGTACAAGAAACGTTTGAAGTTGTGGTTGTACCCATACATACTACTGTAGTTGTTCCTGGGAGAAAAAAGCTACCAGAAGGAGGTATACACTGCATCGATATTTCAGGGCAATCCGGCCAGAAATTTGGATAATCTACAGTGGTCCCACAGCCTGTATTTGTTCCTTGTATTATAAGGTCATAACAAGGATTAACGGGCAGTATACAAGTACCCTGACGTGTCCCTGTTTCAGTCTTCATAAAATCATAAGACAATTCCCAAGTCATCGCATCCTGATCAATTTCATGATTCTCTGTATAATTAAAGGCTAGCTCTGAGTTTTGTGTATAGGCACTGAGGGAGAGTAAACATAAAGCTGATAATATGATGGCTCTGGGTTTCATAGTATATTGATTCTTGTAGTTATATTTTCAAAAGCAGGTATATTTAGGTGTTTGTTCTTTGCCTGTTAAGCTCATGCAATATATTGATATTATTTAAAAAAATCTAACTTTACACTTATGAAGCTCATTATATTTGACATAGATGGAACCCTGACCAACACGAACAAAGTTGACCATGATTGCTATTTACGTGCTTTTGAAAAGGCTTTTGGCACCAATGTATCTGGTCAGGATTGGGGCTTTGTTGAACATTTTACAGATTGGGGAATTACTGAGGAAGTGGCAGAGAAAGAATTAGGGCGCAAGCCCACTAAAACGGAATATGCTGCCATGCAAGATATACTGATGGACGAATTTGAAGCTGCTCAACAACAAGAGCCAGCACTATACAAAGAAGTACCCGGTTCTGCCGCTTTTTTCCGACTGATTCAATCTCACCCGAATTATGCCATCGGAATAGCGACAGGATGTTGGGAAAGAACAGCTCATTTGAAACTCAACGCCATCGGTATCCAGCCAGAGGAAGTGCCTTTCGGCAATAGTGATCACCATATCTCAAGAGCAGGAATTACAAGGCATGCTATTCATGAAGCAGAGAAAACATACGGACAAAGCTTCGAGGAAATCATCTATTTCGGTGATGGTGTATGGGATTTTAAGACTTGTAAGGCTATGGGTATTCGTCTGATAGGAATCGATGTGGCAAAGGATGGCAAACTGGCTGCACTTGGCACTAAGCATGTATTCCATGATTATCTGGATCAGCAGGCTATTTTGGATTGTCTATAAAAAAATAGCCTTTTTTCCATTCAAATATGATGACAATATAGTCACAACAAAAGGTGTTCAAAATCGCTTTAATCTGTTTTTCTATAATCAGGACTAGCCCCTTAGTGCTTGTCTAAAATTTCGCCTAATCATGAAGATTTAGACAAACCTATAAAAAGGCAGCCAATTAGGGCAAACG
>JAHDFX010000392.1 GCA_020627965.1 Saprospiraceae bacterium | reverse complement strand
ATAAGATAATATTCATCTTTCCTTGTTTTTTGATTGCATATCCAATTATTATAAAAGAAGTTTCCAGCAAACCCCGAAGCCACCTGAGAAAAAACCTTTAAACTAAATAATACATGTGTGCCACAGCACGACCGGTATTTTAGAGTCGGTTGTTTACAGCTGTATGGATGATGAAGGTCTGACCCTTCGGAGCCTGCTTGCAGGAGTCGGCTTCAAACCACCCTATGCTGCTTCAGTCAAAAGCTGAGGTGGTGAGCGATAGGGAAAAGTCACTGTAAAAAGTGGCAGGTAGGGACAAAGGAGATGAATGAAAATGAACCTCTGATCACGCATCGTTAGTGGTTAAGTAGTGTCAAAACCAAGGTCGATGTATTGCTTTGGGATAAATCTGACGGGAACCTGTTTACTGGTCAGGTGGCACTCGGTGTATAGGAGGCATGAACTTTGTCTGGGCGTCCATACGGAACTGTGGGAACCATTTGTCAAATGCTAACCGAAAGGCGCAAGCTGATAAAACAGCAAGGCTGACAATAGGGATGATGGCAAATGGGGCGGACTGGCTTTTAGTAGCGCTGATGACTCTGTAATGGAGGAGGAGCAAAGGGGCCAGATTAGTACAGATGGATTCTGTGATCAACTATGAGTAGGAGGAATCTTGAATACCATCAACCGGAAATCATTTCAGATAGACAAACGAATTGTATGGGAGGCGTGGAAGCTAGTTAAAGAAAATGCTGGTTCAGCTGGGATCGACAACCAAACCTTGGCTGAATATCAGGTGGATCTGAGCAACAATCTGTATAAGCTCTGGAATAGACTTTCATCAGGAAGCTATTTCCCTCCTCCAGTGAAAGGGGTAGCGATCCCCAAAAAGGCTGGAGGAATGCGGATTCTCGGAATTCCATCAGTATCAGACCGAGTGGCTCAAGCAGCCATAAAGATGGTGTTTGAACCGTCAGTAGAAAGATCTTTTCTTCCTGACTCGTATGGATATAGACCTAGAAAATCAGCACATGATGCAATTGAGGTGACAAAGAAAAGATGCTGGAAATACAAATGGGTGCTTGAATTTGATATTCAGGGACTGTTTGATAATATTTCGCATGAATTACTTATGAAAGCTGTAGATCTTCACACAGATTGTAAATGGGTGAAGCTTTACATTGAGAGATGGCTCAAAGCTCCAATGGTAATGGAAGACGGTTCAATTGTAAAACGGACCAAAGGAACGCCGCAAGGAGGTGTTATCTCTCCAGTCTTAAGTAATTTGTTCCTTCACTATGTTTTTGATTTGTGGATGGTTAGAAATTTTAAAGAACTTCCTTGGGCAAGATATGCGGATGATGGATTGGTGCACTGTTGGACCTACCAGCAAGCTGTAAAAATTCAAAATGATCTCGATAAGAGGCTCAGGGAATGTGGACTAAAATTACACACAACTAAAACAAGCATCGTATATTGTGGGAAAGATAAAGCAAATAAGGAATTCCCGAGAGAGTTTGTTTTTCTTGGTTTTTCCTTTAGAATGCGACCTTGCCGTAATAAGGCAACGGGAAAACTATTCACAGGCTTTGTCCCCGCTATTAGCTCCCAAGGACTGAAAGCAATACGCAAAACGATTAAGTTTGGCTGGCGGCTTCAGTCTAAAACGTACACTCATATGGAACAATTGGCAGAAATGTTCAACCCAGTTATTCGAGGATGGATACTCTATTATGGTCGATTCTATCCCTCGGCTCTTCAAAAATTAGCTATTTATATCAACAAAAGGCTCATAAAATGGGCCCGGCGAAAATATAAAAAGTTAGGAAGACATTCTAGGCTGGCTTTTGGTTTTCTCAAAAGAGCATTTCTTGCCAAACCCGATTTATTTGAACATTGGAAATATTTTAAGGTGTACTGATAGAAAGCGGTATGAAGGGAGACTTTCACGTACCGTTTGAAGAGAGGTTTAGGGTGAAACTCCCTTTACCTACTCAACAATAATTAGAGCTGCAAGAACTGAAGCTCCTACCCGCTTTTCTGCTCAATAAAGGATATACTGAACAACTATATCCGTACGATAAAGTCCTGCTACAGAATCAAAAAAGTCTACGAATACCGAATATGATAAAGCCGTTTCCTCGAAATGACTCTTTTTCAATACTCTTACATCACTCAGGTCAACTTTACCAATTTCCAATGCCTGACCAGACTGATGAGGAATCTCAACAAAATCGTTGATATAAATAGGTAATCCATAATTTTCCTCAAAATTCCAATAACCAGGTCCTGGAGTGTTATCAGTATATATTCTCAAGGCTGCGAAGCTGCATTTTTCCTTCCCGGAGTCTCCGCACACTTTTAGTTGGTTATCTCTCAATTTATCGACTCTAATTTTACCAAAGGATACAAGTCCATCCAGCGGATTGTATGGAGTGTAAAAATCTTCTGTAGAAACTTCAAAACTGACATGATGAGGTACACGAGTTTCTGGAGACACTTGAAAATCATTACTTTTCAGCTGAAATCTACCGGCTAGATTCTCAGAAATGGTGAACTTCCACTCACCAATAATCTTTTTATTATTTTTATCGTCTAGAAATATTT
>JAHDFX010000391.1 GCA_020627965.1 Saprospiraceae bacterium | reverse complement strand
ATCGCCCGATAAAAGTTCCAAAATTACGTCCAATCTCTCAGGAGGAACAAAGACGATATGACGGTGCATTAAGAAGAAGGGAGCTGCGCCTGATACTTGGTGGAAGAATGAAGCCGGAAGACGCTACAGAATTAAAAAGCTTGTTTGTTGATTAGACCGCCCTTCGGGCTGCGAGAGGCGAGATCGTTCGCAAGCTTACTGAGAGATCGCTGCGCTGAGAGAAAAGAGATCGTATCGCAGGCGATACTGAGGGGTTGAACAATAGTGGGCGGGAGGATATTTAATGACAATTACAATAAAAAGTACATCAACACAAGGCGTACATCAACACCTCAACACGGGCGTATGCAATACGCCCCAACCATAACACAAAAAGTATGCACATAGTCCTTATTGGTGCTGGTAATATGGGAACACATCTTGGCAAGGCTTTACATCAAGCTGGACACAAGATTGTTCAGGTATTCAGTCGTACCCGACCGCGTGCAGAAAAACTGGCTAAACTACTAGGCACCTCATACACCACTCAACTACATCGTATTTCTGATGAAGCCGACTTATACATCGTCGCTATCCATGATGATGGCATTGCAGGACTGGCGGAAAACCTATCTTCCCGTTTATCGGATAAGCTGATCGTGCATACTTCGGGGGCTACGGCAAGTACCGTATTCGACGGGTATTTTGAGCGCTTTGGCGCCTTTTACCCTTTACAGACGATGACGGTGGGGAAAGCTGTTGATTTCACCACCCTGCCTATCTGCATAGACGCTAAAAAACCAGCAGATGCCGATGGCTTATTCGACTTAGCCAAAACACTCACGCCTAAAGTATATCGTGTTACAGATGAGCAAAGGCAAATGCTGCATGTAGCGGCTGTATTTGTGAATAATTTTTCGAATCATCTATATCACATAGCCTCAGATATTCTACAAAAAGAAAACCTGGATTTTGATATTTTAAAACCGCTTATTTTGGAAACTGCTTTGAAAGTACAACATGCCGAGCCTAAGGATATGCAAACCGGGCCGGCTGCCAGAGGAGATCAGCAGGTAATAGAACGGCATTTAAAGTATTTGGAAGAATTTCCTGAGTATAAGAAGGTTTATGAAGTGATTAGTGGGGGGATATTCAAATAATCTCAAAGGCACACGAAGTACAGTGGATTGATTCCGACAACTATACGGGACCCGCTTTTGCCATTTGACGCTCTGTTAGTAGAAGCGGTGGATTTCAATCCACCGTATTTTTAATATCTCCCTTTGGAGGGAGAAAAAGAGGGTGGACAACTGAGTAAAACTATACAATTTATTAGACACATTTTGACTAAATATTTATCTTCACCTTGAAGTCATTTAATTGCAAAAAACAAAAACCATCTATATGTCTTATCAGGAAGCACTCAAAAAGATAGAAAAAGCAAAAAAAGAACAAGCCACTTTCCTTGATTTATCAGGGCTTGAACTGGTAGAAATTCCAGCGCAAATCTCCGAATTAAACAAGCTGACAGAACTCTGGCTATACAACAATCAGATCACTGAAATCAAAGGTCTCGAGAATCTTAATCAACTGACACTACTCAGGCTATCCAGCAATCAGATCACTGAAATTCCTTTATCGCTGACAAAAATGAATCCGGACATCAAATGGACTACTGGGTATCAGGAAAAAGGAATTACAATTGGAGATAATCCCATCACAACACCACCTGTAGAAATCCTAAAACAAGGCAAGGATGCCATCCGCAATTACCTCGAAGAACTTCAAAAAGGAAAACAACAATACCTATTAGAAGCCAAGCTCCTACTCATCGGGGCTGGTGGAGCAGGTAAAACGACTCTTGCTAAAAAAATAAAAGAAGGCGTAAGTGCAAAATTACCAACAGAGGATGATACAACAAGAGGTATAGAAATTAAGGAGTATGAATTCCCCGTCACTGCACTGGAAGACTTAAAGAATGAGCAATTTCGCATGAATATCTGGGATTTTGGTGGACAGGAAATCTACCATGCTACCCATCAGTTCTTTTTGACTAGAAGATCCTTGTATGTACTCGTCATGGATGCCCGCACTGAAGCAAATCAGGTCAATTACTGGTGCCAGGTGGTAGAATTACTCGGAGATGGAAGTCCTTTGGTCATTGTCGAAAACCAAAAACAAGGCTATAAGCAGGTTGCCTTTAATTTCCCTGCTTATAAACAGCGATTCGATCATATCTGCGCTCCTATGCTTTATAGTAATTTCAAAGATAAACCCAAGACTTTACAGCAAGTGATTGCTGACATCAAAAATCGTATACAGTTTCTTCCGGGCATGGGTGATGTACTGCCCGAAGCCTGGGTAAATGTGCGTAAAGCCATTGAAAAAGAAGAAAAAGACTACATTAGCTTAGATCGCTATGCCGAGCTTTGTAAAGCTGAAGACCTTAATTATCAGCAGGCACTTCGTCTGAGCAGTGATTATCTTCACCCTGTTGGCGTATTTCTGCATTTCCAAAATAATCCTATCCTGAAAAATACAGTCATTCTGGATAATACCTGGGCTACTGATGCGGTGTATGCTGTGATGAAAAACGAGAAGATCGTCAAAGAAACACA
>JAHDFX010000390.1 GCA_020627965.1 Saprospiraceae bacterium | reverse complement strand
AATATATTGACCGACACCAGGAATTGCGGTGCTAAATGCCGAAGCAGTCAGACTGACACCATTATCACTCGTTGTTTGCCATACATCTGTCACAAGAATAGCCAATGCAGTAAGCGTACAGACAATGAGGGTGTCAATTGCGGGCCCCAACATAGCAACTAAGCCTTCCCGTACTGGTTCGGAGGTCTTAGCGGCGCCATGTGCCATAGGAGCCGTGCCTATGCCAGCTTCATTAGAAAAAGCGCCACGCCTTATACCCAATAAGATCAACCCGCCGACTACGCCACCTAATAGCGGTTCACCTTTATAATTATTGGCAGCGAAAGCATCGCTAAATATCATACTCAGGTACTTTGGCACTTGATCTATATGGATGATAAGAATTGCCAATACACTGAAAAAATATAAGATCACCATAGCCGGGACTAGTCGGGCGGCAGTTTTGCTGATGCGTTTTAAGCCACCTAAAATCACGATTGCCGTAATAGCAGACAATAGTATTCCGATAATGAGATTGCTTGTGAAGTTGATGGGTATTTTATTTGGAACCAGTAAAATATCCCGAATTGCCTGAGTCAACTGATTGACATTAAAAACTGGTAAAGCGCCAATGAGTCCTGCCATGCTAAAAAATATAGCTAAAGGCTTCCATGATTTACCCAGTCCTTCCACAATAAAATACATTGGACCGCCCTGAGTTTCTCCGGCAGAATCCTTACCTCTGTACATAATAGCCAGTGTAGAGGTAAAAAATTTGGTACTCATACCAATAATTCCACTTACCCAGAGCCAGAAAATGGCACCTGGCCCGCCGAGACTGATGGCTACAGCTACACCAGCTATATTGCCCATACCTATTGTTGCCGACAATGCAGTAGTTAATGCCTGAAAATGACTGATTTGTCCTGGCGCATCAGGGTCATCATATTTGCCGCGTGTAACTTGTATGGCATGTATTATATGTCTGAAGGGCAGGAAATTAGATAAAAATAAGAGATATAATCCACCTCCTACCAGCAAGACCAGTAGCGGTAAGCCCCAAACAAAGGAGGCAAAATCAGATGTCCATTTATCTATAAATTCCATCATTGTCGTCTAGCACCGGCTAGCGGTGTCATAGGTTCTCCGGCAGGTATTCTATTCTGCATAACAGGCATAGAAAAGGTCTTGATGCGAGGTAATACATAGCGGGCAAACAATTTACACTCATCTGCATGAGGATAGCCGGAGAAAATAAAAGCTCGTATTCCCATATCCATATAGCGATGAATTTTATCAACGATTTGATCTGGTGTACCGACTAAAGCAGCACCACAGCCCGATCTTGCCCGTCCGATACCCGTCCATAGGTTTGCTTCTACAAAACCATCATCATCAGACATGTTTCTGACCTCCGACTGGCGGGATACGCCATATGACTTTGCATCCAAGGCACGTTCTCTGATCTCTTTCCCTTTTTCATCCTCCACATAAGTCATCAGTTTTCGGGCGGCTGCTCTGGCTTCTTCTTCCGTTTCTCTGACAATGACATGTATACGTAATCCAAAATCTACTTTGCGTCCGTAGGCAGCAGCTTTCTGGCTCATATTACTCATCAGTTCTTTTAGACGCCCTTCAGTTTCGGGCCACATCAGGTACACATCACAATGTTCTGCACATAAATCAACAGCAGGTGGAGAATAACCACCAAAATACAGTAATGGCCCGCCATTCTGCTGGTAGGGCTTCATTGGAGCGGAAGAAGGCAATTGTATATTATAAAACTCTCCTTTAAAATCAATATGATCTTGTGTCCAGCCCTGTTTTAGAATTTCAATCACTTCCCGTGAACGCTGATAACGAGCTGCTGAACTTAAATCTGTTCCTGGCAAATTAGAAGAGATGATATTGATGGTTAGCCTACCTCTTAGAATATGGTCTAGGGTAGCAATAGCCCGTCCCAACATAGGTGGATGTACCTCGCCACAACGAATAGCCGCCAGAATATTGATGTTGGAAGTCAGCGGTGCTACTGCCGAAGCAAAAGTCAAAGTATCTTGTCCTACCTGATAAGAAGAAGGGCATAAAATATTCCGAAATCCCAGGCGATCTGCGGTCAGCAAAACATTGGAAGTATTGCTCCAGTCACTTTTATAACGTATATCATGGTGCCCTAAAAATTCATCATCGCCATTACATAGCGGTGCAAACCAGGCAACTTCTGCGCCTTCTAAATGTGGGGAACGAATGTCTATAGAATGATTGTCCATCTTGGCTGTATTTAGTTTAGTGGAGAGGTTGTGGTACAAATATAATAAGGAAGATGAAAAGAACGGGATATAAACTCAAACGCTTCAAAAATATCTGTATGCAATCTGTGGTATTTTATTCCCTATATTTCAGAATAAAGTCTATTGATGTAAAAAGCCCCGAATCTTCATCATGAGGATTCGGGACTACTTATATTTCTCTGTAAGTTTCCTAACGAATTAAGGTAACATCGCCTTTATAAGTATTTTGATAACCATCAATAAAACGGATTTCAGCTACCCAGACGAAGACACCAGGATTCATTTTTTGATCTTTTAAAGTACCATCCCAGCCATATTCGGGGTTATTCGGTTCGGC